>NZ_JBIVFL010000008.1:0-338460 GCF_044748125.1 Streptomyces sp. NPDC090025 | reverse complement strand
GCCACCCGCTACGACAAGACCGCACAGTCCTACGAAGCAGCCGTCACCCTCGCATCACTCCTGATGTGGGCGTGACATTTGACGACAGAACCTAGGGGTCAAGGTGTGGGCGGGCAAGCGCGGGAAGGCGTGACCGCCTGCGAACGGCCCGCACGCCGGGCCCCGTACAGCAGTCCGCCGCTCCCCACTCGGCCTAGGAACCGTGGGAGCGGCGGAGCCATCCGGCACCACCGCGAAGGAGACCGCCAGATGTCCCTCCAGGATCCCATGGCCACCGCCGGACCGGAACCCGGTCCCGGCCGGCAGCTCACGATTCCGCTGCGCTATCCCTCCGGCACCGGCCTCGCCCTCGCCGGGGGCATCACCGCCGGGATCACCTGGCAGTACGTTCCGCCGGACGCCACCTGGCCGCTGGTCGTGCTCGGCGCCGTCGCGATGATCTGCGACACCGCCATCATCGCGATCCGCGCCCGGCGGCACACGGTCTGACGCTGACGTCTGGCGCGGTCGTCTGACGTGGTCGCGGTCGGAGTCGCCCTCGGCGGGTGTGCCGGTCAGGCCGTGGTGACGGTGAAGTCCGGTCCGGGGAAGCCCGGTGGGAACAGAGGGCAGACGACGGTGCGGGTGAGCACGGCGGTGAGGAACGTGGTCATGGTGCCGGGGTGTTCCCAGTTTCCGGAGCGGCCGATGACGACGACCTGGTCGGCGGCGGGGTGCCAGTGCAGACGCTCGCCGTTGGTGGTCGTCCCCCAGGGGTAGAGGCCACCGGGCTCGGGGTGCAAGGGGTAGGGGACGTCGTCGGGGTCGGCTTCGCGCAGGAGACGGTCCATGAACAGCAGGTCGTCGCCCGCGGTGAGCAGGTTGGGCGGTGCGGCGGCGGGGTGCCGGACGATCAGGAAGCCGTCGATGACGAGCTGGGGGTAGGCGTCGGCCCAGGACCGGTAGTCGGCGGGCGGGACGAAGCCGAGGAGCTGCTCGGTCCGGGCCCAGTCGACCGCCGGTGCGGTCGCCGGGGCCGGGCCGAGCAGGCCGGCCAGGCTACTTCTTGCAGGCATGGGCGGCGGAAGGCGTGTTGGGGAGGGTCACGTGGAACACTGTGCCCTTGTCGCCCCTGGCTGTCATCGTGACACTCGCGGGAATGAGCAGGCCGGGGACGTACGTCGCGGTCACGGTGTAGTCGACCGGCGACTCCGCCTTCACGAGGTCGGCGACCCGGTTCTCGCAGGTCCGCATCACCACCTGGTTCATCGTCCGGTACAGGGTCACGATGTTGCTGAACGTGTTGCCGGCGCCACCGAAACGCGCGCCGATCAGATGCCCGCCGTCGTGGATGGCCGGGTTGTAGCCGCGCGGGGCGACCGAGGCGGCGCTGCCGGTGGGCGGCGGATCGCACAGCACCACGTGCCCGGAGGTGCCGCGGCCCAGGCTGTCCAACGGACCGTAGACCGGGGGCTGCGGGGTGCAGGTGCGCGACGGGCTCGGCGAGCCGCTCGGCGTTCCCGTACCGAAGCGTTCGCGCTGGTGCTCCTCGTGCAGACGCTGGAGCTCTTCGATCAGGTAGTCGATGGCCGCCTCGCTCATGGCGTTGCCGACGACCTGGGCGAGCGCGGTGTAGACGTGGGTGCCGCGCGTGTTGCGGGCCCTGCTGTACCAGGCGGCCCAGGCGGGCGAGGTGTTGGTGCACGCGAGGGAGCCCGTCGCGTTGACGGGCAGGGTCCCGCTGGTGGCGCAGCCGCCGACCGGGCTGCCGCTGCCGGTCATCGACACCGTCATCATCGCGTTGATGTTCGTCGGCGGCTTGAGCTTCGCGCTGACGAACCGGCTGGTGATCGTGACGGTCACCGAGCAGGCGGCCGGACCGCAGCCGGTGAACGCCGCGCTCCCGCTGGCGTTGAACTGGTACGACATGTCCGCCGACTTCGCGAGTTGACGGGTGTTGCTGACGAGCTCGTCGAACAGCTCGTCGACCTCGGCCCGGGTCAGCTCGTCGACGTCGATCTGTGCCGTCGCCGCGGGCGCCCGAGGGACACCGCGGCGGGCCGAGCGGCTCGCCCGGCCGATGCCCGGCACGTCGAGCAGCGCCGACGGCAGCGCGGTCGGCAACGCGTTCTGCATCGACGGCAGCCCCGAAAGGCCCGAAAGACCGCTGCCCTTCGGCGCGATCCGCACGACCCGGTGGGGCGCGGTGCTGGTCACGTAGATGTCGCTGAGCGAGCCCGACGCCTTCCACGCGCTCTTGCCGTCGACCGTCACCGTCTCGTCCCGCTCGGGGAACCGGATCCCCGGCTGGTTCAGCTGCTGCGCCACCGCCGTGCCCAGCAGCTTCGGGGTCAGCGTCCCACCGGTACCCGGAAGCGCGCTGCCGGTCACCCACTTGTCCTTCAGCAGCTCCGCCTGCCCCGGCCGGGCGCCCGTACCGGCACCGGCACCGGCACCGGGGAGCTTGTCGTGCCACTTCACATAGGTCTTGCCGCCCACCGTCAGTGTGTTCGTCAGCGAGCCGCCCACCGTCATCGTGCCGATCGCCGCGCCCTCACGGGTCGCCCGCGTCCGGACCGAAAGCCCGCCGGGGGCGCTCATGCGGTACCCGAAGTTCGGCGCGTCACGCAGCGCGGCCGCCGCCTTCACGAACGCCTCGCGCGATCCGCCGCCCTTGGCGGCGCCCGCCGGATCGTTGTCGTCGCCGCCCGCCTTGCAGCCCGTCAGCAGCATCGCGATCGCGATGCCGGACGCGACCCCGGCGCCCAGCGCCCTGTTCCCTCCACGATGCACGGAGGATCCCCCTTGTCCACCCGAGCCCGCCGCGGGCGTCGGCCGCCCGCGGTCTCAGACACACGAGTGCCTGACGGGGACCGCACCCCGGGACATGGATAGCAGGTCTATCCTTAGATTTGGCGTGCGCATGACGACAAGCGGCTTTCCGGTCACACCACGACCCGCGAACTCCATCGGGTCGTGGTGTGACCGGATCCGGTAGCCGCGGGTGCGGACGGCGTCGATGATCTGGGGCAGGGCCTGTGCGTCGAGGACCGGGTCCTGGCCGTCGAGGGAGCCGACGTGCATCTGGACGATCTCGCCGGGGACAAGGGCGTCGAGGGCCCGTCTGACGGCCTGCTGCACCGTCATCCGCCCGCGACGCCCTGCGGGTGGCGCTCGGCGAAGTGGCCGGTGAGGAAGAAGGTGGCCGGGGCCGGCTGTCGGCGGCGGCCACGGGCGCGCGGAGTCCGGATGGGGCACGGCAGCGTGCATGTCCTGGGTCGCTGGCCAGGTTGCCGACGAAGCGGTGGACGACGTGGTTCGGCGCGAACATCCGGGTGAACCAGCGTTCCCGCAGCTTCTCTTCCACGCCCTGCTGCCCGTACTGGCGCGGGCACTTGCGGCAGGACTCGCCTGCCTCCCAGTCCCAGAAGGCCGAAGGCCCGTGCGGGCAGGGCTACTTGGCCAGTCCGTGCAGGAGTGTGTCGACCATCTGCTCGGTGCGGTCCTCGTCGAGCGGTTGCCGGATGAGCAGCGCCCGGAAGTGGAGGGGTGCGATGAGCAGTTCGAGGGCGAGCTGGTGGTCGGTGTCGGCGGCCAGTTCGGCGCGGTCGATGGCGCGGTCGATGATCGTGCGAGCGGCGTCGTAGCGGGCTCGCCAGAATCGGTCGCGGTTGGCGGCCAGGGCGGGGTCGTCGTCTCCTGCTGCCATGGCCTGGGCCAGTGCCGTGCCCAGTGGTGTGTCCAGGTAGGCCGTGACCAGGCGGGCCAGCGCGACCATGTCGTCCCGGAGGGTTCCGGTGTCGGGGATCGGCAGCTGCTCCTGGCTGTAGGCCAGAAGGGCGTCGAGGATCAGGTTCTGCAGGGTGCCCCAGCGCCGCTGGATCGACGTGGCGTGGACGCCCGATCGCCGGGAGATCTCGCTCATCGTCAGGCGGTCGGCGCCGCGGTCGGCAAGCGCTTCCAGCGTGGACTGCAAGACATCGGCGCGGATTCGCGCGGATCGGCCGCCCGGGCGGCGGGTCACCTGGGTGTGCATCTCGTCCCCGTTCACACCCCTGAGCTTAACGCACGATTCTTGCGTTTGCGGTCGACCGGACGTAGCGTCCCTGACGCACGAAGTCTGCGTTAGGGATCGCGTCGTAGAAGGAGCTGTCATGTCCTACCAGTGGCCGCTGGATGCTTCCGAGCTCTTCGGTGAGCGGTATCCGCAGATGATCAACACCGGGCTGCCGGTGTCCGATGTCGACACCGTGCGTGCTGCGGTCGCGGACATGTGGACGGACGCCCCGGGCGGCTGGGTCCATGAATGGTCGAAACTGGCCGCGTCCTACGCGGAGGCGGGCGCGCACGAGCGGGCCGCGCTGGCCTACGGGTGGGCGAAGTTTCCCGCCCTGGCCGATGGAGGCAAGCGCGTGGCCCTGGCCAGGCAGCTCGAGCAGTATCAGCTCGCCGCCCCCGGATTCGGTCTCGAATTCCAGCGTCAGGTACTGGGGTTGCCGTACCGGGGCGGCACAACCGACGTGTCGGTGCATGTGTTCACGCCCTTCGGCCTGCCCCCTGGCCGGCCGGTGCTGATCGCCAGCGGGGGAGTGGACAGCTGGAAGATGGATGTGCACGGGGTGCTGGTGCTTCTGGCGACCCAACTCCAGCTCCGCGTAGTGGCTTTCGACATCGCTGGTACCGGCGAATCCGCTGTGCCGATGACGGGTTCCGGCGGTGCGGAGATCGTCGGCGGGCTGATCGACCATGCCCGGTCGCTCGGCAACGGTGTGGTGGGGCACGTGGGGATCTCGATGGGCGGTTACTTCTCCGCCCGGTCCGGTCTCGCCGGCGATGTGGACGCCGCCGTGGTGTTGGGCGGGCCGGTCGAAGCCGCGTTCACCGGTGAGCGGAAGGCCGTCTTCGGAATGGACGGGATCGTCGGCAACGCCCTGGGGTTCGATGCGCCCCCCAGTCCCGAGGAGTTCGCGGCAAGCAGGGCGGAGTTCTCGCTGCGCCCGCTGCTCGACCAGGACCGCAACGCCCCGATGCTGATCGTCAACGGCGCCGATGACGTGCATGTCCCGCAGCACGACACCCTGGTGTTCCAAGGGCGTCGGGACACGGTGGTCGACCTTGTTCCCGACACCGGGCACTGCGCGGTGAGCAAATGGGGCGAAGTGTTCCCCACCGTCATCGGCTGGCTCGACCGTAGCCTCGCCGCCGCGGGGACGTCGCGATGAGTCCTCGGATGTCCTCGACCGCTTCCTTGCTCAACTCGGCCGCTGGGGCGAGGACGACCAGATCGGTGCGCTGAACCTTGTCGGCGCCGAACAGGTCCGCGCCGGGCCGCAGCCCGGCGGGCTGCGCTCCGATCCCCAGCTGATCACCGCCGCGACCCGGAACCGACCATCTCGCGGCGCGGCACGCAATGGTGCTTGTGCGTGACAGCAGGCTGTCGGTGTGCGACTGCTCGGTCCTGAACGGGGGGCCGGGCGGCGGGATCACTGGCACGGTGCCGGCCGGGGTCCCGGAGCTGTCGGGTGCATTCGCCGTGGGCGTGTTCGTGGTTGAGGTCGTGCGGGAGAACGGTGGGGGCCTGTGCGGAGAGGCGGATCTGAAGCCCCTGGAGGGCAAGCCCGCGCTCCAGGCGATCAGCGGCAGCCACAGGCGCCGGCCGCCGTCCTCGCACGCGAGGGGGTACTCCGGCAGCTCACCACCCGTGCTGACAGGGGAGTCCGTATCGCCGACGGCCCGCAGCCGGTCAACGGGCCGCCGCGGCACCGGCCGCCTGCGGTGCGGCGACCACCGCCGGGCCACCGGCTGGCGGCCCTGCGGCGGGTCGGCCGCCGGGTCCTTCGGTCGGCCTCGGACCGGCGTTCCGGCCCCGATATGTCCCGGGCGGGCGCACCGGATCATCGGACCGCGGTCGCCTCGATCTCAAGGAGCACACCGGGGCGGGCGAGCCGTTCGACACCGATGGCCGCGCTGGTGGGCTTGATGCCGGCCTTGTCGAGTCGGTCGATGACCTGGTCGAAGTGCTGGAAGAAGAGATCCTCGTCGGTCACCGAGTACCGCAGGTTGGTGATGTCCGAGGGCTTGTAGCCGGCGTCCTTGACGTACTTCTCCACCTGGTCGAAGACACGGTCGATCTGCCGCTCCATGTCCCACAGGTGCAGATAGGTGTTGTTCTCGTCCTTCGCCGTCTGCCCGGCCACGAACAGGATGCCGCGCGGGTCCTTCACCTCATGGGTCTGGTAGAGGGCGGTCCTGCCGTCGTACTTCCAGGGCTCACCCAGCTTTCGTCGGCTGTCCGTCTTCTGCGGTGCGGTGTCGGCGGGGGCCGCGGGTGCGGCCTTGGCCGCGCCGGTGGTGGTCAGTTGTGGACCGTCGCCGGTGCCGGACTGGACGCCGAGCACCAGCGCCGCGGTCGCCAGGCCGCTGACGACGGCGGTGGCGAGGTTCGTACGGCGGGTCAGGCTCTTGGTCATGGTCGTGCCTCTTCTCGGTGAGTGACGTTCGCGGGAATCCGTCGTGACGAGCCGTGGTGATCGGCCGCCGCGACGAATCGTCGTGACGAGGACAGTGAAGACCGCGGTCCTCCCACCGGCCCTCACCTGCGGTCCCTCATGCCCCTACGTGCAGGATTCCGTCACCCGACTCCCTCCCGGCGGTGGATTTCCGTCACCATGGGCCTTGACCACGAACAGGGCCGGAGGCGCGGCCCGGTCGAACTCGGAGGGGCCGCGATGGACGACACGGACAAGCTGGTGGTCTCGGCGCTGCTGGCCAACGGGCGGGCCTCGTGGGCGGTGATCGCCGAGGCTCTGGACCTCACCGAGAGCACGGTCCGCAGACGGGGCACCCGGCTGATGGAGTCCGGGCTGCTCGCGGTCACCGTCCTGGAGAACCCCTACCGCGCCTGGGGCGGCTGGCCCCTGCTGCTCATGCCGCGTGCCCGGCCCGACCGGACCCTGCGGCTGGCGCACCAACTCGCCCGGATGTACCCGGTGAAGACGGTCTGGGTGCTCGACAACGGCGAGATCTTCGCCCTGGTCCACCCCCGCCACCGCGACGAACGCAATGACCTGACGCTACGTCACCACGCGCTGGTCGGTGATCTCGTCGACCTGCGGACCCTGCCCGTGCTGCGCGCCCACACCCTGGCCGGTCCGCCGCATCCGCCCCTGCTCACCGCCGCCCAGACGGATCTGATCCGGCACCCGTACGGTGCTCCCGGCCTCGGTCCCGGCCCTCGTCTCGACACCGACGAACAGCACCTGGTGGAAGCGCTCGCCGTGGACGGCCGGATGAGCCTCGCCCGGCTCGCGGCGGCGACCCATACCTCCTCCGCGACCGCGCAGCGCCGCCTCGACCGCCTCCGACGCGGTGGGGGCGCCGAGATCGCCACGGTCGTGGACCGCTGCCAGGTGGGCCTGGAAGTCCAGGCGGTGTTCTTCATCCAGTGCGATCCGGCGACCCTGGCCGACACGGTCAAGCAGTTCACCTCGCTCACGGCGGTCCATCTGGCCGCCGCGGTGAGCGGCCCCGACAATCTGATCGCCGCGGTGGCGGTGTCGCACACCGACGACGTCTACCGCCTCCAGGCCGATGTCCTGCCCGGTCTGCCCGGCTACCGCCACTCCCGCGTCCATCTCGTCACCACGTTCATCAAGGACAGCGGGATGGTCTACCGCGAGGGCCGCTGGCAGCCGATCGAGCCCTGACCGACGGCCGCTCCGACCGGCCGCTCGGACCCGCTGCTCGGACCGGCTCCTCAGACCGGCCCCTCAGACCGGCCTTTGCGCCGCCGCGCTCTGGGCCTTCGCCACCTGACCGAGCGCCTGCTTGAAGGTGGCGTACGCCTCCTCGCCCAGGGCCTTCGCGTGCCGTTCCTCGATCGCGCGCATGATGGTGGTGGCCGTCTCCATCTGGAGGAGACCGCGTTCGGTGGGGCGGACCAGTTTGGCGCGGCGGTCGGCGGGGTCGGGGGCGCGCTCGACATAGCCGAGGCGTTCCAGGTCGTCGACGAGTGTGCCGACCACCTGCTTGTGCTGGCCGGACAGCCTGGCCAGTTCGCTGGCCCGGATGCCCTCGGGACGCAGATGGGCCAGGACGACCCCGGAGCGCGGCAGGATGTCGTCGAAACCGCGCTCGGCGAGGGTGGCGAACAGTTCGCGCTGGACGGAGAGCAGGACCCGGGCGGCGAGCACTCCCAGATCCGGTCCCGGTTCGGCCTGCCGGTCCCCGGTCATGTGTCCACGCCTTCCTTCCCGCTGCCGCTCTGCCTGCCGCCGTTGTGTCCAGGGCGGTCCTACCAGCGAGTTTATCCGTCCGGCCGTTGCCCGGCCGGCACCGCTCCAACTCCGGCTTGCATCTCTGGCGATGGTCACCTAGATTCAAAGTCGTCACTGAAATTGACTATCAAGATTAGTGACCAAACGTGAGTGGCTGAATCCCCGTTGACGATCCGAGGAGAAGAACGTGAGCGAGCGCAGCAAGTACCTGGAGCCGGTCACCCGCGAGAACGCCGCCGTCGTCCTGGTCGACCATCAGGTCGGTCTGCTGTCGGGCGTCCGGGACATCCCGGTGGGCGAGCTGAAGCACAACGTGGCGGCGCTGGCGCGGGCCGCGACCGCGCTGGACATCCCGCTGGTGGTGACCACCACCGCCGCCGACAGCATGTGGGGACCCACTGCCCCCGAACTGGTCGAGGCCCTCCCCGCCGGACAGAAGATCATCGACCGCAGCTCGGTCAACGCCTGGCACGACGGCCGGGTCCGCGAGGCCATCGAGGCCACCGGCCGCCAGAAGCTGATCTTCGCCGGGGTGTCCCTGGAGGTCTGCGCGGCCCTGCCCGCGTACGCGGCGACCGCCGCGGGCTACGACGCCTACGTGGCCGTGGACGCCTCCGGTACCTTCAGCGCGACCAAGCGGGAGGCCGGGCTGGCGCGGATGCAGCAGGCGGGCGTCATCCTCAGCGACTACGCCACCCTCATGGTCGAGGCCCTCGGGGACAACGCCGCCCCCGAGTCGGCGGCCGTGTACGCCGCGCTCGACATGCCGTTCGCGGTGCTGGTCGGCCAGATCTCGGCCGCGCACCGGTCCTGACACGACGATGGGCGACGCCCGTCCGGCGGTCGGGGGGCGACGCAGGGGGGCCATCGGTCTCACCGCGCGCCTCGTCATGAGCCGGGTCGCGATCGGCACCGGCGATCCGCCCACCCGGCCCCCCGGCCCCGCATCCATCTCGCCCTGCGCGTCGAGGTGCCCGGCCGACCGCTGCCGTATCTCTGGCGGGCCATGTTCTCCCAACCCGGGCAGAGCATGCGTGCCTCGGGCTCCCGGAACAGGACCGAGACCATGTTGCGATCCGCCGGGGGCCGGTCCGCCGGATCGCCCAGCAGGGCTTCGGCGAGCGGGTTCCAGGCGAGGACGTCGAGGTGGCGGCCGAGCACCGGGCCGGGGGTGGCCAGGACATGCAGCAGGCGCCGGGTGCTCTCCGGGACGCGTTCGGCGCTGCGGTGGTCCTGTGGGGATGGGGATGAGGATGCAGCCGGCGCCTGGGCCGACGACTCGACCGTACGCGAGCGGCACGCCCAGTCCAGGCCGGGCGGCAGCTCCGTCACGTGCTCGACGCGGTACGCGTCAGGATTCGTCCCGCAGGTCGAGGGCGGCCTGGAGGGACCGCCGGTAGCCGTCGCTGGTGACCGTCGCCCCCGTCACGGTGTCGATGTCGGCGCTCTGCTTCCGCAGGGTCTCCTCGATCAGCCGCGGCAGCGCGGACGTGGTCTGCGGGTGGGGCGGCGCCTTGAGCGCCCGGACCTCGCTGATCCGGCCGCCCGCGAGGGTCAGTTCGACCTGAACGTCGCCCTTCTCGGTGGGTATCGTCGGCCCGGCGATCACCTGCCGCCCGGGGGAACCCCCGGGCGGCGCCGACGAGCCCTCCGGGGCCGGCGCCGGTGCGTGCGGTACGGCCGCCGGGACGGGCGGTGCCTGCGCCGTCGTGCCGACCGACGGGCTGTACCGCCAGACCGGGACGAGGGCCGCGAAGGACACGACCAGGACGGGCAGGGCTCGCTTCATGTGGGGGTCCCCTCGGCTCGCCGGATCCGTTTCATCCGGCCAGGCTGAATCGTTCGAAATGGATCTGCGGCTTCGGTACGCCGAGCGTGCGCAGGCCGCGCAGCACGGCGCTCGTCATCCCGGGCGGGCCGCAGACGAAGACGTCACGCTCGGCCAGGTCGGGCACGAGCGCGACCAGGGCGTCCGGCGTGAGCGGGTCGGGGTTCGGCGGCCCGCTGATCAGGTGCAGTGCCGCGCCCCGGGCGGCGGCGAGCGCCCGCAGCTCGTCGTAGAGCACCGCGTCCTCGGGGCTCGACACGCGGTAGACGAGCACGGCGTGGCCGGGCAGTTCTTCCAGGAGCGCGCGGATCGGCGTGATGCCCACCCCGCCGGCGATCAGCAGGGAGTCCTCGCGGACGCGGTGCAGCGAGGTGAACGCGCCGTACGGGCCTTCGGCGAAGACCCGGGTCCCCGGCGTGAGCTGCCGCAGCGACGCGGAGCCCGCGCCGGACGCCTTGACCGTGAGCCGCAGGCGGGTGCCGTCGGGCGCGGCCGACAGCGAGTACGGGTTCGCCTGCCACCAGTGGTCCTTCGTCAGGAACCGCCACAGGAAGAACTGACCGGGGAGGGCGGGCAGCCGGTCCAGGTCGCGGCCCGTGACGTGGACGGAGACGACCCGGTCGGACTCGGGCACGACGGCCGCCACGCGCAGCCGGTGCCGCAGATTGCGCCGCACGGGCAGGGCGACCCGGCCCGCGAGCACCGCTCCGAGCGCGCAACCCCACAGGCCGTACCAGTAGGCGGTGGCCACCGGCGAGGACGTGAACGTGGTGCCCGCGGCGACCTGGTGGGTGAAGGCCAGCACCACCGCGACATACGCGTACAGGTGGACGAAGTGCCAGGTCTCGTAACTCAGCCGGCGGCGCGCCCAGCGGGCCGAGGCGCCCCCGACCAGCAGGATCAGGGCCATCGCGACAACCGCCCGCAGCACCCCCTCGGTGGTCTCCGCGAGGTCGACCAGCTGGTCGACG
The DNA here is from genome assembly GCF_044748125.1 of Streptomyces sp. NPDC090025. Lineage (NCBI taxonomy): Bacteria > Bacillati > Actinomycetota > Actinomycetes > Kitasatosporales > Streptomycetaceae > Streptomyces > Streptomyces sp. NPDC090025. The sequence continues at coordinate 327,406 of NZ_JBIVFL010000008.1, read as the reverse complement.
GGGTCCAGCGACGACGCCTGGGCGTAGCCGAAGGTGATGAACACGCCGTGCCCGAGGAGCGTCCACAGCAGTCCGAAGCCGGTGACCCGGTGCCAGGACGTCAGCCGGTCCATGCCGATGCGCCGGTCCAGCCACGGCAACCGGGCGACCAGCAACAGCTGGAATGCCATGAACAGCGCCCCGTACAGGCCGCACAGCCGCCCGAGGAGGATCAGCGCGTTGGACGCGAAACCGGCCTGGGCGAAGAACCAGCCGACGGCCGCCGCGTTCGCGGCGAGCAGGGCGTACAGCCCGAAGCCCGCCACCACCCGGGGGCGGGACGACGGGCGCACGGGCGGCGCCGGAGGCGGCTTCGGGGGTGTCAGGGGGACAGCAGCGGTCACGGGAGGGGACCTCCTGGATCGAGTCGGTGCTGAGAGCTTGACCGCCGGATCCTGTCGATTCCCTGTCGGGAGACTTCCAACTCCGTGTCAATGTGGGTCAGGACCGGCGGACGGGGCCGCGGATCCGGCCCGGTGCCGCAGGATGGGGGCGTGGACAAGACACGCGTACTGGTCGTGGACGACGACCCGCCGATCGCCGACCTGGTCGCGACGGTCGCCCGCTACGAGGGCTGGGAGGCCGTCACGGCCAACTCGGGCCACGAGGCGCTGCGGCTGGCCGCCGGGTTCGCGCCGGACATCGTCGTGCTCGACCTGATGCTGCCCGACATCGACGGCTTCGGCGTCCTCGACGCGCTCCGCGCGGCCGGGACCATGGTGCCCGTGGTGTTCCTCACCGCGCGCGACGGCGTCGCCGACCGGGTCGCCGGACTGACCCGCGGCGGCGACGACTATCTCGTCAAACCGTTCGCCGTCGAGGAGTTGATGGCCCGGCTGCGCACAGTGCTGCGCCGCAGCGCGGGACCGGCCTTCCAGCGCTCCGTGCTGCTCGTCGCCGACCTCACCATGGACGAGGACACCCGCGAGGTGCGCCGCGGCGACACCCCGCTGGTGCTCACCCCGACCGAGTACGAGGTGCTGCTCTACCTCATGCGGAAATCGCCCACCGTGCTGACCAAGGCACAGATCCTCGACCACGTGTGGGAGTACGGATTCGGCGGACGGTCCAACGTCGTCGAACTCGTCGTCAGTCGGCTCCGGCGCAAGCTGGACGCCACCGGCAGCCCGCTCATCCACACCGTGCGCGGCTTCGGCTACGTGATCAGGCCGGCCGCCGGATGATCGCGCGGCTCCGCGGCACGTACCGCAGACTGCGCCTCGGCACCCGCCTCGCCCTCGGTCTCGGCGTGCTGTCGCTCGTGGCGTTCGCCGTCGTCGGCACCGTCCTCACCACCTCCATGCGCCACTACCTGGCGCACCAGCAGGTCGCGCAGCTCACCTTGGTGCAGGACGTGCAGGCCAAGGACGCCGCCCAGCACCGCACCGTCACCCGGCAGCCGTACTACGGCTGGTACACCGCCGTGTACGAAGTCGGCGACGGCATCGCGCGTCTGCGCCGCCCGGCCGAAGTCCCCGGCGACATCGCCGAGTTCACCGCCCTCGCGCAGGAACGTGCCGACGCCGGGGGCGATCTCACGCGGACCGCGTGGGTCTCCGGCGAGGGCGCCTACCGGTTGCGGGCCTGCGAGGTCGTGCCCGGTGTGGTCCTGGTGAGCGCCGCGCCGATGGCGGAGACCGAGGACACGATGCGGCAGCTGATCACGGTCCAGGTGATCGCCTTCACGATCGCCCTGCTCGCCCTCGTCGTCCTCGGGCGGATCCTGCTGCGCCGGGGTCTCCAGCCGCTGAGCGACATGGCGCGCACCGCGCACGGCATCGCCTCCCACGACCTCAGCGAGTCGGCGGCCCGCCTGCCGCTGCGCGCCGACCGCTCCGGCGGCGGACCCGAGGTCGAGGAACTGCGCACCGCGTTCAACACGATGCTGGAACACATCGACGACTCCCTCGCCGTACGCGCCGAGGCCGAACAACGACTGCGCCGTTTCGTCGCCGACGCCTCGCACGAACTGCGCACCCCGCTCATGTCGGTGCGCGGTTACGCGGACCTCTTCCAGTACGCCGCCGCCAACGTGCCGGAGGAACGCGACCGGCACCTCGCCCGGCTGCGCTCCGAAGCGGCCCGCATGGGCGTCCTCCTCGACGACCTGCTGCTGCTCGCCCGCCTCGACGCCGCCGAGGTGGACGCGCCGCTGCGCCGGGAGCGCCACGACCTGGCCGACCTGGCCCGGCAGGCCGGCGACGCCTTCCGGGCCGCCCGGCCGGGGCACCCGCTCACCGTGGACGCGGGGCCCCGGGCGCTGCCGCTGAGCCTCGACCCCGTCCGGGTCCGGCAGGTCCTCGACAACCTGCTCGCCAACGCGGCGGTCCACACGCCCGAGGGGACGCGCGTGTCGGTGACGGCCCGCGCGACGCCGGGCGGTGCCCGGGTGGTCGTCGCCGACGAGGGGCCGGGCATCGGCGACGCCGACCAGCTGCGCGTCTTCGACCGCTTCTACCGCGTCGACAAGGCCCGCAGTCGTGACCGGGGCGGCAGCGGGCTCGGCCTGTCGGTGGCCCGCTCCCTGGTCGCCGCGCACGGCGGCACCCTGACCGTGCGCAGCAGCCCGGGCGCGACCGCGTTCGTCCTGGACCTGCCGGGCCGCACGGAGGACGACGGCTCCGGTCGCGGGTGACCCGGTGCGCGCGGTTCACGCGCGGTTGCCGCTGCCCGTCGCCCGAAACGGCCCCCGGGTCTGCCCGACGGTGCACAAGTCCGTCCGCTACGCCCCCAAGTGGTGTGTTCGCCGCTCTTCAATGACTAACGGTTAAGTAGATTGCCGTGCTGTCGGCGCGAACGCACAAGTGAACCTGGAGGGAATCGTGAGAGGTGCGTCCAAGAGCGGGTTCCGGGCGCGGACCGGGGCCCCTTCGTACGTCGGGGTGGTCTCCCTCGATCGCGACGAGACCTGGCTGTGGCGGCTCCGACGGGCCGGGGGCCCCTTGCTGGTCCCGCTGACCTGGAGCCAGGCCGCCGACCGGGGCAGCGACGGCCGGCTGACCCTCGTCGACAGTGCCGTCCCCCGCGAGATCGCCGAACTGGAGGAATGCGTCCGGTCGTTGGTGCTCGTCTCCCAGGTCGTCGTGTCGACCGCGGAGCACCGGCACACGACGGCGCTCCTCGAAGCGGGCGCGGTGAACGTCCTGCACCGGGACGCCCCGCCGGGCGTCCTCGTCGCCCGGCTCGACGCGGAACTGCGCTGGCTGGGCCGCACCGGGACCCAGCCGAAGGCCCCGGCCTGGGACCTCCCGCACGGGGGCGGGGAGCCGGCTCCGTCGTTCCGCACGCAGTCGCTGCTGATCGACATCCTGCGCACCCTTCCCGGCCCCGTGTGCTGCCACGATGTCCGCCGACTCCTCGGCGCCCCGGGCCGGTTGATGACGCTGCGGGCTCTCCGCAGCCGCATCCAGCGGCTGGCCCCCCACCTCGCCGAGCTCGGCATCGTGTGCGTGCGGACGGTCCGCTGGGGCGCCGACACCCTCACGGTGCACGCCCTCGACGACACGGCCCCCCACCCCGCACCTCGCCGGGCGTCGTAGGCCGCGCCCGGCGTGGCGCCTAGAAGATCTCCGTCGCCGAGTCGGTGAGCCGCCTGCGGGCCGTCTTCGCCGCGGGCGCCAGGGCGGCGGCCGCGCCGACCGCCGTCGCCGTGGCGACCAGGGTCGCCAGGAGCAGCGGCGACGGCACGTGGGCGATGCCCGCGCCGATGCCGCTGGCCCGCCCCTCCCGGTCGACGAGCCAGCGGCCGACCGCCGAGCCGACCGCGGTGCCGAGGAGGGCCGAGACCAGGGTGCTCAGGGCCGCCGCCGTGACGACGACGCCACCGATCTGGCGGGGGGTGAGGCCGATCGCGCGCAGCGCCAGCAGGTCACGCACCCGGTCGCGGGCCCCGGTGCCGATGAGGGTGAGGAGTTCGACGAGGGCGATGAAGGCGAGGACGGCGATGAGCGCGGCCATCACGCCGCGCGGGGTGTCCAGCCGGTCGGCCGGCGTGGGCGTCTCGCGGACCTCCAAGGGGCCGCCCGCCGCCCGGGACACGTCGGCCGCGACCCTGCCCGGGTCGGCGCCCGGTCGCAGGACCAGCGCGTGGAACTCGGCCCGCAGCGCGGGTGCGGCGTCGCGGAGGGTGTCGAGCGAGGTGGAGATCACCTGCCCGTCGCGGTCGGGTTCGAGGCTGCGGCCCACGACGTGCAGGATCTGCGGGCGCCCTTCGACGGTCATCCGCACCCACTCCCCGACCCGTACGCCCAGCAGGTCGAGCAGTCCCTGCCCGGCGACCGCCTCGTCCGGGCCGCTCGGGGCGCGCCCCTCGACGACGCTGTGCGGGTACGGGCGGGCCCGGCCGCCCAGTCCGCGCAGGGTGATGGTGCCGGTCTGGCCGGGCACGAGCGCGACGAACTCGGCGCCGGGGTAGGCGTCCTGGACGCCGGGGACCGAGGCCAGGGCGCGTTCCAGGGCCGGGTCGTCGCCCGGCCCCGGGTGTTCGGCGCGGACGGTCAGGGCGGCGGCCCGGCCCATCCGGGCGGGATCGTCGCCGAACTGGGCGAGCGTCGACCAGGCCACCAGGGCGACGCTCATCAGGGCGACGGGCAGCGCGAGCCGCGCGATCGACAGCAGGCTGCGGCCGCGCCCGGTGAACGCCGAGCGCCAGCCGAGGACGAGCGCGGGCGACAGGCGAAGTCCGAGGGCGCGGCGGCCGAGGAGGGTGAGCGGGGCAGCGGTCAGGCGGGCCGATCGGGCGGCGGGGACGGGCGGCACCCGGCCCGCGCGCCAGGCGGCGAGCCCGGTGGCTGTGCCGATGAGCAGGACCGCCGCGCACGGCAGGCCGACGACGATGGCCCGGTACCCGGGGAGCTCCGGCCACAGCACCATCGCCTCGCCGATCCGGCCCGGGATGAGCCGCCCGAGGGTGAGCGTCGCGAGGGTGCCGAGCCCGGCGCCGAGGGTCGCGAAACCCAGGTGCTGGACGAGGAAACCGCTGATCACCTGGGCGGGGGTGAAGCCGACGGCCCTCAGGACGGCGATGTCCCGCAGCTGGCCCCGTACCTGGGCGCGGACCGCCCCGGAGACGGCGACGGCCGCCGCGAACAGGGCCGCCAGACCGAACGCGGCGAACATCTGCCCGAGCAGCCGGTCGTCGCCGCCCGCGGAGGCCCTGGCCTCCCGCCAGTTCGTCACCTGGTCGACCCGGTCCGCGCCGAGCAGGGTCACCGCCCGCTGGACGACGTAGTCGGTGTCGTCCGGGTCCTTCAGCCGCAGGCCCACGCTGCGCCCCGCCGGTGCGGTGCGGTCCAGGGTGCTGGGCAGAACCCAGGCGAGGCCGGCCCCCTGCCCGGCCCGGTAGCGGGGTTCGGCGGTCTCCGCGACGCCCGCGACCCGCAGCGACAGGGGGGTGCCGGTGGAGCCGGTGACGGTCACCGTGTCGCCGGGGTCGGCCCACAGGGCCCGGGCGAGCCCGCTGTCCAGGACGATCTCGCCGCCGCCGGGCGCCGCCGCCAGCCAGTGCCCCTCGGTGACCTGCGGGCGGGCCACGGCCGGGGGCCGGATCCCGGCGCCCCGGAGCACGACGGAGGCGCGGGCGCCGCCCGCCCGGACGGTCGCGTCGGCCGTGCGGAACGGGCCCGACAGCGCGGCGACCTCGTCGAGCGAGGCCAGCGACGCGAGCGCGGGCGGGTCGAGGTCACCGCGGGTGTGCAGCCAGATGTGGGCGCCCTGGGACTGGTTGAACACGCGCTGCCACGGGTTCACGGCGTAGCTGAGGAGCGCCCCGGACAGCAGCAGCGAGGCGATCACACCGGCGCTGGCGAGGACGGCGAACAGCGCCTCGCCCCGATGGGCCCGCAGGTCGGAGTGTGCCCAGCGCAGAATGGCTCGCACGTCGCGCCGCCTCAGTCCTTCAGTTCGAGCACGCCGGACACCCCGGGCCGTGCCGTGCCGCCGGTGCCGAGCGTCGCGTCGTCGGTGACCTGGCCGTCGAAGAAGCTGATGACCCGGTCGGCGGCGCTGGCCATCCGGGCGTCGTGGGTGACCATGAGGATGCTCTGGCCGCGCCGGTGGAACCGGGAGAGGAGCCGGACGACGTCGCGGGTGCCCTTGCCGTCGAGGCTGCCCGCAGGCTCGTCGGCGAGGAGCAGCGCCGGGTCGTTGACCAGCGCCCGGGCCAGCGCGACGCGCTGCTGTTCACCGCCGGACAGCTCGCCGGGCATGGCCCGGTGCCGGTGCCCGAGGCCCAGTTCCTCCAGGAGTTCGGTGCGGCCGCGGCGGGCGGCACGGGGCGACACCCCGGCGAGCAGGGCCGGCAGTTCGATGTTGTCGGCGACGGTGAGGTTGGAGACGAGGTTGAAGAACTGGAAGACGACGCCGATGTGGCGGCGCCGCAGCACCGCCCAGCGGGCCTCGGAGTAGCCGTCGACGCGTTCCCCGCCCAGCCACAGCCGCCCGCCGTCGGGCCGCTCCAGACCGCCGACGAGATGCAGCAGGGTCGACTTGCCCGCTCCGGACGGTCCGGTGACGGCGACGAACTCGCCCGCCCGCACGGTCAGGTCCACGCCCCGCACCGCCCGGACGGGGGCGCTGTCACCGCGGTGGGTCTTCGTCAGGCCCTCGGCGCGCACGATCGTCCCGTGCGGCCCGGCCGTGTCCGGAGCTCCGGTCATTCCAGTTCCTCCTGACAGCGCTCCAGCCAGTCGAGGTCGGCCTGGAGGTGCAGCATGGCGCCCTCGATGAGGAGTTGGGCGATCTTGTTGTCGCGGTCCTCCGTGGCGGCGAGCCGGGACAGGGTGCGCATGGTGTTCAGGTGCTGCCGCCGCTGCCGGTTGATCAGGGCGATCGGGTCGGCGAGTCCCGACAGCGGTGCCAGCGCCAGCTTCATGAAGAACTCGTCGCGCACCCTCGGCTCGTCGGCGGTCTCCTCGAACCAGGCGGAGACGGCTTCCCGGCCCGCCTCGGTCAGCCGGTACGTCCGCTTGTTGGGGCGGCCGGTCTGCTCGACGTCCTCGCCCTCGATCAGACCGCTCTTCTCCAGCCGTCCGAGGGTCACGTAGACCTGGCCGACGTTCGGCTGAGGGTAGGCCGAGCCCAGCATCTGTTCAAGGCCCTGCTTCAGCTCGTAGCCGTGGGCGGGGCCCCGGGTGAGGAGTGCCAGCAACTGCTGCCGCACACGCTCCCCCTTCTGTGTCGTTCGGCAAGCCCGGACCTGAGACCGGCGGACCAGGTGACGGGCGGTGTCATCCGGCGGTCCAGTATCACCGATTCCCCCGGGGTCGACCTATGCCACGATGGTCCTCGTCACGTCCAGGACCACGTCCGGGAGGAACCCATGGGGTGGATACGGGCCGTGGGGAGGGGCGTTCTCGTGGCGGCGGTCCTGCTCACCGGGTGCTCCGACGCCGCGCGGCGCCCCGCACCGGCGCCGGACGGCCGGGGCCCGCTGACCTTCGTCACGGCCGGTGACCTCACCCACTACCTCGCGCCGCTGGTCGACGCATGGAACCGGGACCACCGCGCCGAGCCCGTCACCCTCGTCGAGCTGCCGGACACGGCGGACGAGACCCGGGCCCAGATGCTCAGTGAACTCCGCTCCGGCAGCAGCCGCTTCGACGTCCTCAACATCGACGTCGCCTGGACCTCGGAGTTCGCCGCCGCCGGACTGGTCAGGCCCCTCGACCCGGGCCGCTTCGAGCTGGACGCCTTCCTGCGCCCCGTCGTCGACACGGCCACCTTCGAAGGACGCCTGTACGCCGTCCCGTACGTGACCAACGCCGGGCTGCTCTATTACCGCGCGGACGTCCTGGAAGCGGCCGGCGAACGGCCGCCGAGGACCTGGGCCGAGCTGGCCCGGCAGGCCCGCACCCTCGCGCCCCGGCACGGACTGGCCGGATACGCGGGGCAGTTCCTGCCCTACGAGGGGCTGACGGTGAACCTGACCGAGGCGATCCAGTCCGCGGGCGGCACCGTCCTGCGCGACGACGGCACCCGCGTCGGCGTCGACTCCGACGCGGCGCGCGCCGGACTGGAGTTCCTCGCGGACGGGCTGCGCGAGGGCTGGATCCCCGCCGAGGCGCTGCGCTACAACGAGGAGGAGTCCCGGGCCGCGTTCGAGGCGGGCCGCCTGCTGTTCCTGCGGAACTGGCCGTACGTCTACACCGACGCCAACGGCACCGGTTCGAAGGTCGCCGGACGCTTCGGAGCCGTCCCGCTGCCCGGTCTCGACGGGCCCGGCACGAGCGTGCTCGGCGGATCGAACCTCGCCGTGTCCGCCCGCTCCCGGCACCCCGCCACCGCCGCCGACTTCCTCGCCTACCTGACCAGCGAGCCCGTGCAGCGGACCGTGCTGACCCGGGGCTCCCTGCCGCCGGTGCGGGCCTCCCTCTACGACGACCCCGGACTCGTCGCCTCCCACCCCTATCTGCCGATCCTCCGGCAGAGCGTCCTGGCCGCCGTGCCGCGCCCCAAGAGCGCCCGCTACGAGCAGGTGAGTCTGGCCGTCCAGGCCGTCGGGCAGGACCTGCTCGCCCGGCGCGCCACCCCCGAGGAAGCCGTCCGGCGCCTCGCCCGGGAACTCGCCGCGATCGCCGGGACCTCCTGAACGCCACCCCGTCCCGGTCCGCGCGCATCACCCTTGACTCCTGTCTCTCGAAGCACTGTTGACCATGGCCGGTTCCCTTCGGTGCAGCACCTGTGCCCAAGTGGGCATCCGGCCAAGCAAGTTCGGCAGCATCGTTGACACCCGTCCGTCATCACTACTTAACATGAATGCATAGCAGGGTGCCCCGGTCGGGTGCTCCCGCATTCACCTCAGACAGGTCGACGCGAGATGCTCAGCACTCTTCCGGCCCAGGCCGGCCCTCCCTCCACCCGCTCCGCCACCCCATGGTGGCGGGACGCGGTGATCTATCAGGTCTACGTCCGCAGCTTCCTCGACAGCACGGGGGACGGCGTCGGCGACCTCGCCGGTGTCCGGGCGGGGCTGCCGTACCTGAGGAAGCTCGGTGTCGACGGGGTCTGGCTCAGCCCCTTCTACCCCTCGCCGCAGCACGACCACGGCTACGACGTCGCCGACTACCGCGACGTCGACCCCGTGTACGGCGACCTCGCCGAGTTCGGGCGCGTGGTGACCCAGGCCCACCGGCTCGGGCTCAAGCTGCTCATCGACATCGTCCCCAACCACTGCTCCAGCGAGCACCGCTGGTTCAGGAAGGCGCTGGCCGACGGGCCGGGCAGTGTCGCCCGCCAACGCTTCCACTTCGCCCCCGGGCGCGGACCGAACGGCGACGAACCGCCGAACAACTGGCACGCCATGTTCGGCGGACCCGCCTGGACCCGCGTCACCGAGGCCGACGGCACCCCCGGCGAGTGGTACCTCCACCTCTTCACCCCCGAACAGCCCGACCTGAACTGGCGCGACCCCCGCGTCGCCCAGCAGTTCGAACAGGTGCTGCGGTTCTGGCTCGACCGGGGTGTCGACGGCTTCCGCATCGACGTCGCCGCCGGCCTGTTCAAACACCCCGACCTCCCCGACTCGGACGATCCGACGGCCGACGAACGCACCCGCGACTCCGTCAACCCGCTCGCCTGGAACCAGCCGGAGGTCCACGACGTGTGGCGCCGCTGGCGGTCCGTCTGCGAGGAGTACACCGCCCGCGACGGCGTCGAACGGCTCCTCGTCGGCGAGGTGTCGGTGCCCAGTGCCCGCGAACACGCCCAGTACGTACGCCCGGACGAACTGCACCAGGCGTTCTTCTTCGACCTGCTCAGCGCCCCCTGGGACGCCGCCGCCTTCCGTACCGTCATCGACGAGGCCCTGCGCGACATCGCGGGGACCGGCTCCACCGTCACCTGGGTCCTCAACAACCACGACCAGGTCCGCACCGTCACCCGCTACGCGGGCGGCCCCGGATCCGAGAACGTCGGTGCCGCCCGGGCCCGCGCCGCCGCCCTCCTCATGCTGGCGCTGCCCGGCGCCGCCTATGTCTACCAGGGCGAGGAACTCGGCCTGCCCGAAGTGCTCGACCTGCCCGACGACGTCCTGACCGACCCCATCTTCCACCGTACCGGCAGCCGCGAGCGGATCCGGGACGGCTGCCGTGTCCCGCTGCCCTGGTCGGGCCAGGCATCCCCGTTCGGCTTCAGCGACGCCGCCGCCGGGGCGCGCACCTGGCTCCCGCAGCCCGAGTGGTTCGCCGAGTACGCCACCGACCGCGCCCTCGCCGACACCCGGTCCTTCTGGCACCTGTACCGCGAGGGTCTCCAACTGCGGCGCAGTCTGCCTCAATTGGGGGAGGGGACGCTCCGCTGGCTGGAAGCGCCTCCCCAGGTCCTCGCCATCGCGCGGGGCGACGGACTGGTCTGCGCCGTCAACTTCGGCTCCGAGTCCGTTCCCGCCCCCGTCCCGGGCTCCCCCCTGCTGGCCAGCGGCCCCTGCCGGGAGGGCGAGCTGCCCGGCGCGACCGCCGCCTGGTGGTCCACCGACACCCCCGTCTCCTGATCCGAACCGCCCCGCCCCGAGGCACATCTCCCAGGAAAGGAAGACCGTCATGCGACGACCCGCCGCGACAGCCCTCCGCACCACCGCCACCGTGTCCAGCGTCCTCGCCCTCACGCTCGCCGTCTCCGCCTGCGGCGGCGACACCGAACCCGCCGGAGGCGGCGGCGAACTCGCCGGAAAGACCGTCACGGTCGCCGGAGTGTGGACCGGCAGCGAGCAGAAGAACTTCAAGAAGGTCCTCGACGCCTTCAGCGCCAAGACCGGCGCCAAGACCGTCTTCGTGCCCTCCGGCGACAACGTCTCCACCTTCGTCGGGAGCAAGATCGAGGGCGGCAACGCCCCCGACGTCGTCCTCGTCCCGCAGGTCGGCGTCCTCCAGCAGTTCGTCAAGGCGGGCTGGCTCAGCCCGCTGTCCAAGGAGACCACCGCCACCGCCACCGCCGGACTGGCCCCCGTCTGGAAGAACTACGGCACCGTCGACGGCACCTACTACGGGCTCTACTTCAAGGCCGCCCACAAGTCCACCGTCTGGTACGCCCCCGACGCGCTGTCCCAGGCCGGCGTGAACGAGCCCAAGACGTGGGCCGAACTCCTCGCCGCCGGACGTGCCCTCGCCGACTCCGGACGCCCCGCGTTCGCCGTCGCCGGGGAGGACGGCTGGACCCTCACCGACTGGTTCGAGAACGTCTACCTCTCCCAGGCCGGACCCGAGAAGTACGACCAGCTCGCCCAGCACCGGATCAAGTGGACCGACCAGAGCGTCGTCACCGCCCTCACCACCCTCGCCGAGGTCTTCAAGGACAAGCAGCTCGTCGCGGGCGGCGCCCAAGGCGCCCTCCAGACCGACTTCCCCGGCTCCGTCGAGAAGGTCTTCGGCCCCCAGCCCGAGGCCGGCATGGTCTACGAGGGCGACTTCGTCGGCGGCGTCGCCAAGGACGAGTTCGGCAAGAAGCCCGGCGTCGACGCCAAGTTCTTCCCGTTCCCCGCGGTCGGCACGGGCACCCCGCCCGTCGTCAGCGGCGGCGACGCGGCCGTCGTCCTCAAGGACGCCAAGAACGGCGCGGGCGGCATGAAGCTCCTGGAGTTCCTCGCCACCCCCGAGGCGGCCGAGGTGTGGGCCGGCGCCGGCGGCTTCCTCTCCCCGAACAAGAATGTCAAGCCCGAGGCGTACGGGGACGACACCGCCCGCGCCACAGCCAAGTCGCTCGTCGCCGCCGGCGACTCCGTCCGCTTCGACATGTCCGACCAGGCCCCGGCGGCCTTCGGCGGCACCAAGGGCGCCGGCGAGTGGAAACTCCTCCAGGACTTCCTGCGCGACCCGTCGAACCCCAAGGCGACCGCGGCGGCACTGGAGGCAGCGGCGGCCAAGGCGTACGGGAACTGACGCCGTGTCCGTCACGACCCCCGACCCGAAGCCGGGCGCCGCGGTGAACCCGCGGCGCCGTGCCCTGCGCAGGCGCCGGCTCCTCGGCGCGCTGTTCGCCCTGCCCGCCCTGCTGCTCCTCGGCGCCCTCGTCGTCTACCCCGTGCTGTTCTCCGTCGGACGCAGCCTGTTCGACGCGACCGGCGACCGCTTCGTCGGCGCCGACAACTACCTGGAGATGTTCCAGGACCCGGCCACCCTCAAGGCCGTCCGCAACAGCGCCCTCTGGGTCGTCGTCGCCCCCGCCCTCCTCACCGGCCTCGGACTGGTCCTCGCCGTCCTCACCGAGAAGGTCCGCTGGGCCACCGCGTTCAAACTGGTGCTGTTCCTGCCGATGGCCGTGTCCTTCCTCGCCGCCGGCATCATCTTCCGCCTCGCCTACGACCAGGACCCCGAACGCGGCGTCCTCAACGCGGCGATCGTCACCGTCCACGACGCCGTCGACCCGCCCGCCCCCTACCCCACCGCCCGCGCCCGCCCCGGGCGGGGCCTCGACGGCAGCCCCGGCGCCGGCTACACGAGCGAGGCCCTGCGCCCCGGCACCGACGCCGTCCTGCCCTTCGTCGGCGTCGCCCCCGAAGCCGTACCCGGCGGGGCGGCCCCCGCCCGCGCCCCGGGCCCGGCCGCCGGCACCCTGACGGGCGCGGTCTACCTGGACTTCACCCCCGGAGCGGGCGGCCGGCAGGGCGCGATCGACCCGAACGAGAAGGGCCTGCCCGGCATGACCGTCGAGCTGCTGCGCGGCGGCACCGTCGTCACCACCGCCGAGACCGCCACCGACGGCTCCTTCCGCTTCGACGGCCTCACCGACACCACCTACACCCTGCGGGTCCCCGCGTCGAACTTCGCCGCCGGCTACGCCGGAGTCGACTGGCTCGGCCCCGCCCTGGTCACCCCGGCCATCATCGGTGCCTACCTGTGGGTCTGGACCGGCTTCTCCATGGTCCTCATCGGAGCCGGGCTCTCCGCCATCCCGCGCGACGCCCTGGAGGCCGCCCGCGTCGACGGCGCCACGGAGGGCCAGATCTTCCGCAAGATCACCGTGCCACTGCTCGCGCCCGTCCTCACCGTCGTCTTCGTCACCCTCGTCATCAACGTCATGAAGGTCTTCGACCTCGTCTACATCATCGCCCCCGGCCCCGTGCAGGAGGACGCCAACGTCCTCGCCACCCGCATGTGGCTGGTCTCCTTCGGCGGCGGCAACGACCAGGGCCTCGGCAGCGCGCTGAGCGTCCTGCTCCTCGCCCTCGTCGTCCCGGCGATGGTCTTCAACATCCGGCGCTTCAGGAAGGGCGGATCATGAGCAGCCACACCGGCCGGAACCGCTGGCTGGGCAACTCGGCCGTCCAGGCCCTCCTGGCCGTCGTCGCCCTCGTATGGATCACCCCGCTCGCGGGCCTCTTCCTCTCCTCGCTCCGCTCGGAGCAGGACAACGCCTCGCACGGCTGGTGGACGTCGCTCCTCGACCCCGCCCAGCTGTCCGTCGACAACTACCGCGCCCTCTTCGAGGACTCCGGACTCGTCCAGGCCTTCTGGAACACCGTCCTGATCTCCGTGCCGACGACGGTCCTCGTCGTCGCGATCGCCGCGCTCGCGGGCTACGCCTTCGCCTGGCTGAGTTTCCCCGGACGCGACGCGATCTTCCTCCTGGTCGTCGGCCTGCTCGTGGTCCCCGTCCAGATCGGCCTGCTGCCGGTGGCCAAACTCTTCGGCGCCGTCGGCCTGTTCGGCACCACCGCGGGCGTCATCCTCTTCCACGTCGCCTACGGACTGCCGTTCGCCGTCTTCCTGCTGCGGAACTACTTCGCGGAGATCCCCGCCGAGATGCTGGAGGCGGCGCGCCTCGACGGCGGCAGCGAATGGCGGATCTTCCTGCGCCTGATCCTGCCGCTGGGCCGGCCCGCCCTCGCCAGCCTCGCCATCTTCCAGTTCCTCTGGGTGTGGAACGACATGCTCGTCGCGCTGCTGTTCGCCGACAGCGAGTCGCAGCCGCTGACCGTGGCGCTCCAGTCGCAGATGCGCCAGTTCGGCAGCAACATCGGCGTCCTCGCACCCGGCGCCTTCCTCTCCCTCATCGTGCCGCTGGTGGTGTTCTTCGCCTTCCAGAAGCACTTCGTCCAGGGCGTCATGGCCGGATCGGTGAAATGACGTCGACGCCGTGACGACGTCGGCGTGGCGTCCTGCCCGCCGGGCCGGTCGCCCGGCTCAGACCGCGCTGTAGCCGCCGTCGACCGCCAGTACGGACCCCGTGACGTACCAGGCGGCCGGGGACGCGAGGAAGACATAGGGGGCGGCGATCTCCCAGACAGTGGCTCGCCGCCCCAGTGGCGTGAGCATCCCGGCCCGCCGGTCCGAGGCCGGATCGGCGGGCAAGGTGACCCCGTCCATGACGGGGGCGGCGTGACCCGGCGCTATCGCGTTGACCCGGATGGCGTGCGTGGCCCATTCCGCCGCCAGCGTGCGCACGAGCTGGTTGACGCCGCCTTTGCTGGCGGCGTACGGGGCGAGCATCGGAATGCCGACCACTCCGGCGGCCGAGGACGTCATCGTGACCGACCCGCCCGACCCCTCGGCGATCCAGTGCCGGGCCGCCGCCTGCGCGGGTTGGAAGGCCCCCCGCAGGTTGACCGCGACCACGTGGTCCCACTCCTCCGGCAGGTAGTCGACCGCCGGTTTCACGATGTCGACACCCGCGTTGCACACCAGGTGGTCGAGGTGCCCGAAGACGCGGACCGCCTCGGCGACCAGACCCCGCGCGAGATCCGCGTCCGTGACGTCCCCGGCGAGCGCCGCGACCCGGGGCCGCGCCCCCGGCGCGCTGGGGTGCCGCGCGCGCAGTGCCTCCAGCGCGGCTGCGGTCTCCGCTTCGTCGTGCCCGTGCACGAGGACGCTCGCACCCTCCTCCAGCAACGCGCGGGCGACACCCAGGCCGATGCCCCGGCTGGACCCGGTGATGACGGCGGTACGCCCGGAGAGGTCGAACAGTTGGCTCATACGGGGTCTCCTCAGGTGGACTCGGTACGGGGAAACGGGACGGCACCCCGCGTGCGTGGACCGGTCAGGCCGGCCGGCTCTCCTTGTGGTAGCCCAGCTCCGTCAGCCTCTGGTGCAGGGCGGCCCGCGAGGAGATGCCCAGCTTCGGGAAGAGGTTGTAGAGGTGGGTGCTCACGGTGCGCGGGGAGAGGTACAGGCGGCGCCCGATCTCCTTGTTCGACAACCCCGACGCCGCGAGCCGCCCGATCTGCAACTCCTGCCGGGTGAGCGCGGCGGGGTTGCCCGCCGGGCCGGTGACGACGGGGGCCGGGGCGGCGGGGCCGACCGGCAGCAGCGGGGTGATCCGGGCTGCCCCGGGATCGGGCTGAGGATGGGCGATGACGGCCCGCACACCCGTGCCGCGGGTCTGGGCCGGGACGGCCGACCGGTTCCCGCCGGCCACCCGTCGCCTCCGTTCGAAGGCCAGCCGCAGCCGCGCGCAGACGAAGGCGTTCCGCTCCCGCTCGGGAAACCCCACCGACGTCTCGAACAGGGACTCCGCCTGCTGCGGCGGCGCGAGCAGGGCACGAGCCCCGGCGAGCAACGCCAGGTGCCGCGCCGAACGGTGCGCGAGCCCCGCCGCCTCGGCCGCCGCCACGTGCATGTGCGCCTCCTGGGTCCGGCCCGTCAGCACGGCCGACTCCACGAGCGTCAGCACGACCCACGGCTGCAGCGGCGACAGCACCGCACTGTCCGCCGCCGCCCCCGAAGCCCGCAACGCATGCGCGTACGCCTCGGCGTACGAGCCCTCCGACAGGGCGGCCCAGGCACTCGCCTGATGCGCCATCAGGGCGGTGAACCCGGTAGGGCCGATGACACTGGTGGGGTCGGTGGCGCCGTCATGCCGGTGAGGCCCGCTCAGCTCGTGGGGCCGGCTCGGCCCCCCGTACACCTCGTCACCGCCGGTCACCCCGGGTGCGCCGCCCATCCGTTCCGCACCGACGACCCCGTACGCGCCCGTCGAGGGCTCCGCGCCCGTCGCGTACCCCCCGGGGACCGGGTGCGTCATCGACGCGGCGACCAGCGTGCGGGCCGCCTCCGCGTCGCCTCGGGCCGCGGCCATCAGTGCCGACTGGGCCCTGGCGCGGCGGGCGGTGAGGAACAAGCCGTGGGCTTCGGCGAGGTGGAGCATGCGGGTGGTCGCTTCCTCGGCGGCGTCCTGATGTCCGGCGAGGAGGAGGTCGAGGCCGAAGATCCCGAGGGCCTCCGCGCAGTCGGCGACCGATCCGCCGCGTTCGGCGGCCTCGGCCACTCGCCGCAGCCGTTCCCGCAGGGGGCCCAGGCCGTCGAGGGCCAGCGCCAGATGGGAGAGGCGCAGGACCTCGGCGCAGTCGGCGTCCGGGGCCAGCTCCTTGACGGCGGCCTCCAGTCGGGCCGTCGGCCGCCCGCTCCCGTCGGCGACGGGCGCCGCCAGTTCCTTGACGAGCCGCGCCCAGCCCGGCCCGGTGCCCAGCCTGGACGCGGTCGCGTGCCACTGTTCGGCGTCGCCGGAGAGCAGTGCGAGCGAGAAGAGCCGGCTCAGGAGCGCGTCACGCCACGCGACGGGGGGCCCCGACTCGCCGCCCGGCGCGTCCCCGTACGAGTCGAACGCGCCGAGCAGCAGGTGGAACGCGGCCCGGCCGTCGCCGCCCCGCTCGGCCAGCAGCTGCGCCCGCGCGAGGGCGAAGGCGGCTCCTTCCGGGGCCCCGTCGGGTCGAGGCGCCCCCGCCGACGCCTCGGCCAGCAGCTCGGCCGCGAGCCCGAACCGTCCCGCGCGCCCCGCGTTGTGCGCGCCGAGGGCCAGCAGGGCTGCGCGCTCGGCGGCGTCCCCGGTCAGGTCGGCCGCCCGGCGGTGCGCCGCGAGGGCGACCCGCTCCAGGCCGTGCCGGGCCGCGCGGGCCGCGCCGGTCGCGAGGGCCCCCGCCACGGCGGGGTCGAGTCCGACGGCCGCCGCCATCAGGTGCCGTACCTGGGTACCTGGTTCGTGGTCGAGGACGGAGGCGAGCGCCCGGTGTGCGGCGCGCAGCGCGTCGGGCGTGGCCGTCGCGACCACGGCGGCGCGCAGCAGCGGGTCGCTGAAGACGACCCGTTCCCGTTCGCCGGCCACCCGTAGGATTCCGTCCCGTTCGGCGGTCGTCAGTGCCTCGCCCGCCGCCGCCCAGCCGTGCCGGTAGGCGGCCCACACCGGGCGCGTGCGGCCCTGCTCCTCCAGCGCCATCAGCAGGACCAACTCCCGTACCTCGACCGGCAGGTCCTCGACCTGCGGGCCGTACCGGCGCAGCAGCGGGTCGCTGAGCGGCAGGACGGCGGGCAGCGGCTCGCGGCCCGTCAGCTGGGCCGGGGACAGGGCGCGGGGCAGTTCGAGCAGGGCCAGCGGGCTGCCGGCGGCGGCTTCGAGGAGCCGGCGCCGGGGCTCCGGTGCGAGCCCGGCATGGCGGGCGTCGAGCAGTTCGGCCGCGGCGGTCCCGGGCAGCGGGCCCACCGGGCACAGTGCCGTCGGGGCGGCGTCGAGGAAGGGGCGGGCGCCGTCCGCCGTGGCGGCGACGAGTGAGATCCGGGTGCCGGTCAGCCGCCGTGCGAGGAAGGCGAACACCGCGCGGCTCTCCGTGTCGAACCAGTGGACGTCGTCGAGGACCAGGAGCACCGGTCGCTCCCCGGCGGCCCGGCGGAGCGCCGCGAGCAGGTCCGTCGACAGGCGCAGGACGTCGTCGGGGGTGCCGACGGCCGCGCGGGTCAGGGTGTCCGCGAGGCCGGGGAGGCCGTCCGGTCCGTCCGGGGCGGACCACAGGGCCAGGTGGAGCGCCCCACCTGTGAGAGCGCTCTCCGAACGTGCCCCGGCCGCCCGCAGGACGAGCGCGCCGACAGACCGGGCTTCGGCCGCGCAGGCGTCGAGGAGGGCGGTCCTGCCCATTCCGGGCCGCCCGTGGAGGATCACGGCCCGCTCGGCGTCCGGGTGGCGTGGCGGTCGGGCGAGTGCGCGCAGCCGAGCTGTCTCCGTCTCCCTGCCGACCAGTCGCCCGGGGGTCCTCACCTCGGCGGACTCCATCCTGTCCCGCCCCCTCAGCCTCGTGTTCCATCGCTCTTGCCGTCCAGCACAGCACGCGGTTCCGGGGATTCCCGAAGCGAGGAGCGGTCCGCCTCCCGTTCGGGCAGGACGTGTGTCCGGCCGGGCAGCTGAGGGGCTCCGGGTGAACCGTTCCGATAGCCAACACGTATCCATGCCCCGGGACGGGCCCCTGCGGAGTCGACCGGACCGGGCCGCCGCCCATGGCCAACGAGTAGCTAGGCCGGGTCCGGAAAGTCCCGCCTGCCCCGGAGCGGCCTCGGGCGCCCGGAGCCCGGCTTCCGCGACCCCCCGGCCCCGGCGCGGGGAGGCCCCCGCCCGGGTGTTCCGGACGGGGGCCTCCTCTCGTACGGGGCGGGTGCGCGGATGCCCGGTCAGTACTGGGTGCCGCTGCCCCAGAGGAACCGTCCGCCCGCCGCCTGGATGGTGACGTTCCCGTCGTTCTGCAGCACCAGCTGGGCCCCGGGGTTGCCGTCCGTGCGGGTCGACCAGACGGTCGTCCCCTCGGCCGACAGCACGACCAGGTTGCCGTCGCCCTGGAAGACGGCTCGGTCACCGCGACCGGAGGTGCCCGTGGACCAGCGGGCCCGCCCGTTGGCGTCGAACACCACCAGGTTGCCGTTCTGCTGCATGGTCAGCGAGATGCGGTTGGTGGAGACCGACTGGCCGCGCCCGATCACGTACGTGCCGTGCACGACCCTGGTCTGTCCCTGCCGCGCGGTCGGCGCCGACGGCTTGGCGGCGGCCCGCACCGGGCTGGCCGCCCGGGTCCGCGCCTGTGCCGCCGGCGCGGGCTTCACCGAGCGCACGGCGGCCGGTTCGGTCGCCGTGCGGGTGGCGCTGCCCGCGGCGGCGCGCCGGACCGGCGGCGGCGCGGGCTTGTCGGCCGCCATCGTCAGGACCGCCGGACGCGTCGCGGGCTCGCGGTCCGCGTCCGCCTGCCGCACCTCGGACCGTCCGCCCTGGCCGCCGGTGTCGCCCCGGACGACCTGGACGACCGGGGGAGTGGTGACCGGACGCCTGACGGGCGTCCTCGGGACGCTCGTCCCGCTCCGGACGTTCGCCTTCTCCTCGGCCGGCGAGATCGGCGGCGGCCGGTAGCCGGACGTGTCCACCACGTCCTGCCGCCCGGGCGCGCCCTTCGACGGGACTCCGCCCGACGGCTCCTGGACCCGCTCGGCGGGTACCAGGGACTGCCGGTCCGTCCTGCCCTGCGGGCTGGGCCACGTGGCACCGCCCTGCTCGCCGAGGAGCGCCACGGGGGCGGACGCGGTGACGTCGTCGACCGCGCGCGTCTCCTGCCCGGCGTCGGAACGCTGGCTCATCACCAGCGGTACGGACACCAGGACGGCACCCGCGATGGCCGCCGCGGCCATCAGGGGACGCCCGCCCTGACCGCTGCTCCCGCCCGCGGTCTGGTGGGGCGGCGGGGTGGCGCCGTCGGAGGCGGCGCGCGGGGCCGCCGTCGTCGGCGAGGCCGCCATGGTCCCGGCGGGCGCCGAGCCGGAGCCGTCCGGCTCCTCGGGCGTTGCCGCCGGGACCGCCACGAGCGGTGCCGGTTCCGGGGTGACGCGGGCCGGACGGGCCTCGGTGGCGGTGGACCGGGAGCGCCGCTCGGCGCGTCCGGTTCCGCGGGTCGTGGTCGGTTCCGTCCCGGCGGGCCGCGGTGCGGCCGCGGTGCGCCCGGGCTGCGACACGAACACCGGCCCGACGGAGGTCCGTGCGGACTCGGCGCCGGCGTTCAGCGTCACCGCCTGCCGGATCCTCGGCCGTTCCGGGCTTCCGAGCGAGCCGCCCGGAGGGCCCTCGCTCATGGTCGGTTCTTCTGGTGCCACGGGAAATCTCCTCTGTCGATGTCGACGTCGATGGGCTGACCGCCCTGGCCTTCAGGACAGGACGGGTGCGGGACCGGCCGCGGGCACGGGGGCACCGGGCCGCTCCCGCAGCCGCCCGGCGCAGCGCTCGGGCCAGGCGGCCGTCTCGTCCCAGCGCGGTTCGGCGTCGGCGAGCCACGCGAGCAGTCGCTCCATGAACAGCGCGTCCTGGCTGTCGAGTTCGCCGGGCACGGCGGGCGGCGCGGAGTCCGGCAGTTCCCGGAGCAGGATCAGCCGGCCGTCGGGCCGGTCGTCCCGCACGCCGAGGACCCGCAGCCGGGTCCCCGCACCGAACACGACCTCCTCCACGCGGTCCGAGCCCTTGGTGCCGTCGTCGAGGAGCGGCCGGATCCGGCGGGCGGTCGCCGACCAGATCAGATACCGGTCCCCGCCGGTGCGGGGCAGGGCCCGGTCGGCGGCGAGCGCGCTGACCGGCGTGTCGGAGGTCAGCTCCGTGCCGGGTACGGGATCGTCCGCCCCCACGCCGGGGCCGGTGGTCCGCAGCGCGGGCCCCCGGTACGAGGGCAGTCGGCGCAAGCCCGCGTTGATCGCCGCGCGGCGCCGCTCCTCGGGCAGGACGCCCGCCTCGCCGGTGAGATGCAGGTGAAGGGCGACGAGGTCCGCCCGCATGGCGTCGTCGGCGCGGCTGCGCATCGACGGCAGATGTGCCAACGCGCGCACCACCGCTTGATGATGCCGCTCCCACGCGGGTCCCAGCAGCGTGCGCAGATCCGTACCACCGCCGTCGCCTCCGGTCCGTGCCGCGACCGGCGCGGCCGCCCCCGAGGTCCGGGACCGCTCGACGCCCGCCGGCAGGGTCTCGGGTCCTTCTGCGGGCTCGGGCTGTACGGGTTCGGGCCGGTCGGGTTCGGGTCGTACGGGCTCGGCCTGGGCGGCTTCGGGGCGTACGGCCTCGGCCGTCGCCGGACCGGGAGCCAGGGACCCGGTCCCGGAGGGGCCGGACCGCGCCGGCTCCCGCTCCGGCCCCTGCTCCGGGCCCGCGGTCTCCGCTGTCCCCTCGGGCTCCGGTTCCGGCGTGGGCTCCGGTTCGACGGCGGTGTGTTCCGGTGTGGTGGGTGTCGCTGCGGCGGGTTCGGTGGTGCGGATCGGGGTTCCGGAGGTCAGCCAGCCCGGCAGGGCGGCGGCGGAGGCGGCCGCGACGGCGGTCTCGGGGAAGCCGATCTGCGGTAGCGCCAGTACCCGGGTGGTCTCCGGGTTCTCGGCCTCGGAGGCGGTCCCGGCCTCGGGCTCGGTCCCGGCCGCGGGCTCGGCCGGGGGAGCGGCCGTGGTCAGGGACGGGGCGGTGGTGGACATCAGGGCGGCGGGGGCCGGAGCGGCCGTGGGCCGGGGCGCAGGTGTCTGCGCGGTGGCCGGGGTGTGGCCCGGCAGGTAGGCGGTGGCGTCGACGCCGGGCAGCCAGCCCCGGCGGGCCATGCCGATGCCGTGCCGGACGGCGATCCTGCGCAGCTGGGTCAACTGCTCGGGGGTGCACTCCGCGTGGACCTGGAGCATGGCGCGCTCGCGGCCCGACGGCTCCAGCCTGGACAGCATGCCGTCCAGGACGGGCAGCAGGGAGTCGTCCGCGCGGGTGCCGGGCAGTCCGACGTCGATGGCCAGCACTTCGGCCTCCACCGGGCGCTCCCAGGCGCTGATGTCCTGCCCGGTGGGGCCCACCCACAGTCCGGCGCGGGTGACGGCGACCTGCCAGTCGTCGGAGAGGCGGTAGCTGCCGTCGCGGCCTCCGGGGGCGAGCCCGGGCAGCGGCGGCCGCCAGCGCTTGAGGCGTCCGCCGGGGCCGTCGTGGGGACCGTAGACGACGGATTCGACGTACGAGTGCCAGGTGGGGTCCCCGTCGGTCGAGACCAGCAGGGTCCGCGACTCGGGGGGCTCGCCCTCGGGCGCGTCGAGCAGCAGCGGCAGGCCGCCGGCGACCTCCACCTCGGTGTCGAGGAGGTGGGCGACGTCCTTGGCGACCGGCAACAGGTCCCCGGACCAGGGGACGAGCCGGGTGGCGCGGCGGACCCGGTCCGGCAGCGCGGCGAGCACGCTGGCCACGGCCTCGGCGGAGGTGCCGCTCGCCCAGGGGCCGCCGGTGAGCAGGATCGCGCTGGTCGCCTCCATCGGCACGGTGTGCGCGAGGGCCGGTACCGGCGGTGCCGCGTAGCGGTCGGGGCGCAGGATGACGCCGGCCGGGATGTGGTCGATGCGGTGTCCTTCCGCCGTGTCGGCGGCGAGCCGGGAGAACGCCGCCTCCCAGGCGGGCGTCGGGTAGCGGCGACCGACGACTTCGGGGGCCCGGCCGGACACGAAGCGCAGCCAGCCCTGGTGGCTGAAGAGGGTGCCGTCCGGTCCGACGACGGGCACTCCCCGGCAGGCGAGGACCTCGACCGGCCAGGCGTCGGCGATGAGTGCGGCGATGCCGGACAGCGCTCCGTCGGCCATCACCAGCGCCACCCGGCCGACCTGGTGGCGCACGGCGGAGGCCAGGACGGGGGTGAAGCGGTCGAGCAGGCTGCCGGAGTCCTCGGCGCCGTTGACGCCGCTGTCGACGAGGAACACCACCTGCTCCTGAGCGACGGGACCCAGGCACTGGGCGGCTTCGGTGAGGTGCTGCGGCGGGTGTTCGGTGGTGTGGAAGAGGTAGACGCCGGGGCCGCCCTCGGGCGGGGCGGTCGGGTGGGAGTCCGTCGCCGACGCGTCGCGGTCGCCCCCGGTCGCGCGGCGGCCGAGGAAGCTCTGCCACAGGCTCATCGGCGGGCCCCTCCTTCGTGCTGGAGCGTTTTGTGCGGGTCGCGTGCGGCGGGGGTGTCCGGCGGCAGGTCCTCCGGGAGCAGCCGGCTCAGGGCCTCCAGGCTGGGATCGGTCAAACCGCGCAGCCGGCCGGCCTGCCGGGTCATCATGGTCTCCACGATCTGGCGGGCCAGTCGGGCGTTGCCGAACGACTTGCCGCGGGGGGTGGCCGCGAAGACCCGGCCCAGGGCGTCCAGGGTCTCCGGCGCGCACTGGTAGCCGAGTTCGAGGGTGTGCCGGTCCGCGATGGTGACGAGTTCGGCGTCGGTGTAGTCCTCGAAGGTGACGTGCCGGGAGAAGCGGGAGGCGAGGCCGGGGTTGGAGTCGAGGAAGCGGCCCATCTCGCCGGTGTAGCCGGCGACGATGACGACGACCTCGTCGCGGTGGTCCTCCATCAGCTTGAGCAGGGTGTCCACGGCCTCCCGGCCGAAGTCGGACGGCGAGTCCAGCGGAGTGAGGGTGTACGCCTCGTCGATGAACAGCACGCCGCCCAGGGCGCGTTCGAAGGCTTCGCGGGTGAGCTGCGCGGTGTGTCCGATGTAGCGGCCGACGAGGTCGGCGCGGGCCACTTCGACGAGTTGGCCGCGGGGCAGCACCCCGAACGAGCACAGCAGGTCGGCGTAGAGCCGGGCGACGGTGGTCTTGCCGGTGCCGGGCGGCCCCGCGAAGACGAGGTGGTGGCTGATCCTGGGGGCCGCCAGGCCGGCGGCCTGCCGCTGTCGGGTCGCCTCCAGGAGGTCGACCATGCCCGCGACCTCCGCCTTCACCGCGGAGAGCCCGATCATGCTGTTGAGGCGTGCCAGCACCTCCGAGTCGGCGGGTCGCTCCTCGCCGCCCGCGCTGATGAGGGCGGCCTCCTCCTCCCCGACGTCCTCGGCCACGAGCTGCGCCAGGTCGGACTGGCTGATCTCGGCGCGCGACGCGAGCCGGAAGGCCTGTCGGTCGACCATCTCCTCGAACACCTTGCGGGCCGCACGGCCGTTGCCGAAGCCGGCGTCCCTGGGCATGCGGGTGAAGTGCAGGGCGAGTGCCTCGCGGGCGGTGGGCGCCAGTTGGTAGCTGTGGGAGGCGCACATGTTCTCGACGATGGTGACGAGCTCGTCGACGGTGTAGTTGATGAACTCGATGCTGCGGGTGAACCGGGAGGCGAGTCCCGGGTTGGCCGACAGGAAGGCCTGCATCTCCTTGGAGTAGCCGGCGACGATCACGACGACCTCGTCGCGGTGGTCCTCCATCAGTTTGACCAGGGTGTCGATGGCCTCCTGGCCGAAGTCGGCGCCGGAGCCCTTGCTGTCGGAGAGCAGGGTGTATGCCTCGTCGATGAACAGGACCCCGCCGAGGGCGCGTTCGAAGGTCTCGGTGGTCTTGATGGCGGTGCCGCCGATGATCTGGGCGACCAGGTCGGCCCGGGAAACCTCCACGATGTGCCCGGAGGGCAGCGAGCCCAGTTCGGCGAGGATGCTGCCGTACAGGCGGGCCACCGTGGTCTTGCCGGTGCCCGGCGGGCCCGCGAAGACCAGGTGGCGGCTCATGGGCGGCGCGGGCATGCCGAGGCTGGCGCGCTGCTGGGCCAGCCGGTTGAGGTTGATCAGGGTGCTGACCTGGTGCTTGACGCCTTCGAGGCCGACCAGGGCGTCCAGTTCGCCGAGCGGGCCCTTCGGTGCGGTGTCGGGGGCCGGGCCGCCCGGGGCGGTGTCCCCGGCGCCGGTCCCGTTCGCGGGGAGTTCCTGCTTGGGGGCGCCGTCCCAGCTGTCGACGGCGCCGTTGCCCGTGCTGACCAGGCCGTCCACCAGGAGCCGGGGGCCGGGACGGGAGTGCCGCAGTCCGGCGCCCCGGTTGGTGCGGACGGTGCAGCCGGTGATGGTGACCTGTTCGGCGCTGTCGACGCGGATGCCGTCGCCGGTGCTGTCGGTGAACCCGCAGGAGGTGAGCGAGGCCCGGGCTCCGGCGGCGACCAGGATGCCGTGGGCTCCGGCCTCCTTCACGTCGACCCGGGTCATGGACAGTTCGCCGCCGTCCTCCACCGACACGCCCTCGGTGCCCGTCCCGCCGATCTCGCAGTCCCGCAGCGAACCCCGGCCGAGCGAGCCGACCGACACCCCGGCCTGCCGGGAGCCGCGCAGGGCGCTGTTGCCGACGTGCGGGTTGCCGTGCCCCTCGATGCGCAGGGCCGCCGAGCCGGTGTCCTCGACCTCGCAGTGTTCGAGTCGGCCACGGCCGTCCTCCGCTACCTCGATCCCGTACCCCTTCGTGCCGTTGACGCGGACCCGGCGCAGCAGCGGGTTGGCGCCGGAGCGCACGGAGATGCCGTGGCCGCCGGAGTCGAGGACGTCCAGCCGGTCGATCTCGGCGACCGACTCGTCGGCGAGGAGGACGCCGACGCCCTCGGTGTCACGGACGGTCGTGCCGGTCAGGACCGGGCCGCTGGACTCGGCGACCCGCACGGCCGCCTGCGCCGAACGCAGGAAGACGCAGTCCTCGTAGGTGCCGCGCGACCGGCCGGTGACGAGCAGGCCGCTGCCCCGGGTGTCGGCGGTGCCGCAGCGGCGC
Organism: Streptomyces sp. NPDC090025; assembly: GCF_044748125.1. Classification (NCBI taxonomy): domain Bacteria; kingdom Bacillati; phylum Actinomycetota; class Actinomycetes; order Kitasatosporales; family Streptomycetaceae; genus Streptomyces; species Streptomyces sp. NPDC090025. The sequence continues at coordinate 302,168 of NZ_JBIVFL010000008.1, read as the reverse complement.
AGCAGCGGGTCCGAACCGGCGGCGACGACCATGCCGTGCCCGGTGGTGTCGGCGACGTGCACGTTCTCCAGGACGGTCCGGGACGCGCTGGTGACGTAGACGCCCACGGTCACGCCGGTGACGGTGACGTCCTGCACGGTGAGGCTGGAGGAGCCCTCCAGGGCCACCGCCGGCTTGTCGGTGGAGGAGATCTCACAGTTCTCGACGGAGCCGCGCGCCTCGCCGTTGGCGAGGACGCCGTTGCCGCGCGCGTCGCGGAGCCGGCAGCCGCGTACGCTGATCCGGCCCTGGTCGACGACGACGACCGCCGACGTGCCCAGGTGCTCGATGACGGAGTCCTCCACCGCGGACGGCTGGGCCGAGGTCACGACGACGCCCGCCCCGTCGGGGTTGGTGATGCGGCAGTTCCGCAGCGCGAGCGACCCGGTGTCGGAGGCCGAAACGGCCGTCCAGCCCTTGCCGACGACCTCGCAGTCACGCATGGCGAGCTGTCCCCGGGCGGCGTGCACCACCGGTACGTCGCTCTCGCCGCCGCGCACCAGCAGATCGGTGAGCATCACCGCCTCGGCGGCGAGGGTGATGGCGGTGTCGCGGCGCGGCGCTATCTCGACGCTGCCCTTGGGGCCGTCGGCGACGATGGTGACCTGCGTGGTCACCAGCAGGTTCTCCACGTAGCGGCCGGGCTGCACGCTGATCACCGCGCCCGTGCGGGCGTGGCTGAGGGCCTCCTTGATGGTCCGGTACTCGCCGGAGCCGTTGTGATCGACGGTGAGTACCTGGCGTACCACGACGGTGCCTCCCCTGATGGTGCGGCGGTGCGCGACGCGTGCCGCGGCCGGCTGCCAGGCTGCCGGGGGAAGGCCGGCCCCCACTACCGCGAAATGACTGGTTCGGGCGACGTAGCGGGCCGGGCCGATGACGTAGATTTCCCCGTCTGCGTCCCCCGGCTTTCCGAACTCCGCCCGCGCCCGGCCCGGTCGGCGGGCGGCGCTCCTACGCTGCGTCCATGAGAGCGATGCGACGGGGCGCGGCCCCCCTGCTGTCCGCGCTGGCCCTGGTGGGTGCCGCGACCGCCCCCGGCGTGGCCGCCGGGACCGCCGACGAGACGCTGCCGGTGGTCGTGCAGACCCTCGCGGACGACGCGCCGTGCCGGCCGGCCTCCGGCAAACGGGCGGCGGAGCCGCCGTGGACCCAGGACATGCTCGGCCTCGACCGGGTGTGGCGGATGGCTCGCGGCCGGGGTGTCGCCGTCGCCGTCGTCGGCACCGGGGTCGGCGCCACCGTCCCCGCGCTGCTGGGGCGGGTGACGCCGGTCGGCGCGGGCAGCGGCCAGGACTGCGTGGGCCACGGCAGCTTCGTGGCCGGGCTGATCGCCGCCGCGCCCCGCGAGGGCGCCGGTTTCACGGGGGTGGCGCCCGAGGCGCGGATCCTCGCCGTGCGGGCCACGAGCCAGCGTGGCGCGGCCACCCCGGCCGGGGTGGCCCGGGGGATCGAGGCGGCCGTACGGGCCGGGGCCGACGTCATCGCCGTGCCGTACGCGTTCTCCGCGCGCCGCCCCGAACTCACCGCCGCCGTACGCCTGGCGGCCCGCGCCGACGCCCTGGTGGTGGCGCCCGCCGCGCCCGACAAGGCACCGGTCCTCGCGGGAACCGGCGATCTCCCGCCCCGCGACTACTGGCCGGCGGCCGAGCCCGGGGTGCTGTCCGTCCTGGACTTCGGCGCCGACGGCTCCCGCCCGCAGAACGCGCTCGTGCCGCGCCACGCCGACCTCGGCGCCCCGGGCGACCGGGTCGTCAGCGTCGGCCCGGGCGGCGAGGGGGCGTTCACCGGTTCGGGCTCGTCCCTCGCGGTCGGCTTCGCCGCGGGCGCCGCCGCGCTGGTCCGCTCCTACGAGCCCGGCATCGACGCCGCCCGGACCCGTACCCGGCTGCTCGGCGGCTCGTACACCTCCGCCGTGCCGAGGCTCGATCCGTACGCGGCGGTCTCGGGCGTGCTGCCCGCCGACGCCGCCCCGGCGCCGCGGCGGGCCGACCCGGTCACCCTGCCCGTGCCGGTCCCGGACGGCGGGGCCCGCTCCCGCAGCCTCCTCATCGCGACCGGCGCCCTCTCGGTGGCGCTGCTCCTCGGCGCGCTCGCCGTGGTCCTTCCCCGGGCCCGGGCCCGGGGGTGGCGGGCGGGCTGAGCGCCGCACCGGCCAAGGGGGCCGGACGCCCGGCCCCCCAGGGCCCGGCCCCCGTCAGTCCTCCAGGAGCGCCGTCTGGATCATGAGGCTGCGGCGGCGGGCGATGCGGACGGCCCGGCCCGGCGGCAGCAGCTTCGGCTTCACGTTGCCGATGAAAGTGCCCTCGTTCGGCGGGCAGGACATCAGCAGGGCCGTGCTGTTCGCGTCGAGGAGGCCGCGGATCATGCTGTCGGAGGCACCGCGCACCGCGCCCGACGACGCCCTCGCGACGACGAGGTGGAGGCCGATCTCGAAGCCGAGCGGGATGTGCGGCAGCAGCGCCTCCAGGGGCGAGTTGAAGCCCGTGCCGACCATCTCGTAGTCGTCGACCAGGACGAACAGCCGGGGCCCCTCCCACCAGTCGCAGAGCCGCATCCGGGCCGGCGGGATGTCCTCGCCGGGAGTGCGCTCGGTCATCGCCTGCGCCACTCCCTGCGCGTACTCGCGCAGCGCGTCCCCGGACACGGCGTGGCCGAGCCGGTACTCCGGCGGCACCGCGTCCACCAGCTCGCGCCGGAAGTCGGCGATGAGGATCTTCGCCTCCGACGGCGAGTAGCGGCTGGTGATGGAACGGGCCAGCGAACGCAGCAGGTTGGTCTTCCCGCACTCGGTGTCGCCGACCACGACGAGGTGCGGGCTCTGCGAGAAGTCGTGGTGCACGGGGGAGAGTTCGTTCTCCTCGACGCCGAGCGGCAGCCGGTACCCGTCCGGCGCGGGCAGCTCCCGGTACCCGAGGCGGGCCGGGAGCATCCGGACCGCCGGGGCGGCCGGACGCCCCGCCCAGCCGTCCGCCACGGCGCTCACCAGTCCGGCTACGCCGTCGGCGAGGTCGTCGGCCGAGTCGGCGCCGTCGATCCGCGGCAGCGCCGCGAGGTAGTGCAGCTTGGTCTGGGCGGTCAGCCCCCGGCCGGGCGCGTTGGTGGGGACGGTCGCCGCCTTGCGCATGTCGATGGTCGAGTCCATCGGATCGCCCATCCGCAGCTCCATCTTGGTGCCGATGGCCTCGCGCAGCACCGGAGTGAGCTCCATCCAGCGGGCCGTCGACAGCATCACGTGGATGCCGTAGTTGAGACCCCGCTGCGCGATCTTGTTGATGTCGTCGACGAGCTGGTCGAAGTCCTGGCGCACCGTCGGCCAGCCGTCGACGACCAGGAAGACGTCACCGAACGGCTCGTCGGCGAACTCCCCGGCGGCCCGCCGCTGCCGGTAGGCGGTGACCGTGTCGATGCCGTGGTCGAGGAAGAACTGCTCGCGGCGCCGCAGCAGGACGCTGACCTCGCTGACCGTACGCGCCACCCGGTCCTCGTCCAGCCGGCCCGTCACTCCGCCCACATGCGGCAGCCCGGCCAGACCCGACAGGGAGCCGCCGCCGAAGTCCAGGCAGTAGAACTGGACCTCACGCGGGGTGTGGGTCAGCGCCAGCGAGGCGATGAGGGTGCGCAGCAGGGTCGATTTGCCGCTCTGCGGGCCACCCGCGATGCCCACGTGCCCGCCCGCCGCCGACAGGTCGACGGTCAGCAGGTCCCGCAGCTGCTCGAACGGCTTGTCGACCACCCCGACCGGCACCCGAAGCCGCGGCTTCCCCTCGACACCCGTCAGCCCCCGCTCGGGGTGCGGCTCGAGCGGCGGCAGCAGCAGGTCCAGCGGCGGCGACGCGGCGAGCGGCGGCAGCCACACCTGGTGGGCGGCCGGACCCGAGCCGACCAGCCGGCCCACGGCCACCGACAGGAGCGAGTCGGACTCCTCCTCGCTCGCGGCCCGCGCCTCCTCCTCCGTCGGCTCCACGGGCTGCCGCGGCACCACCCAGGTCGTCGTCCACGGCACGATCTGGTGGGCGACCCGGGAGGTCGACACGGCGCCCGCGCGGCTCTTGTACGTCCCCGAGACGTACGCGGCACGGAACCGGGTCAGCTCCTCCACGCCGGTCTTCAGATAGCCGTTGCCCGGCTCCGGCGGCAGCAGATAGGCGTCCGGCACGCCCAGCACGCCCCGGCTCTCCATCGCCGAGAACGTCCGCAGTCCGATCCGGTACGACAGGTGGCTCTCCAACTGGTGCACCCGGCCCTCGTCGAGCCGCTGCGACGCGAGCAGAAGGTGCACCCCGAGGGACCGCCCGAGCCGCCCGATCATCACGAACAGATCCATGAAGTCCCGGTGCGCGGAGAGCAGTTCGCTGAACTCGTCGACCACGACCACCAGGCTCGGCAGCGGCGCCAGCGGCACCCCGCCGGCCCGCGCCTGCTCGTAGTCGAGCGCCGACGCGTAGTTCCCGGCCTGCCGCAGCAGCTCCTGGCGCCGCATCAGCTCACCGTGCAGGGCGTCCTGCATGCGGTCGACCAGAGCCGCCTCCTCGGACAGGTTGGTGATGACCGCCGAGACGTGCGGGAGCGTGTCGAGGCCCAGAAACGTCGCACCGCCCTTGAAGTCGACGAGGACGAAGTTCAGGCGCTCCGAGGAGTGCGTCAGGGCCAGACCGAGGACCAGCGTCCGCAGCAGCTCGCTCTTGCCGGAGCCGGTCGCCCCGATCAGCATCCCGTGCGGCCCCATGCCGCCCTGCGCGGACTCCTTCAGGTCCAGTTCCACCGGCGCCCCGTTGCCGGCGAGCGCGATCGGCACCCGCAGGTGCTGGTGCGCGGACCGCCGCTGCCACAGCGTGGCCGGCTCGTGGCGCCGCAGGTCCTTGATGCCGAGCAGCCCGCTCAGCTGGATGTCCGAGGCCAGCGGCTCGGCCGACTCCCCGCCCGTGGTCGCCCGGAAGGGCGCCAGCTCCTTGGCGAGCGCCCGGGCCGCGTTCGGCCCCAGTGTGTCGGGGACCCCGAGCACCGTCGACTGCTCGCGCCGGCTGCTGTCCGTGCGGACCAGCTCCACCCGGCCCTCGGTCAGCGCGAGCCGCAGGGTGGTGCGCCCCGGCCGCCACCGCAGCTCGCCGGACAGGTCGAGGACCACACAGTTGCGGAAGCCCGTGCCGTCGAACCGGTGCCCCGACGACACGTTGCCCCCGTCGATCACCACGACCACCATGGGTTCGTCCCGGGTCGGCGACGCCGTCGGGTCGAACGGCGGGCGCTCGGAGAACTCGGCGCCGATCAGATCGGTCAGCTCGCCCACCGCCGACGCGGCCATCCGGGTCGGCCCCGCGCCGTCGGTGGCCTGCGGGTGCAGGGCGTGCGGCAGCCACTTCGCCCAGTCCCACTCGTCCTTCACGTCGTCGCCGACGCACAGCGCGAGCCACAGGTCGTCCGGGCTGTGCAGGGTCGCCAACTGTCCCAGCACGGCCCGCGCGAACGCCCGCGCCTCCGCGGGCTCGGCCCGGACCAGCACCCGCGACCAGGCCCGCAGATACACGGCGATCGGCTGGTCGGGGATCTGCGCGTAGGCCTCCACGAAGCACCGCAGCGCGTGCGCCGTCAGCGGCTCCAGATCCTCCACCGGACGGGTCGTGACCGGCGCGAGTCGCAGCCCGAGCCGCTGCGCGCCGCGCGCGATCCGCACCTCGGCGAAGTCCGGGTCGGTCACCCGCCGCTCCCACAGCCGCGGCGAGCGCGCCAGCGACCAGAGCGCCCCCGGCGCGGGATGCCGCCAGGCCAGGGCCTCGCCCTGCTCGACGATCGCCTTGCGCACGCGGCGCCGCACCTGCGACAGATAGCGCAGATAGTCGCGCCGCTCCCCGTTCATCTTCGACTTGCGTTCGCCGCGACGCTGCATGGCCTGACCGATCAGCATCGCCAGCAGGCCCAGCACCATCATGCCGACCGCGACGTACATGAACACACCGCCGGACCCCGGCCGCAGGAACATCATCATCATCGACAACGACATGATGCCCATCGGCAGGAACGTCCAGACGCCGCCGGCGTTCGGCTGCGCCTCGGCCAGCACCGGCGGTTCCTGGAGGTTCAGCTCGCCGTCCGGCATCTCCGGCCCGCGCCGACGGGCCGGCCTGCGGAAGAGGACCACACTCACGGACTGCTCCTTCGTCTGCGCGCCGGCGATGCGCCGGGGGGTCCGAGCACCCTAGGACGCACTCCGGCCCGCCCGGGCCGCCCCGCGAGGAACACCGTCATCAGGGTCGCGCAATTGCGTCATTCGTCGGAAGGGAGCGGTGCCCGCCCGCCCGTAAGGTGCGGCCCATGAGTGAGAGTCCCCTCGCCGGGCTGACCCGCCTGACCATCCAAGTGCCCGGCCGACGAGTCGAGTTGGCCGCGCCGGCCGACATCCCCGTCTCCGATCTGCTGCCGGCCCTGCTCGGTTTCGCCGGGGCCGCGGCCGAGGAGACCAACGTCGAGGGCCAGGGCTGGGTGCTCCAGCGGCTCGGCGAGGCCCCGCTCGACCCGGAGGGCACCCTGGCCTCGCTGCAGGTGCGCGACGGCGAGACGCTGCATCTGCGCTCCGCCGCCGACACCATGCCGGAGGCCCACTTCGACGACGTCGTCGACGGGGTGGCCACCGTCATGGGCCGCCTCGGCGGCGACTGGACCGAATCCACCAGCCGCGCCTTCGTCCGGGTCGTCGCCGCCACCCTGCTCGCCGCCGTGGCCCTGGTCCTGGCCATGGACGGACTGCCGGCCATGGACCGGGGCCTGACCGCCGCGCTGTGCGGGGTGCTGCTGCTCGCCGGCGCCGGCACCGCGAGCCGGGCGATCGGCGACGCGTTCACCGCGGTCATGCTGGGCTGCGCCGCCGTGCCCTTCCTGGCGCTGGCGGGCTGGCTGCTGCCCGGCGGACCGCCCGGCGCCGAACTCCTCGGCCCCCGGCTCCTGTCCGGCGGGGCCGCCGCGGCCGGCGGCGCGGTCCTCGCGCTGTCCGTGGTGGGCGCCTCGGCGGCCGTGTTCATGTCCGTGGGGGTGGTCGCCGCCTTCGCGACCGCGGCCGGCGGACTGATCGCCGCCACCGGCTTCCCGGCCCCCGACGTGGCCGCCGTCGTCGCGGTCGGGGCGGTCGTCCTCGGCGGGTTCGTGCCCGGGCTCGCCTTCCGCATGGCCGGCCTGCGCATGCGCCCGCTGCCCACCTCGCCGGAGGAGCTCCAGCAGGACATCGAACCCCACGCGAGCGAGGACGTGGCCGCCCGCTCGGCGGCGGCGAACGCCTGGCTCACCGCCCTGTACGCGGCCACCGGACTCGTCTGCACCTTCTGCGTCACCGTGCTCGCCCGGCACTTCGGCCTCGCCGAGGCCGTCACCGCCGCCACCCTCACGGTGCTGCTCCTGCTGCACGGCCGCAACCTCGGCAGCCGCTGGCAGCGGGTGTCCATCCTCGCCCCCGGCGTCTGGGGCGTCGCCGTCCTCGCCATGGCCTGGGCCGATGCCCTCGAAGGCGGCGGACGGCTGGGCCTGGTGGCGGCCCTCGCCGCCCTCGCCGTCGTCCTGACCATCGCCATCTGGACCGTCCCGGGCCGCCGCATGGTCCCGTACTGGGGCCGGGCGGCGGAGATCCTTCACTTCGTGGTGGCCCTCGCGCTGCTGCCCCTCGCCCTGTGGGTGCTGGGGGTCTACGGCAGGGTCCGCGGCATGACGGGCTGAGTACACCCCGCCCCCTCCCCGTACCCCCCCGAACACCGACGATCAGGCCGGAGGGCCCCGTGCAGTCAAGGCGCGACCAGGTACAGGCGCATCTCTTCCAGATGGGCCGGCTCACCTCCGGGATGCTCCGCGCCAACCCGGACCACCTGGAGACCCCCGGCGGGCGCACCAACCGCGGGATGGCCTTCGGGCTGGTGATCGGTGTCGTCGCGGTGCTCGTCTCGGCCCTTGTCGGCCTCTTCTCCCCGGGAACGCCCAGCAGTTGGCGGACGGAGGGGACGCTGGTCCTGGAGAAGGACACCGGGAACCGGTACGTGTACGCGCAGGGCAGGCTGCGGCCCGTCCTCAACTACGCCTCGGCGCGCCTGCTGACGGGCGGCGACATGAAGTCCGCGACCGTCTCCAGCTCCGCCACGAAGGACACCCCGCACGGGCCGCCGGTGGGCATCCCCGGCGCCCCCGACTACCTGCCCGGCCGGACGAGCCTGCTGTCCTCCGCGTGGCAGGTGTGCGCGGCCACCACCCGGCAGACCTCGGGGGAGATGGTCGTCCGGACCCGGCTGGCGCTCGGCGCGGCCGGGGCCGCGCGTCCGCTGGGCGCGGGCGAGGGCTTCCTCGTACAGGGCCCCGACGGGCGCCGCTCGCTGCTCCTGGGCGGTGAACGGCACCTCCTCGACGAGGCCACCGGCGCGGCCACCTCACTCGGCTACGGCGCCGCCGGCGCGTATCCCGTCTCCGCCGCCTTCCTCGTCGCGGTCCCCGCCGCCGCCGACCTCGCGGCGCCCGCCGTGCCGGGCCGGGGGGAGCCGGGGCCCGCGCTCGACGGGGCGGCGACCCGCGTCGGGCAGGTCTTCAGCGTGCAGGTGCCGGGCGCGGCCGGTCAGCTGCACCTGCTGCGGCGGGAGGGCCTGAGCCCGCTCACCGGGACGGAGGCCGCCCTCCTCCTCGGTGATCCGCAGACCCGCAAGGTCGCGTACGCGGGCGGGACGCCGGTCGCGCGTCCGCTCGGCGCGGAGGCCGTCCGGGGGCACCTCGCGCCCGCCGCGAGCCGCCCGGGCGGCGAGTCCCTGCCGGCCACCCCGCCCCGCCTGGTCGGGATTCCCGCCGGGTCCGAGCCCTGCGCGGTGGTCCGGCCCAGCGGCGGCACGGCGATGGGCGTGAGCATCGCCTTCGCCCCGGCGGAGGTCGCGGAGGACCATGTGGCGCAGCCGCCGGCCGACTCGGTCGCCCCGGCCTGCCTGCCGGTGGACCGGGTGGAGGTGCCGCCGGGCAAGGGCGCCCTGATCCAGGCCCTCAGCAGCGCGGGTACCCGGATGGGCGACACGGTCTACCTCGTCACCGACGCGGGGGTACGTCATCCGGTCGCCCCGGGCGGCGCCCTGGCGGCCCTCGGTTACACGTCCGCGGACGTCCGCGGACTGCCCTCGGCGCTGCTCATGACCCTGCCGACCGGCGCGGCCCTGGACGCGTCGGCCGCCGCCCGGCCGCCGGCGGCCGGTTCGGGCGCCCCGCGCAGGAGCTGCCCGGGCGCACCGGGCGCCGCCGAGAGCACCGCCAACGCTGTCGAAACCCTGTCGAACCGGGGCGGTTGACGTATCCGCCGAGGCGCCGTCGGCAGATACGTCACGCGACGGATCCGGCCGGGGGGCGGCCGGATGCAGGCTCACACCCCAGGAGCACGACCCACACGGAAAGGGTGAATCCGATGCCCGACGACATTCCCGGCAGCGGTTACAAAACCACAGTCGAGGCGAACCTCAAGGTCGCCGAGCTGATGCAGAACGCGCACGACGACATCACCCGGATCCGGGGCATCGTCCGCAACTCCGCCAACGACCTGGTGGGACCCGCGGGTTACACCGGCGCCGACGGCAAGGCCTACCAGGACCTGCTGGCCTCGTGGGACGCCGACGTGATGAAGGTCGAGCAGGGCCTGGAGGGCGTCAAGGAGACCATGATCCGCAACTCCGGTCAGCAGCAGAACCAGCAGGACGACCTGACCGGGCGGATCAACCGCTTCCAGAGCGTCATCACCGGCCTCAAGGGCTGATCCCGTACCCCCAACCGCAGACGCAGGACGAAGGAGGACCTCGTGCCCGAGGCCAGTTACGACCACGGATCCATCAACATCAACTACGGCACGACCGACGGCGTGACCGCCCAGCTCCTCAACGCGAGCGAGGCGATCGACACGGTCCTGAACAATCTCCAGGCGGCCATCAGCCAGTGGGCCGACAGCTGTGTCGGTATGGACAAGGCGGCCTTCAACCAGAAGTTCGTCGAGTGGCACGGCTACGTCGACCACGCGGCGCAGGCGGTCGCCGGCAGCGGCAAGCTGCTCAGCGACATCGCCGAGAACTACGGCGCCCTCGACCGCAGCCTGGCCCAGGACTGGGGCAACCTCCAGGTCTACTGACCGTCCCGCCGGACGAAGGGAGCGGCCACGTGCCCACCGACGCGCAGCTCACGAAGCTCGACAGCCCCGCGATCCAGGCGTTCATCAACGGGCCCCTCGCCGAGTTCTTCGCCACGCTCGAAGCTCTGGGCAAGGACTCGGGTACCGACCTCTCGCCGCGCAACATCGCCCGGGGCTACACCAACCCGGACAACTTCACGCTGGTCAAGCCGCTCGCCATCGGCATCATGACGTCCAGCGACAACATGCACGGTCAGTCCTTGAACGGCAACACGCAGGTCTTCACGGAGAGCATCGACAAGATCCTCACCTTCATCCAGAACCTGTCGCAGGAGATCGAGGACACCCTCCTGAAGATGATCGAGGAGTTCCTCAAGAAGCAGGGAGGGACGCTCGACGACATCAAGGCGCAGGAGTTCCTGAACACGATCAAGTCGGCCGGCAGCCCGAAGATCCCGAACACGACAGGGCTGCCCGACGATTCGACCACCACCGGCGCCTGAGCCGTCGGCCCGGAGAGCAACACCGAAGAGCGGAGGGTATTCATGCCTGGGGACGACTGGGCGAACGCGGTCAAGAACCTGACGGGCTATCCGATGCCCGATCGCTCCACGCTCTTCCAGGAGCTCTCCGGGACCGACGGCAAGGTCCCGCTGATGAACGTCTCGGTCGAGACCTACGACAGCGTGACCATCCAGTCCAAGCTGGGGGACAGCGTCGGGCCGAACGTGAACGGCCACTCGTACATGCTCGCGTACTACACGCAGCGCACCATGGGCAGCCTCAACCTCAACAAGATCACCATCGACTTCCTCTGGAACCCGGCCGAGCGCCCGGCGCGCCCGGGCACCCCGCTCGACAACTACATCTTCGGTCCGCTGAACATGCTGAACCGGCTCGTGAACCTGCCCTTCTCCACGCAGGACGGCAACTACGGCGGGCTCGCGGTCGATCCGCAGAACGCCGTGAAGCTGCGGACCTTCTCCGACGTCGCCGGCGCCTACGACCGCTCGTACCTGTACTTCCGCGACCAGGAGGAAGTCCTCAAGCAGTGGGCGGAGTCCCTGGGCCACCCGGACGCCGACATGCGGGGCACGGCGGCCGACGCCTTCGCGGCGCTGATCAGGCGGATGCAGGAGAACTTCAAGGGGTACAAGGAGCAGCTGCGCCCGGAGGGCTTCTCGCCCAAGAACTTCGCCCTGTACCCGGTGTACGGCCAGGGCGCCTCCCTGACCAGGCCGGGCGACTCCCTGATCGGCGCCGCCAACGCGGTGCACCAGGCGGGCTACGAACTGGTCCAGGCCTGGCACAACTGGGCGTCGAACTCCCTGTCCAACCCGATGCAGACGCTGAACAAGCTGGTCTACGACATCGCCATCTGGATCCAGGCGAACAACATCGGCCAGGTGCTGCAGGACATCGGCGTGAACGGCGACAACTACTGGATGGCCCCCGGAGCGAACTTCTGGCAGGACCATCCCACGTACGGGAATCTCACCCAGATCGACGCCTGGACGAGGATCGGCAACGACGCGATCAAGGCCTGGAACGACTTCGGCGACGGCACGCTCGTGCCGAAGGGCACCGAGCAGATGAGCTACGTGAACAACGCCTTCATCTCCGCGACGACCGCCCTCGTCGAGCCGCTCGCCACCCGCAACACCTCGCCGCTCGGCAGCGACAACAAGGGCGGGGGCGGCGACGGCAAGGGCGGCGGCTCCGGGAACCAGAACGTCGACGACATCCTCAACAAGCTGGGCCTCGGCGGCGGCAACGGCGACAACGGCAACGACGGCAAGAACGGCAAAGACGGCGCGGGCGGCGACAACAAGACGAAGATCCCGCCGCCGCCCGACCTCAACAGCCTCGGCGGCGACGGGGACAACGGGGCGAACGGAGCCGACGGGAAGGACGGGAACGGCGGCCTCGGCGACCCCAACCGGTTCCTCGCGAACGTCCCCCCGCCGGGCCTCAACGGCCCGGGAGGCGGGGGTTCCGGCCTGAACACGCCGGACGGCCTCGGGGGCGGCGCCCCCGGCGGCCTCCCCGGCAGCACCGGAGCCGGTGGTCCCGGAGGTACGGGGAACCCCAGGACCCTCGTCAGCCAGCCGCCGCCCGGCCTCGGCCTGCCGGACGCGGTCACGCCCGGTTCCGGTCTGCCCGGTTCCGGCACCCCGGGCTCCACCCCCGGCACCTCCCGGCTCGTACAGCCGGACCTGCCCGAACTCGGCTCCCCCGGTGGGGGACTCCCCGGCGGCAGCGGGCTTCCGGACAGCGGCCTCCCCGGTACCACCAACCCCGACGGCACCACCGGACCCAACGGCACCACCGTCCCCCTCGTGCCCGGCGGGACCCGGGTCGGCATCAAGCCGCCCTCGCTGCAGGACCGGGACCGCGCGGGCGGCCTGCCGACCGCCCTTCCCGACGGCAGCACCCGCACCGTCCTTCCCGACGGCAGCTCCGTCACCACCGACCCCGACGGCACGAAGACGACCCGGCGCCCCGACGGCACCATCCTGACGGAGAAGCCCGACGGCACGAAGGTCACCACGGGGCGCGACGGCACCACCACGACGGAGAAGCCCGACGGCAGCAAGCGGGTGCTGCACCCGGGCGGCATCGTCACCCTCACCTCGCCCGACGGCGAGACCTCGTACCTGGGCCCGGACGGCAAGCCGCTCGGCGACCGCCCGAAGACCGACCTGACCACGCCGCCGCTGCCCTCCCTGAACCCGCCCGGCCTCGACCTCCCCGGGGTGAGCACGGCGTCCGGCTACGACACCTCCGGCGGCGGCGTCACCGGCGGCGGCGGAACCCTGCACAGCGGGGGCGGGAACCCGCTCCAGGCGACCCTGCCCCGTTACGAGGAAGCCGGCTACGACGTGTCCACCGACTTCCCCGACTACGGGGTGAACGCCCTCAGCGGCATCCCCGACCCGTCCCTCGGCGGCACGCCGAACGGCTCCCCGGCCGGGAGCCCGATGATGCCCGGCATGGGCGCCGGCGGGATGGGCGGTATGGGCGGCGCGGGCGGCATGGGCGCCGGCGGCGCCGGCGACCGGATCCGCGAGTACGCGGGCGACCCGGCCGGCTCGCCGAACCGGATGGCCCAGGCCCCCGGCACCACCGGATCCGGCGGCACACCCCCGTACATGCCGCCGGCCGGCGGGCAGGGCGGCAACGGCCAGCAGACCCAGAGCTCCGACCGGGAGCGGGCCAACTGGCTCGCCGAGGAGGAGGACGTCTGGGGCACCGAGGACGACGTCAACCCGGCGGTCCTCGGCCGTGCCGAGCCCGGCACGGGCAACGGGGCGAAGAACGCCTTCATGACGGGAGAGAGCCGATGAGCACGTCGAAGCATTCGATCGAGGAACGCCTCGCCATGGCCATCGCGGACCTGGACGCCTCGGAACGCGCCGCGGCGCAGGCCCAGGAGCAGGTACGCGGCATCAGGCTCTCGGCCGTCTCCAAGGACCGCAGCGTCGAGGTGACCGTCGCGGGCACCGGTGAGATGGCGGGCATCCGCTTCCTGGAGAGCAAGTACCGGACCATGGCGGCCCCGCAGCTCGCGGCCTCCGTGATGGAGGCCTTCGACAGCGCCCGGGCCCTCGTCTCCCGGGACGTGACCGAGCTGGTCAAGCCGCTCACCGACAGCGTGAACGCCCTCGGCGCCATGGCCGGGATGCCCACGCTGCCGGGCATCCCCGGCAGCCAGGCCGACTGGGGCGCGCTCATCGGCCAGTTCCTCGGCCCGGCCGCCCCGCCGGAGCCCGAGCGCCAGGCCGACGGCCAGAGCGGCCGGCGCCGCAAGGGCCGCGCCCTGTACGACGAGGTCGACGCGGACCCGAACGACTGAGCCGGCCGGACGCCGCCGCCAGGGCCCCGGAGATCCGTGACGTACGTCAACTGACTCAAGCGCCGCCGGATCTCCGGGCGCAGAATTCCCCCAGCACCGCACCACCACCGCCGCACGCCGTGGGCGTAGCAGATTCCCGGGAGCAAGGACATGGCCTCGAAGTTCGAAGCGTCGGCCGACGACGTCATCGCCGCGTCCAACGTGCTCCGCGACTTCACGACCAACATCAGGAACATGCTGCAGCGGTACCGGGACGGGGTGGACGCGACCGACGCCTGGCCCGGCGAGGGCGACGACGAGTTCGCGAAGGTGCAGCGGCCGATCTACCTGGAGCAGACCCAGAAGATCCAGGCCGCGCTGGACGGCTTCACGGAGGTCTTCCTCGCACTCGCCGACGGCACGGTGAAGAACGCCAACGAGTACATCAACCGGCAGGAAGACGTCCTCTCCTCCATCCGGCAGGAACACAACGGGCAGTCGGGCCCCCGCGGATGAGCCCCGCGATCGACCCGGGAACCGGCCCGTGGCCGGAGTGGGCCGTCGTGCTGTGCAAGATCCTCATCGGTGAGACGCCGCCGAGCGGCATCCCGCAGATGGCCCAGGACGCCGGGCAGGTGCACGAGCGGCTCGCCCGCGATCTCGACGTCATGATGCAGATGGCGCGGGACGTCACCCTGAAGATCGGTGACGGGATGCCGGAGGAGGCCCGCAAGCAGTTCGACGAGACCGTCACCAGCTTCACCTCCGGCCGGGGCCGGACCTATCTGGACCAGTTCCAGCAGCAGTTGCGTGACGTACGGGTCGATCTGGACCAGAAGTCCCGTGATCTGTACGAGAGCTACTGGCAGATCATGGCCGCCCTGCTCCAGATGCTGGCGCTGCTCGCCTGGGTGGCGTTCCTCGCCGCGTTCGGCTTCGGCGGCCTGGGCGGCCTCCAGGGCGCCATCCTGAACCGTGCCCGGGTCACCGTCCTGGCCGCGATCATGCAGCTGATGCAGCGGATCAAGGTGCTGCCCGGAGTGTTCGAGGCGGTCGAGGAGGCGCTGCTCGCGTTCGCCGTCCAGCTCGCCAACATGGCCTTCGGCAACAAGAACTTCCGGCGCCAGGCCCTCGACTTCACGTCGATCGCCAAGGACGGCCTCTTCGGCTTCTTCGCGGGCGGGATCGGCGAGGTCTTCGGGCATGTGTTCAAGGGCGGCAAGGACTTCCTGACCAAGGTGGGCCGGAACGACAGGGATTTCGGCGACACCTGGGTGAACCCGCCGAACTGGAACCGGTTCACCAAGGAGACCTTCGGCAACGTCAACGACTTCGCGTCCGAAGGCTTCGGAGAGGGCCTCGCCGCCGGAGTGATGGCCGCCATCTTCGGCGGCCCCGGCTTCACCTGGTCCACCGTGCTCTCCGCCGGCGGCAGTTCCGTCGTCGAGCGGAACCTGGAGCAGGGCGTGGAGGGCGCGGCCCACTGGTTCAACAGGACCTGGGTGAACCCCCCGGGCGGGGTGAACAGCGGTTCCGGCGTCTGGCCGCCCCGCGGTGCCGACCGGACCGGCGATACGAACCCGACCGGTGGCGGCGGCACGGACCGGGACCCCGGCCGCGACGACCCGGGCACGCGCTCCGGGTCCGGCTCCGGCGGGACGCGCCGGCCGCCCCTCACGATCTCGTACCCCGACGGCGACAACGGCACGGGCCCGGGAAGCCCGGACCGGAACGGCGGCGGCGTCCGGGACGGCAACGGCGACCCGGGCACCAGGCCCGGCACCGTCACGCTCGGCGACCCCGGCACCCCCGCGAACGGGAGCCGGAACGGGAACGGCGACCCCGGCACCCCCGTGTACGGGAGCGGCGACGACAACCGTGGCGCGAACGGGACACCGAACGGAACGCCGGACGGCGGCGGGACCGGTCCCGGCATCCCGTCCCTCCTGTCCACCGACGTCCAGGGAGTACCCGACCCGTCCGCGTACCGACAGGGCGGTGACGCCGTCCCGGTGCCACCCGCCACCGTCCAGGACGGCCTGCGCGGCTCCACCGGCCAGGGGATGGGTCAACTCCCTTCCCAGCCACAGCAGTTCAGGTCCGACGCGATCGGCACCCCCGGGGGTACGACCACTCCCGCGGCGCAGGACGACCGCTCGGTCCCGGCGGGCCGCCCCGGACCGCAGCCCGTCGGGACCCCGCCGCCGCGGATGCCCGAGCCCACCGTCGGCGGCGACCCCGTGGACACGCCCGGCATCGCTCCCGGGACCACGCCCGGACCGGTCGCCATGCCGGAGCCCGACTACTTCCCCACCGGCGACCTCGACGTCGAGCTCCTGGACGCCCCGTCCGGGAACACCGGCACGCCCTTCCCCGGGACGCCCACGGCTGACGACACCACCGCCGGACCTTCCCTCCCCACCGTCACGACCGAGACCGTCCCCGGCACCACCACGACCGAGACCGTCCCCGGCGGCATCAGCGGTATCAGCGGCATCGACACCGGCACCGGCGCGACCGGTGTCGAGACACCCGGTCCCGCGCAAGAGGTTCCGGGCCAGCGCGAACTGACCGTCCGCCAGCAGGACGTGCTGATCGGGCAGGGCATGATCCCGCGCGTCTCCGCACCCGGTCAGGACAGCCTCGTCCTCGCGCTCGGCGCCGCCGCGCCCGATGTCGTCACCGGAACGCCGGGTGACATCCGGGCCCGACTGTCCGATGCCCTCGTGGCAGAGCTGGACGCGCCCGCCGACACCGGCAACCGCCCGCTCTGGGACGGCATCGACGCCCAGGCGCAGGCAGCGGTCGCCGAGGACCGCACGGCGGACCGGCTGCGGCAGGGGGAGACCCTGTCGTGGCGGGAGGTCTTCGCACAGGAGCTCGGGCGGGTCCACGACGCCTGGGGCGACGACGAACGGCGCTCGCTGGCGGAGGCCATGCGCACGTACACCACCGCGTCCGACGCCACGGACGACGTGCTGCCCCTGGTGGCCGGGCAGGTGTACGGACTGACCGTCAGCGTCGTCCAGCCGAACGGCGGCACCATCCTCGTGGGCGCCCAGGACGGGCATCCGGTGACGCTCGCCAGGCTGCCCAGGCCCACCGGCCGGGGCCGGAAGCGCGGGAGTGACCAAGACCGCGACCGGTGGCTCGGCGCTGCGGGCCCCGACACCGTGCCGGCGCCCCGCTCCACCGTCGAGCGGCTGTCCGACGAGGAGTTCCAGCGACACTGGGCGACACTCCCGACCGACACCCCGGGGTTCGTGCTGGCCCTCGAAGGGGCCCGGCGCGTGCTGGCCGAGCTCGGCCGGGACGCCGGCCCGCTCACCTCCACCCCGTACGCCCTGCTCAGCGCCGACGACAGGGCGTGGCGCCGCCTCGCCGTCCTGTTCTTCGAGGACCGGGGCCTGGCGGGACGCGAGGAGGAGGCGCGCGCCCACGCCCTCGACCTGCTCGGAGAGCCCGGTTCCGTACCCGGGTCCGCGCCCGCCCGCCCGGAGACGGAGTCCTCCGCGGCGCCCGGGAGAGCGGAGGGCCCCACCACGTCCAAGGTGTCCACGGTGTCCACGGTGTCCACGACGGGTCCGGACACCGCCACCGTCGTCGAGGACGAGCGGGACGACGTCGAGTCCGACGGCCGGCCCACCGCGCGCTCCGTCCAGCGCCGCTGGGACAAACTCAAGGCGGACACACCGGAGTTCGCGGCGGCGGCCGCCACCGCGCGGGCGCTGCTGGCCGATGTGGGCGCGGTCACCGACCCGCTCGCCGTCACCCCGTTCGCCGAGCTCGGGCGGGCGGACCAGGCGGCCCGCCGTCTCACCGCGATGTTCCTCGCAGACCCCGGTCTCCGTACCGACCCCACCCGACAGGGCGAAGCGCAGGCCTGGGCGTACCAGTTGCTCGACGATCCGCTGTTCCCGGTGCCGCGCCGGGACCGGACGGCAGACGGCTCCCTGGCGTACCGGGACGCCGGCGGCGACACCGTCTCCCCGACCGTCCGCTCCGCCCCGTCCGTCGTCTCCACGCTCTCCTCCGACGAGGGCTGGCAGCGGCACGACGACGACGAGGAGTCGGAGTCGGATACGGAGTCCGATACGGAGTCGGTCACGGACAGCGGCATCTCCGACGCGGAGTACGCGGAAGGGCTCGCCGCGGCGGGGACGAACCCGGCCCGCCAGGGACGTCCCGGCCGCTCGCCCGAGCTGGTCGCGGTCGTCTCCCGGCACCTGCGGACCGGCCGGGCACGCGTCGCCCGACTGCTCCGGTACGCGTGGTTCGACGTCAAGGCCACGGACCGGCTGCGCCGGGAGATCGGGCTGCGCAGGAGCACCGACATCCTCGTCCTCGCCGAGCACATCGGGCGCGTCCCCGACGACCTGCCGCGGGTCGCCGCCGACCTGGGGCTCACTCCGAAGGACCTGTTCACGATCGCCCGCCGGCTCGGCGCCGACCCGCGGCACGTGGCCGCCGTGCTCGGCCCGGCACTGCGGGACCGCGAGGCCGTCGACCCCCGCGATCTCATACTCCTCGCCCGCTGGAGCCCGGCCGACCGCGACTCCCGCGCCCAGCAGATCGCCGACGCCCGGCGCAGGGCGGGCTGGCTCATGGCGGTCGCCGCCCACCACCAGGTCGGCTGGCGGGAACTCACCGACCCCGATCGCGGACTCGCCCGCTACCTGGACGTGGAGGCCTCGCACGTACCCGGGCCGACCCGGGCCGACCACCCCGCCCTGACGGAGCTGGTGGAGGACTGGCGCGCCGAGCCGCGCTTCGAACCGAGGCGCGACGAGGCCGCGGAGCGGACGGCGCGGGCCACCCGCCAGGCCGGCCGGGTGGTGAGGGACCTCCTCGACACCCGGGGCGTCGACGTCACCCCGGCGCGGCGGCTCGTGCTCACCGAGACCGCGGCGGCCCGACTCCTGCGCGATCCGGCCGACTCGGCGGGGGCCAGGACGGCCGCCGCGCGGGTCCTCGACGCGGCGGACGCCGCGACCGAGGCCGCCCTGCGCCGCTCCGCCGCGCCCTTCGACCCGGTCGCGTTCGACACCTTGTGGGAGAGCGTCCGGCGCGAGGCCGTCGGCGGGGAACTGGCCGGGGCGCTGGCCGCCGCGCGCGGCACGGTCGGCCGGCTGCGTCGGCTCCCCACGTCGTTCGACCGGGACTCCGCGCCGTACACCCGGCTCACGCCCGAGGACCAGGTCGTACGCCGCGTGGCGCACCACATCTACGTGTGGCCCGGCGACACCGTCGGCGCCCAAACCCTGGCGGAGCACCTGGTCGGCGACCTGCCGAAGGAGATCCCGAACCCGCTCCGCCGCATCGGCGGAGCCCCGTCGAAGGGCAAGAAGAAGAAGCGGAACCCGGCCCAGAACCAGAACCCCCAGGACCGGAACGCCCCGACCCAGGACCCCCGAGGAGAGGCCTCGGCATCGGCCTCCGCCGCGACTCCCGACCCCACTTCCCCCCCGCCGTCCGGCCCGACCCCGGCCCCCGCCGCCCCGTTCCCGCGGATCACCGCCGAGGAGGCCCGGCGGTTCGCCGAGCGGGCCGTCACGCGCTGGACGGAGGAGCATCCGCCGACCGGCGACGAGGCCGGTGCCCTCCGGCGTCCCGTCGACGTGTTCGGCATCGCCGCCGCCCCCGAGCGGGCGATCACGCACGTCACCCGCCTGCTGCGGGCCCGGTCCGCGGTCGTCCCGCAGGAGGTGGGCGTCGAGACCGCCGACCTCCTCGTCGCCCTGCTGAGCACGGGGACGGCGGACGTCTCCGAGCCGACCCTGCGGGAGCTCGTCCGCCACCCGGAGGTGCTGGCGGCGGCCGCCGACTCCGGCCCGGCCGCCACCATGCTGATCTCCTTCCCGGACCTGGCGGAGCGGCTGTCGACCCGTCCCAAGCTCCTCGCCCACCTCACCGACGCGCAGGCCCCCGACGCCCCCCGCCACCTCGTCGAGGACCCGGCGGCGACCCGGCGGCTGCTGGCCGGTCCGGCCGTGCTCGACCTGCTGGAGACCGACGACGCCGTCCGCCGCCGCGTCGTGGACAACCTGTTCGTCGTGCCGGCCTTCGAGGGCCGGCTCGACATCCTGCGCGAGCTGGTCTCGGACACCAGGTCGACACCGCTGGCCGTCGCGCGGTCGGCACCGGCGTTCGGCGACTACCTGAAGACGCTGGACGACGACCTGCGACACGTGGTCCTCGCGGACATCGACGACAACATCGACCTGGTCGGCGCCATGCTCGACCACCGTGAGAACCTGCCGGACGCCGCCGCCTTCGGGACCCTCCTCGGCAATGTCGACCTCCTCAAGGAGCTGCGCGTCTTCCCGCGACAGAGCAAGACGGTCCTGGCGATCCCGGGCCTGCTCGACGCGGCGGCCGACGCCCCCGAACTCATCGGCACGCTGGACTCGAACCCTGACCTGTCCGACGTGCTGGTCGACAACCCGGCCCTGGCGATCACCCTGGCCCACTCGCCGCGGCTGCTCGAAGCGGCGTACGCGAACCCGCACCTGACAGAGGTGCTGTCAGCGGACCCGGCGGCCTTCGACAGCCTGCTGGACGACCCGGTGGGGCTGGAGGAGGCGCTGCGGGCGCGGGGCGCGTACCAGTGGCCGACGGCGGGCCGGGTCGGGGCGAACGCCGGGCCGATGCCCCGGGTGCTGGCCCACCCGCTGGCCCTCGCCGCCTACCCGACGCCGCGCGACCTCGTCGACCGGCTGGCGCGGGAGGGCGACTTCACCAGGGTGCTCGCCGACAACATGGGGGCCCTGCGCTATCCGCACGAGCTGCGCAGGCTGCTCGGCGACGCCTCCGCCGGCCTGCGTGCCGCCGTCGTGGCGGACCCGGACTTCCCGTTCGCCCTGACCGTGCGCGCCGCCGTCCGGCACGAGGCCCTGCGCGACGTGCTGCGGGACGACACGACCATGAGGCTGGCCGTGCGGCGGCTGGTCGTCGCCGGCCCGCGGACCGTCGACGTGCTCCGCGAGAACCCCGGCCTCGGCTACCTCTTCGCGGGCGGCGACGGGGTGGAGGGCGCGCTCGCCATGGCCCCGAACTCCCCGGCATGGGACGAGGCGCTGATCAACGCGCAGGTGCTCGCCGCGCTCGCCAAGGACCTGGACGCGGGCCGGCTCCTCGGGAAGCCCGACGCCCTCGCGCCGCTGCTGGCCGAGCACGGCGCCCTGCTGAGGCTGGTGCGGACCTTCCGGCACGTCGCCGTCGCGATGATCGCGAACCCGGAGACCCTGGCCGTCGCCCATGCGCACGGTGACGTCTTCCACGCCATGGCGGACGCCGCCGCGAGCGTGCGCCCGGACGAGAAGGCCGTCGGTGTCGACGTCTGGGAGCGCTTCCTGACCGACGGGGAACTGCTGGCGGCCCTCGGCGCCGACGAGACCGAGACCGTCTCGCGGGCGTTCGGAGCGGCGCCCGAACTGCTGGTCTCGGCCATGCGACGGGCCGCCTTCCGCGACGCCTTCATCGCCGACCCCCAACGATTCGTCCGGCACGACGACGACCGCGCGGCGCTCGGCGCCGAGATCGAGGGCACCGGGGAGTACACGTACACGGAGGAGGGCTGGGAGCTCGGTCCCGAGCAGCGCGAGGTGCTGAACCTCGTGCTCGCCCCGGCCGAGGAGGCCCTGGCGGAAACACACCGGAACTGGCCGGCCGACGAATGGCCCGAAAAGCACGCCCACTTGACCGACCGCATCGAGCGGGCCGCCCTCGCCTTCGCGGAGGTTCCCGGACTGCGCGAGGCCGCCGCGGAGAGCCTGTCGATCCGCATGATGCTGATGTCCCACCCCGAGTTCACCTCGACGCTGCGGATCCGGCCGGGCCTGCTGCCCCTGGTCCGCGCCGACGTCGACGTACGCAGGACCCTGGAGAACCACCCGGACTTCACGGCGGCCCTCGCGACCAACCCCCGGATGTACGAGGCGTACCTGCACGACCGGAACGTGCGCGAGCACGTGCACCGGGACGAGGCGGCCCGGCCGGGCGTGATCGGGAACCGGCACATGTGGCGGGCCGGGAGGGCGGACGAGGCCGCCCGCCGTGTCAACCACATCATGGCCCTCGTCGAGGACTCCATCCACGTGCTGGGCGCCAGCGAGCCGCTCGCCGAAGCCGCGTTCGACCTGCCCGGGGCGTCCGGGTTGCTCACCCGCGCGAACGAGGTGTTCGACCGGCTGCTCGCCCTCCTCCACGACGGTCTGGCGGAACCGGTGGCACAGCTGGGCACCGAGGGACCGGACCCGGTGGCACGGCTGGACACCGTGGTCAGGGCCGTGCTGACGCTCGGCGTCGACTCGCTCGGGGCGGCCGTCGACGACCCGAGCATCGTCACCGCCCTGTCGGCCGCGCCCACCGTGGCCGCGGCGTTGGGGGACCAGCCGGGGGTCCTGCCCTCGGCCGAGTCCTTCCGCAGGGTGCTGACCGATCTGACGCTGCTGGCCTCCCTGGAACTCGACGAGCGGACGACCCGCCAGGTCCTGGGCCGTACGGAGCTGGCCCGGGCCGCCGTCGACCACCCGCCGCTGATCTTCGCCCTGGTGGAACTGCCGGCCCTCGCGGAGCTGATCGACCACAACCCGGACGTCGTGGCGCTGCTCGCGGCGCACCCGGGCCTGCTCGACGCCCTCCGCACCCACCCGTCGGCCGTGCCCACGCTGCGCGGCCGGCCGGACCTGGTCGCCGCGCTGCTGGCGGCCCCCGCACTGGTCACCGAGATGACCGCCCGGCCCGCGCTCTGGGACCTGCTGCGTACCGTTCGCGCGCTGGTGCGGGACGCCGCGGAGCAGGCGGAGACCTGGCGGACGCTCGTGACGCAACCCGGCCTGGTGCGGGCCCTGACCGACGCCCCGCGCCGCCTGGGCCGGTTCGACCGCAGGCCGGCGCTCTGGCGGACGCTGACGGCCACCGGGACCGAGCTCACCACCGGGCAGGCCCACGACCTCCTCGCGTCCGACGGCCTCATGGCGGTCCTCGACGCCGATCCGGCCCTGGCCGCACTCGTCCTCGGCGACGCCACGCTCCTGGCGGACGCCCTCGGCGCACCCGGGTTCACCGCCGCGCTCCAGGAGCTCAGCACCCGGCGCGAGGACATCGGGCAGCTGGTCGCACGGGGCGCGGACGCCTTGCGGGAGCGGATCACCGCCCGGCTCGCGGCCGCCCCCCGTCCGACGAACGGGGCGGACGACGCCCCGGCGGCCCAGGACACGGCGGCCTTCCCGGCTCCGACCGGGCCGACGACCGGAGCCGCGGCCGATCGGACACCCGTGCGGGAGGCATCTGATCAGACACCCGGTCAGGCCGCCGAGGCCGGGCAGGACGAGGAGATCACGCGGTGGATCGAGGAGCACCCCGAGGCCGCGGCCGCCCTCACCGAGCACCCGGAACTCCGCGCCCTGCTCTTCTCCTCGCACGGACTGTTCGACGCGGTGCGCCGGCAGCCCGCGACCCTGACCTCGTACGCGCTGGCCACGTTCGCCGGGTCGGAGAGCCTGTCCTGGGACTTCGAGGCCGACTTCCGGGCGTACCAGGACGCGCTCGACCTGATGCCGACCGGCCCCGAGGGACACCGGGCCGTGAAGGACGCGGCTCAGCTGGCCTGGCGGCGCCTCGCGTCCGCCCGGCGGGAGGCCGAGGCCGCGCGGCTCTCGGAGGTGCGTGCCCGGCTCGACGGGTTCTCCCCGGTGGACCCGTCGACGTGGACGTACAGCGAGCGGGTGGTGTACGGACACCGCAAGGGCGCCGAGTACTTCGCGGACTTCGAGGGGGAGCTCGCGGCCGTCGCGGGCGGCTCGGGTGGGCGCGAGGGCGCGGTGGCGCTGCACACGGCCCTGGACGCACACGGCCTCGGCGGCTTGGGCGGCGTCTCGTTCAGCTACGTCCTCAACCCCGAGGACGGCGGGGTCGACGCGCTCGTCTACGCCCGCAGCACCCGGCGCAACCGGAACACCTACCGGTGGGACGGGCACGGGGGCACCCCTCTGCGGGGCCCGCTGCCGGTCACACAGGCCGAGGATCTGGCCGCCTTCCAGGCCTCGGTACGCCTCGTCGAGACACTGCGGGCGCCGGACGCCGTCACGACCGTGGTGGAGGGCCTGCGGCGGGTCCCGGCCGACGACGTGGCCGAGACCGCCCCCGTGCCGGATCCTCGGCCGCCCGTCGCCGAGGCCCCGGCCAAGAAGCGAAAGGGCAGGAAGAAGCGCACCCAGGCCGCTCAGCCCACCGATCCGGTCCCCACCGGCTCCGGAACGCCCCAGGACACCGCCCCGATACCGGCCGGCCCGGCGCCGACGTCGGTCCCGGTCCCGGAAACGACCAACGCCCCGGCCTCTGACATCGACCCCGGCCCCGGCCCGGTCACCACGGAGCCGGCGCCCGCGCGGGCGGGGACGGTCCCGGCGCGGCCCGGGACCGTGCCGGGCACCCCCGGTGCGGGCCGGACCACCCGACCGTTCCTCCTGCCCGCGGCGCGATCGGTCGCCGAGCGGGCCCTCACGCGCTGGACCGAGGAGCACCCGCCGGAGGAGCCCCTGAACGATTCGGCCGTCGAGGCGATCGTCGGAGGTGTCGCCCGCTTCCTCGTCGCCCACTCCGCCGACATCCCCGCCACCCTGGACATCGAGGTGGCGGACTATCTGGTCGCCCTGCGGAGCGGCACGGCCCGCGAACCGTCCCGGGAGGCCCTGCGGGCGCTCGTACGGCACCCCGAGGTGCTGGTGGCCGCGTCCGAATCGCTGACGGGGGCCCTGCTCGTGGCCGCCCAGCCCGCGCTGCCCGAGCGGCTGGCGACCCGCCCCAACCTGCGCGCCCTGCTCGCGGACCGGTCCCGCCAGGCCTTCGCCCGGCAGCTGGGCCAGTGGCCGGACGCGGCGGCGGCCGTCCTGTCCAGCCCGGAGCTCCTGGACGCCATGGAGGAGGACGACACCTTCCGGGACCGGGTGATCAGGGAGCTCCCGCTGACCGGCCACTTCCCCGGACGCACGGACATCCTGCGCGACCTGCTCCGGGACAGGACCTCGGCCGGTCTCGTCCTCAGCCGGGAGAGCGCGGCGTTCCGGACGTTCCTGAAGGGGCTGGACGCCACCTCTCGCAACCGGGTCCTGGTGGCGCTCGACGGCAACATCGACCTGACGATGGCGCTCCTCACGTACGAGCGGTTCCTGTCGCAGGACACGTACGCCACGCTCTTCGCCGACGCCGCGCTGCTGGAGGCGCTGCGCAGGAGCCCGTGGCAGACCAGAACGGTGTTCGCGATCCCCGGGATGCCGGCCGCGGCGGCCGCGAATCCCGGCATCGTACGGACGATGGACCGGAACCCCGATCTGTCCGACGTGCTGATCGAGAGCCCGCGACTGGCGCTGGAACTGGCCGGCGCGCCCGACCTG
The DNA here is from genome assembly GCF_044748125.1 of Streptomyces sp. NPDC090025. Classification (NCBI taxonomy): domain Bacteria; kingdom Bacillati; phylum Actinomycetota; class Actinomycetes; order Kitasatosporales; family Streptomycetaceae; genus Streptomyces; species Streptomyces sp. NPDC090025. The sequence continues at coordinate 276,781 of NZ_JBIVFL010000008.1, read as the reverse complement.
CTCGACACGGCGTACGGGAACCGGGACCTGGTGGACGTCCTGTCGGCCGATCCGCACACCTTCGACGCGCTCCTCGGCCGGTCCGGGGAACTGCGGACGGCGTTGGCGCAGGCCACGCACCAGGGGCCCGGGAACGCGCCCGCCCCGGTGGCGCGGACGGCCCCGCCGCTGACCCGGCTGTGGGCGGAGCCGCTGGTCCGCGGGGTCTTCCCCGACCAGCGGGCCATGATCGGCACGATGATGCGCGAAGGGGCCTTCACCCGGGTGCTCGCCGACCGCATCGGCGAGCTGAGCCGTCCGCACGAACTGCGCAGGCTGCTCGCCGACCACGCCCGGCCGCTGCGCGAGGCGATGGCCGCCGACGAGTCCTTCGCGGCCGACCCGCTCCTGCGGATGACGCTCCTGCACCCCGCGATGCTCAGGGCGATGGTGGACCGTCCGGCGGAGCGGGAGAAGGCCGTCCGGTTCTTCGCGGAGCTGCCGTTCGAGGCCCGGTACACCATCAGCAGCCCGGGGCTCGCGTTCCTCCTGGCCTTCCGCGCGGACGAGCGGCTGCCGCGGGCATCCCGTATCGCATCGCTCTGGGAACACGCGCGGGAGGACGCCTATCTGCTCGCGGCGGTCCACAAGGAGCAGGACCTCGTCTACGCGGCGCATGTCAACCGGCAGGTCGTGCCCGCGCTCATGGAGGACGACGGCGCGCTCGCCCACCTGACCCGGCAGTTCCGCGGCGTCGCGAGCGCACTGCGGGACGAACCGTCCGTCCTGATCAGCGCCGCCGGCCTTGGCGACACCCTGCACATCCTGGCGGCGGCCGGAGCGGAGGCCCGCCAGGACGGCTCGCAGGTGACCTCGCGGGACTGGGCCCGCCTCCTGGGCGACGAGAACCTGCTGGAGGCCCTCGCGGACGAGGAGTACATCGGCCTGGTGCGGGCGTTCGGCACCGATCCCGGGCTGCTGGCCGAGGCGATGCGGCGGCCCGCCTTCAGCGGGGCGTTCATCGAGGACCCCGAGCGCTTCGCCACGCTCGTCCCCGGGACGTCCGACAGCCCCGGCCCGGCCGGCCGGGCCGCCGGTGATCCCTTCGCCGCGCTGCGCGCCGAGATCGAATCCGTCGGGCCGCCCGGATTCACCGAGGAGGGCTGGGAGGTCGACCCGGACCTGCGGCAGTTCCACGACCTCGTCCTCCACCCCTTCGACGCGGGCCGGGCCGCTCTCGACGAGGCGCCCGCCGACGAGGACGCGGAGCCGGAGCGCGCCCAGTACCTGGACAACCTGGCGGAGACCCATCTCGCCTACGAGTCCGTCCCGGACCTGCGGCGGGCCGCCGCCGACAGCCCGTCGATCCGGCGCCTCCTCATGGAGAACCCGGCGTTCGCGCCGCTGCTGCGCCGACGCCCCGAACTGCTGCCGCTCGTCGTGCGCGAGGTACGCACCCGCGAACTGCTCAGCGACGTCGACTTCACCCGGGCCCTCGCCGCCGACGGGAAGCTGTCCGCCGCCTTCCTCGCCAGCGACTTCCTGCGCGGCATGCTGCTGCAGAACAGCGGCTTCCGGGCGAAGCTACGGGGGAACCGGCACCTCTGGCGCGTGCACGACCGTGCGGACATGGTGTCGCTCATGGCAGCTTTCGGCGATGCCTACCACGTCCTGACCACGAGCGAACCCCTCGCCGAGGCCGTCCTCGATCGCCCCGACGTCCTCCGGGTCCTCCAGGGGGCGCCCGGCCTCTTCCGGCAACTGGCCGCGCTCACTCCCCAGGGCACCCCGGAGGAGACCGAACGGCTCGACGTGACCGTCCGGGCCCTGCTGACCGTCGGACCCGACTCGCTGGCCAAGGCCGTCGAGCAACCCGGCCTCACCGACATCCTGGTGAGCGCCCCCGTGGTCGCCCAGGCGCTGGGCGACCACCCGGGCGTGCTGCCGACCGGTGACCACTTCCTGCGGCTGCTCCGCAACCGGTCCCTGGTCGCCGCCCTGTCACAGGACGCGGCCGTCGCCCGGCAGATCCTGGGCAGCGGCGAACTCGCGCGTGCCGCGGTCGACCACCCGGAACTCGTCGACGCGGTCCTCGACCTGCCCGGACTGCGCGCACTCCTCGCCCGCAACCCGGACGCGGGCGCGCTGCTCGCCCGGCACCCCGGCCTGATCCCGGCCCTCACCGCCCACCCCGACGCCGTACCCACCCTGCGCGGCCGCCCCGAACTCGTGTCGGCCCTGTTGCTCGACCCCGCCCTGCGCGACCAGCTGACCGCGCGGCCCGCCCTGTGGGACCTGCTCCGCAACCAGCGGATCCTGGTGCGGGTCGCCGCCACGCACGGGGACGCCTGGGCCGCGCTGGTCCGTCTGCCCGGCCTGGCCGAGGCCGTGTCCGCCCGAAGCGGCCCGCTGCGCGGGCTCCTGACGCGTCCCGGACTCCAGCGGGCCCTGCTGGCCACGCCGACGGACCTCACCCGGCAGCGGGCCGACGCACTCCTCGGGAACCCGGCCCTCCTGGGGGTCCTCGAACGGTACGAGCGGGTCGCCGCCGTCGTCCTCGCCGACCCCGGCCTGCTGGACTGCGCCCTGGCCACACCGGAGTTCGCCGACGAGATCCGGGGGCTCGCCGGCACCCACCGGTTCGCGACGCTGCTCGCCGAGGGCCCGGCGGCACTCCACACCGAGGTCGCCGGCCTGGTCGACGCGAAGGCGGCCACTCGCGCGGCCGGCGAAGCCCGCGACACCGCGCCCGCCCCGGAACCGGAGGCAGCCGCCCGCGAGCACGAGGAGATCGCGGACTGGGTCGCGGACGAGCCGGAGGTCCACGAGGCCCTGCAAGCCCAACCGGAGCTGCGCGCACTGCTGTTCCACGCCCCCGGCCTGTTCGAGGCGGTGCGGGACGTGCCGCGGTCCCTGACGCACTACACGTTCGCCGCGTTCGCCGCGTCGACGCCGACGCAGGGCACCTTCGAGGCCGACTTCCAGGAGTACCTGGACTCGCTGGACGCAGAGTTCTCCACCACGGAGGGCTACCAGGCGGTGAAGGACGCGACCCGGGTGACCTGGCGGCGGCTCGCCGAGATCCGCGAGAACGCCGAGGCGGCCCGCGTCTCGGTGATCCGCGAACGGCTGAGCGCCTTCTCGCCGGTGGACCCCGGGACATGGGTCCACAGCGGCGAGGTGGTGTACGGCGACCAGCGGGACGCGAACTGGTTCGCCAGGTTCGCGGGCGACGTGGACCGGGTGGCCCGGGGCACCGACGCCGAGGAGAACCGGATCCGCCTGCACGAACCGCTGCCCGTGCCCGTGGACGTGGACGGCGGTACGGGCGGGATCTCCTTCACGTACGTGCTCAACCCGAGGGACGGCAGGGTCGACGCCTTGGTGTACGGGCGCAGCTCCCGGCGCACCGGCAACGCCTACCGGTGGGACGGGCGCGGCGGTGCCACGACCCCAGGACCGCTGCCCGTCAGCCTCGTGGAGGACATGCCGGAGTTCCGGGCCTCCGAAGACCTCCTGGCCCGGCTGCGCACGGCCGAGGACCTGCCGGACCCGGCGGCCGCCACGCGCGCCGGCACCGGCGCCGGCCGTGACCGGTTCGATCCCGTCGTCCTCGGCGCGCAGTGGGACCGGTTGCTGCGCCTGCCGAGCGGCCTCGAACTGCTGCGACGAGCCACCGCGAAGGCCCGCGGGCTGGTCGGCGAGGTCCGCCGCGTACCCGTGACACCGGACGACGAGGACGTCCCCTTCGACCGGCTGTCGCCCGTGGCGCAGGTCGTGCGCCGCCTGGCGTACTCCATCGCGATCGCGGGGAACGCCGACGCCATCGGGGCCGGGGCCTACCGCGACGAGCTCGTGGCGGCCCTGCCTCCCGCCGTACCGGCCGCGGCCGACGGCGTCCGCGGGTCCAGGACCACCGGGAAGACCCCCGAGCGGCGCGGCACCGCCGACCCGGCCCCGCGGGAAAGCGTTTCCACCGGACCCGGTACGGCCGTCGCCGCCGACCCGACCGCCCCCGAAGACCCCGGGCTTCCCCCCGCGTACGACGCGGCCGTCCCCCGAGACCGCACCCCCCTCTCGCCCGAGAACGCCCGCGAACTCATCGGCGACGCCTACGACCAGTGGCGGGCGTGGAACCAGAACACCGCGCGGGACGAGCCGCAGGACCGCGAGGAGTTGCTCGACGAGGCCGTGCCGGCGCTGCTCGACTACGCCGACGAACTGGCCCGGGCCATGCCGGGATTCGTCGTCGACAGCGGTGTCATCGCGTTCCTCCTCTCCCACCAGCGGCACCCCGACCGCCCCGACAAGCTCCTCCCCGGCACCCTCATCGCGCTCGCCCAGGAACGTGCCGTCATGGACGCCGCCGGCCGCTCCGCCGACCTCGCGATGGCCGTCGACGCCCAACCCTGGCTGATCGCCCTGCTCGCCCAGCACCCCGACCTGCTCGACACGCTCGGCGACCCGGACCTCCAGGACGAGGTCGGGCCCCTGCTGCGCGACCCCGAGGCCGTCAGCCGGATCCTGGGCGACCTGGACGCCCTGGCCGCGCTGGAACGGGACCGGAACCTGCGCCACGTCGTGCTCCGCAACCACGGCAGCGTACGGGCCCTCGGCGGTGACCTCGGGCTGGCCCAGCGCGTCATGGGCCACGACCAACTGTCGCTGGTGGACACCCTCGTGGCGGACCTCCCCCGGCTCGCCGAACTCCTCGTCGCTCTCGACGCCCAGGGCCCGGACGGGAGAGCGGAACTGCTCCGGGTGCTCGGCGCCCTCAGGGACAACCTCGACCTCCAGTACGAGATGTACGACCGGCCGACGGACTTCGCCGACACGGACGAGATCCACCGGCTGCTCACCGACCGGCCACTGCTGTCCGCGATGCGGGCCCACCCGGCGCAGATCAAGACCGTGCTGCGGGTCCCCGGCATGCTGGAGGCGGCCCACCGTGACCCCGGTACGCCGGGCGTCCTCGCCGGCGACCCCGCTCTCTCCGACGTCCTCCTCGACCTGCCGGACCTGGGACGCGCCCTCGCCGCCGACCCCGCCCTCCTGCGGGCCGCGTACGCCAACCCGCGGCTCGCCGCCACGCTCTCCTACCAGCCGCGCGCCCTCGACGACGCGCTCGCCGCGCCCGACCGCGCGACCCTCGCCGCCGCGCTCAGCGCCGCGACCCCGCCCGCCGGGAGCCGCGACGGCACCGCCCTCCCGCCGGACGTCCTCACCGACCTGGCCGACCACCCCGAACTGGCCCGCGTCCTCACCCGCCACCCCGAACTGCTCGCCGCACCCCACGAGTACCGCCGCCTGCTCCACCCCGTGCACGCCAAGGACGCCCGCGACCTGCTCCTGCGCGACCCGGACACCCTGCGCGCCCCCGGCCTCCTCCCGGCGCTGCTCCGGCACCCGTGGGTCCGGCGCCTCGGCCCCCGGTTCCCCCTCCAGCTCGGCACGCTCGCCGAGCGGCTGCGGGCCCGGCCGGACACGGCCGAGACGTACACCCGCAGCGGGGCCTGGACGCTGCGGGCCCTGATCAGCCCGGACTACTACGCCGTCGCGACGGCGACGGACGGATTCGCGGCCGCCAGCGGCCACGACGCCCTGCTGCTGTCGCTCTTCAACCAGCACGACGACCTGATGCGCCTGCTGCACGCGGCGCCCGACGCCCTGGCCGCGCTGCGCGCGGGCGACACCGCGCTCCTCGAACTCGTCGCCCGCTTCCCCCTCGTCGTCAACGCACTGCTCGACACCCCCGCCACCAGGGAAGCCGGCGGCAGGCACGGCCGCGTCCTCAAGGAGATCGCGGCCGCCGCCGCCCGAACCCCCGAGGACGCCCCCACGTCCGACACCCCGACCGCCACCCGCACCGAAGGCCACTGGACCCGCCTGCTGCTCGACACCGAACTCCTCGACGCCCTCGGCACCGAACGCGCCGCGCCGCTGCTGCCGCTCCTCGCCTCCGACGCGACGTTCTTCAACGCCGTCGTGGCACGCCCGGCCGTCGCCGCGATCATCCGGGACACCCCCGAACGCCTCACCGCCCTCGCCGACGACCCCACTGCCCTCCTGGCCGAGGTCACCGCCGCCGGTACCCCCACCCTGAGCGGGACCGGCCTCGACATCTCCCCGCGCGACGCCGCCCGCATGCGCACCCTCGACCTGTCCCAGGACGCCGCCCGGAACGTGCTGCGCGCCGCCCGGGACGAGACCGGCCTGCGGACCCTCGACGCCCTCCACGAGGCGTACGAGACCATCCCCGGACTGCGGGACGCCGTCACCGCCGACGAAGGCCTGCGCCACCTGCTGTTCGCCAACGAGGAACTGCTCCCGACCCTGCGCCGGCTGCCCGACCTGCTCCCCGTCCTCACCGACCCCTCCAAGCGCGCCCAGCGGGCACTGCACCTCAACACCGGACTGACGAGGGCGCTGCGCACCAACGCCCCGTTCCACCGCGCCTTCGTCGAGGACCCGTTCCTCGTCGACGAACTGGCCCGGGACCGCGACGCCGGGCTGCGGATCGCCCACAACCGCAACCTGTTCCGGTACATCCGCATCCCGCACCTGGCCGTGGCCTTCGGCTACGGCTCCCCGGGCAGCCGCTTCGTCGAACACAGCGAGGCCATGACCGACGCGCTCCTGGGCGACGGCTTCCGGCTCCTGCCGGTGCTGCGGGACGGCGACGCACTCTTCGAAGAGCTCCTCGCGCTCCGCGGCGACGGCGACCCGGAGCGGCACCATCGTGTCGAGACGGTCGTGCGCGCCCTGACCGCCGGCGCCGAAAGCCCGCTCCTCGGGGTCGTCGTCCGCACCCCCGGCCTCGCCCGCACCCTGTACGAGGCGCCCGTCCTGACGGCCGCCCTCGCCGCGCACCCGAACGCCTTCCAGCACGCAGAGGAAGCCCACGGCGTCCTGTCCGACGCCCGCCTCGTGGCCGGCCTCGACCAGGCGCACACCGTGACCGAACAGATCCTCGCCTCCCGCGACCTGCTGTCCGCGTTCATCGACGAACCACGGCTGGCCGAGGCCCTGCGAACCGTTCCCGGCTTCGCCGACCTGCTCGCCGGCCATCCCGCACTGCACCCCCTCGGCGCCATGGGCCTGGCCGCCGACGTCCTCGCCGACCGTGACCTGGTGCCCGCCCTGCACGGCCTCGAAGGCCTCGCCGAAGCCCTGATCGCCGTCCCCGACCTCTCCGGCCAGCTGCGCCGCCCCGGCGTCCTCGCCCTGGTCCGCGCCCACCGGGTCCTCGTCCACCACGCCCACCAGCAGAGCCGTCTCTGGCGGGCCCTCCACCGGCTCCCCGGCCTCGTCGCCGCGATCACCACCGACCGCGCGCTGCTGCCGAAGGCCGCCGGGCGCGCCATGCTCCTCGACAGCATGGCCGGAGCCTCCCCCGATCTGACCGGCGACGACCTCCGGCGCCTCTTCGCCGACGACGCCCTCACCACCTTCGTCAACAACCAGCCGCTGCTCGCCCGCGCGGTCCTCGGCGACCCCGAACTCCTGCGGTACGCCCTCACCCGGCCCCATTTCGAGGCCGCCCTGCTCGCGCTCGGCACCGGAAAGGGCGGCAGGCTCGGCAAGGCCGCGAAGGCCGGCTCCGCCCGGATCCGGGGGGTCGTCGACGCGTACGGCGCGCAGCACGCCGCGCTCCCCGCCCCCGCCGACCCGGAGGCACCCCGGCCGGACTCCGAGCCGGACCCCGGCTCCACGAGCACGCCGGACCCCACGACCGGTCCGGCTCCCGCGTCCGGCTCGCTCCCCGGACCGGCCACCGGCCCCGGCCAGGACTCCGCCCCCCGCCCGGACTCCACTGTCCGCCCGGCCACCGGCCAGGCCCCGGCCCGGCCGGCGCACGACCGGCCGGGACCCGACGCGGTCGCAGGCCTCGCGGCCCTGGCCGAGGCCGATCCCGCGGTCGCCGCGCTCCTCGCCCAGGACGAGGAACTGACCGGCTGGCTCACGGACCGCCCCGCGATCCTGAACCGCCTGCCCGACCAGCCCGAACTGGCCGCGCTGCTGCTCCTGCGGAGCGACCTCGTCGAACTGCTCACCGAGCAGCCCGAGGACGCGGCCACCCTCACCTTCGCCCACCACCTCGCACGACAGCCCGTCACCGGAGACCTCGACCGGGACCTGGACCGCTACCTCGAAGGCATCGACGTGGCCCTGACGGACGCCAACCGGGTGCTCGTCCGCGACGCCGTCCGGCCCGCCTGGCGGCGCGCCGACGACGCCCGCCACGCGGCGGTGGAGGAGCGCGTCACCCGGGTCCGGGCGCGGTTCACCGCACTCGCCGCGGGCGATCGGCGGGGCTGGGAGTTCAGCGGCCGCGTCCACTACGCGAACCGCACCCACGAGGGCCTGTTCGCCGGGCACGAGGGCCTGCTGGCCCGGCTGGCGTCGGGCGAGAAGAAGCCCAGGGAGGGCAAGATCCGCCTCGGTGTCGACCTGCACCAGCACCTCGGCACCGGCTGGGGCGGCGTCACCTACACCTATGTCGCCAACCCCGAGGACGGCACCGTCGACCTGTTGGTCTACGGGCGGGCCACCCATCGCGGCGGGCGCACCGGAAACGCCTACCGGTGGGAGAACGGCGACGGCGGCTTCACCGACGGCCCGCTGTCCCTCGACTACGTCCAGGACGCCCCCGAGTGGGCCCGCTCCATCGACGTCTTCGAACGGATCGAGCGCCGTGCCGGCATCGACACGCTCGTCGACGCCTACCGCACCCGCCAGGGCCCGACCGGGCCCCGCCCCTCCCAGGCGCCGGCCTCCGACCGGGTCAGCGAAGGCGTCCAGCAACCCGTCCCGGCCCCGGCCGCCACGCCCCCCGACGCCGCCTGGGCGGCCCGCCGCGCCGACGCCCCGGTGGCGACCCTCAGCACCGAGCGGTTCGACCCCGCGCGGACCTGGGGCGAGAGCCGGACCACCCTGATCCGCTCCCGGATCCGGCGGATCCAGGCCACCCCCGACCTGTGGGTCCGCGACATCACCCTCGACCTGCCCGTCATCGGCCTGGGCAGCGACGCCCGCGAAGCCTTCCAGCACCGCCTCCAGGGCATCCTGGACCGGGCCCTGAACACCCACGGGCGCGGACTGCCGACGTCCGGCGACCGCCTGCACGTACGCGTCGAGCTGCGGCACGGCAACACCGACGACGAGGCGGTCGTCGTCTCCTCCACCCCGCTCGGCGAGCCCCTGCCACGCCCCGACCAGCTGCGCCTCGACCTCGGCGACACCGACCCGTACCTCCTCCACGAACTGCTGCACTACCTGGGCGCGCCCGACCGCTACACCGAGGAGAGGACCCTGTTCCGCGCCTCGGCCGACGCCCCCGGGGCGGCGACGGACGGGATCATGGCCGACCCCTCCGCCGAGCTCCTCGTCACCGACGACGTCCTCGCCGCCATCGAGACCGCGCACGCCTCCGGGCCCGTGCTCCACGACCACCCGCTGCCCACGCCGCGCCCGGCCCCGCGGGACGAGACCCACCGCGTCCTGTTCACCGAGGGCATCCGGATCAGCGCCGCGCAGACCGAGGCGCTGCGCCCGCTCGCACGGCGGCTCGCGGAGTTCGCGCACCGCCAGGACTCCGCCGGGGGCGGCCCCGTGCCGCACATCCGGATCGTCGGACACGGCAACGGGCAACGTCTCGCCCTGTCCTCGGACGCCGCGCGCGGCAAGGGCGCGCGGCGGGCCGAGGCCGCGGGAACCACCCTGCTGCGCCTCGTCGCGCAGGAGCTCGGCACGCTCGGCGCGCGGCCGGGTGCCGCGGACCGCTTCGGCCTCACCACGGCCGGCGCGCCCGCCACGACCGGTGCGCACCTGTTCGCCGGGCCCGGAGCGCGTGCCAGCGGCCGCAGCGCCGTCATCACGGTCAGCTACCCGGCACCGGCCGACCCCGAGCGGGACCCGGAGACCGAGCACGCGCCGCGGCGGCCGGGCACCACCGACCCGCTCGACCCGCGCGGGCCCGCACCGGCGGCGGAGCCCGGTCCGGGCACGGAGCCCGCTCGGGGCACGGAGCCCGCCGATCCGAGCCCGTGGGGCCTGCTGCGCGCCCTGGAGGCCCACGACGCCCTGGAGCCCGCCGGGCCGGACGGCACCGACGCCCGGCTCTCCCCGGACGACCTGCGCCGGTGGCTCGCCGAGGCGTTCACCGACGCCGACCTGCCCGCCGGGCCCGTCGACCGCACCGGACCGGCCCTGACCGCGGCCGAACTCCAGCGGTCCGGCGTGCGCCTGACCGCGAGCCAGAGCGCCCGCGTCCTCCTCGCCGGCTCCCTGCGCCGCGAGGCCCTGGACGCCGCCCAGCTGGTCCGCCACGCCCTGCGTACGGAGCCGGAGTGGTCCGAGCCCGTCTCCCGGGCCGCGTTCGCCACGGCCGCCCGCGTCCGGGCCATCCCCCTGGGCGACCTCCACCGCCTCTCCGCCCCGCCGGAGCCGGAGCCCACGCCCGAACCCGTGCCCGGCCCCTCCCGGAGCGGGTGGTCCACCGTCACCGGCGCGGACCCGCTCGGCGGGTCGGCACCCGGGCCCGCCCCGGACCCCGCCGACCCCGCCGAACCGCACGCCGCCGGGCACGAGCCCGTCGACCGGGTCGCCGAACAGGACGCCATCGACGACCTGCTGGTGTTCGCGCCGCCCGGTCACCTCACCGACGGTGACTTCCGGCTCGCCACCGGCAGCGAGGGGTTCGAGCTCGTCGACGACACGGTCCGTACGGTGCGGGAGGAGACGCTCCGGCTGCTGCCCCGGCACCTGCGCGCGCAGGCCCGTCCCGCTCTCGACCGAGGTCTGGACGGCCTCGCCTCCGGCAGCGATCTGCGTGCCGCCATCAGCGACGCGCTCATCCTCCCCGTCGGCCGTGGCGAGGACGCCTTCACGCTCATCGTGCGGGCCCGCCCGGCGGGCTGGACCCAGCTGACCAACCCGCGCGGTGAAGTCCTGCCCGGACCCGAGGTGTTCGACCCGGCCCGTGTCGAACTCCGTGAGGACCACGGCGAACGCCAGGCCCGGGTGCACGGGATGACCGACCGGCGCGCCACCCAGTTCGCCGGCCGGACCCGTACCGGAACGGCCGAGCAGGACGCCTCCGTGTCCGGCGCCGTCACCCTGGGCGGCCGGCTGAGCGGCCTCGGTGGTCTGCTGCGCGGCCCGTGGACGCTGAGGAACACCGCCGAGACCACCTACGCCGGCTCCACCGTCCTCGACCACCAGGGCGTCAAGCACTCCTCGTACCGGGCCGTGACCTTCCTCGCCGGCCTCGGCCTGGACCTCGTCGTGCTGCGTCCCGGCGGCGAGCGCGGCCAGTGGCAGGGCTTCCGCGAGAAGGCGCTGTACATCAACGTGGGCCGTGAGGCGGCCCGTTCGCAGCCTCGCGGCGAGGGCGAACCCCTCTACGCGACCTCCGAGAGCTGGAGCCGCCGGACCGGGGCCCGCGAAGCCGACCCCGACGTGCTGCGCACCGTGCTCGACACGGTCGCCCGCGGACGGGACGGGAACACGGCGGCCGGTCAGCTCGAATGGCAGGCCTGGGGGCAGGCCGACACCCCGGTGGCGGGCCCGCTGGACCCGGAGCCGCCGGTGCGCCTGGGCAACCGTGCCCACTTCGAGGTGCTCCGGGGCGCCGCCGGCTTCCGGGCCGCCGTGTTCCAGCTCGCCGGGGCCGAGTTCACCGACGTCGGACACCCCAGCCACGCCGTCCTCATGGACTTCGCCTCGTTCGACACCCTGATCGCCGGCATGCACGACGCCACCGACGGGTTCTTCCGCTCGCCGGAGTACTTCTCCGCCGACGGCCGACGGCACGGCACGATCAGTGTGTCGGCCCGCCATCACAACCCGACCGTGCTGGGCGACGACGACTTCAGCCGTACCGAGTTCGAGCGGGCGCACATCACGACCTCCGGACGCCAGCTCACCGGGACGGACCGGCTCCAGGTGGGCGGCTCGGTCAACTTCACCGCCGGGACCGCGGCGGCCCGGGTCACCGCCAACTTCGGGCTGACCGGCACCCGCACCGTCCGGACGAGTACGCCGGGTGACCAGGTCACCGGGCTCGACACGTCCAAGCTGATGCTCCACGAACGCTCCACCCTGGTCCGGTTCGACACCGTGCTGACCCTCACCGACGAGCAGGACCGGGTGCGGACCGTCCCGCTGGTCAGTCACGTCCGGATGCTCGCCGCCGAGGTTCCGCCCGGCTGGCGCACCACCCCCGTCGAGGAGCCGGAGCCGCACGGTGCCGAGCAGCTGGCCCGCACCGCGCGCGAGCGGAGGCTCGCGGTGCCCGCCCGGTTCCGCGACTACCTGCCGGGCGTGGTCTGGATCGGCGACCTCGACCCGGCGGGGCCCGCACGCGTCCTGAGCGAGACCCTGGCGCTCGTACGCGCCGAGTTCCCCGGCTTCCTGCCGCCGCTGGGCACCCGCGGGCCGGGCCCGCGCGCCGACGCGGACACCCTGCGCCGGCACGGCAACCTGACGAAGCTGACGGCCTTCCTCGGCGGCCAGCAGCTGCGCGGCCGGCTCCCCGCCATGCTGAACGTCGGCGAGTCCATCGTCCTGACCGGATACGACGACGAACACCAGATCCATGTCACCGCGACCGCCGGCTACGACCAGGCGGGCTCGGTGAAGGTACGCACTCTCAGCGGCGAGATGGAGATCATCAGCGGATACGGCCACGACCTGACGACGACCGCGACCCGCGCGGGCGCGCTCACCGGCGCCGCCGACGCGTCCGTGAACGTCGCCGCCGCCCGCTTCGGGCCGCTCGACGCGGTGGTGCCCCGGGGCAACCTCTCCCGGGGCGGGGCGCGTACGCGGATCACCCAGAGCGGTGTCACCGTGCGCGCGGGCACGGGCGTCCTCGCCGAGTGGATGACCGAGTTCAGCACCGAGTTCACGGTCCGGGTCAGCGTGGAGCAGCGGCTGCCGGCACCCACGCCGGCCCCCGGCCCGGTGGATGCCGCCACCCGCCCGAACACCACCGGGACCATGCCCGGCGCCTTCCCGGACGACGACCCGGCGGACCCGGCCGACGCCGCCCACCAGGCCGGGAGCCACGCGGCCGACCCCGCCGACGCGGCCGGTACGGGGGAGGGCCCCGCCGCCGACGACGCCGCCGGGGCCGGGCTGCCGCGTTCCGTCACCGCCGGACCCGCCGTCACGCCCCGCGCCCTCAGGACGCGGCCGGTCACCTTCACCGGCAGCTTCGTCCTGCCCGACGAACTCCTCGAGGAGACACCGGCCTACGGGACCCGACCGGTCCCGGTCACCTCCCTCGCCTCCGAGGAGGAGCCCGACGGCACGGCCGTCCGCATCCCCACGGGCCACACCGACAGCGGCCTGGTGGGCAACCCCGACCCGGCCGGGCGGCTGCCCGTCGACACCCTCGCCTACCTGCACACCGGTCCCGCGCTCGACGCCATCGAGAGGGGCCTCGCGGACCTCGGAGTCGCCCGGCTGCACGCCGTCGACCACGCGGCCCTGCGCTCGGTCCTGCACACCCTCGGCCAGCGTCTGCCGGACTTCGCCGGGGGCCCACAGACGCTGTTCCAGCGCGAGGTCGGCACCCACTGGACCGGCGCCCGCACGATGGCGTCCGTCACCCTGCACGCCCAGGTCACCGGGCTCACCTCCATCGGCCCCAGCACCTCCCTCGGCTTCGCCCTGTACGGGCACGGCGCGCGCTCCGTGGTCACCGGGATCCGGAGCAACGTCCTCACCGGCGCGGGCGGCGGCGTGGAGCTGCCCTGGGGCCTGCCCGACGCGCAGACGCTGCGCACCCGAGGCGCCTACCAGTTCACCGAGGACGCCCCCGAGACCTCCCTGGAGGGACTGATCGGGCGCACGGACACCCTCGACGCCGACATCGGCGCCCAGGTGTGGAGCGACGCACGGGTGCACCTGCGGCTCGGCTTCTCCCGGTGGCAGGAGAGCGGCCTGCCCGACGCGGTCGGCGGCGCGCTCGGCGTCGGCCGCTTCGACGAGCGCGGCGGGGACGCCGACGTGACCGTCGACGGCGTGATGATGTTCAACGCGGCCGAGGCGGTGGCCATGGGCCTGCTGCCCGGCGACCACCCGCTCGCCGCCCTGCCCGCGGCCCCCGAGGCCGCCGACGACCCCGACGCCACCGACGGGCCCGCCGAACTCCTGGTCGCGCCCGTCCAGGACGACGGCTCCGTCGGCATCTCCCTGGTCCGCGAGGTGCCCGACCTGCGGGCGTTCCTCGCCGACCGGGTGATGCCGTGGCTGCGGACCAGCCTCGGCCGGGAGCACGCCGCCGCCGTGGAGCGGGAGTTCGTCAAGCTGTCCTCCCGCACCGGGCTGCGCTCCTCGATGGACGCCCTCCTCGCCGGCCTCACCCTGCACGTCCCCGGCCGGGACCCCCTCAGCACCTCCGTGGCCGAGATCGCGCTCAAGGCGAGCGTCGACCGCGGCGAACCGCTGGGCACCACGACCGAGCTGCGCCTGTGGGACCGCTCCGCCCTCACGACCCGGCTGCGGCAGACCGCGACCGACGTCGTGGTCTCGCACGGTCTCCAGGGCAACCTGGCCGTGGCCAGCGCGAACTTCGCCCCCTGGGACATCAACCGGGACGCGACGACCACCCTCCAGGCCACCGGCACCCGCACCGGCGGCTTCCGGCAGACCTCCGCCATCGAACACACCGTCCTCGGCTCGCTGCGCGGCATGGACGTGCTGCGGCTCAGCGGACACACCGTCACCATGACCGTCGACATCCGCGTACACCGCGCCCTGACGGCCGGTCTGCCGGGTGTGGGCACCCTCGTCCCGTCCATGGTGGTCCCGGTGCTCGCGCCCGCCGTCGGCCGGGTCGTCAGCCACCGGATCGGCCCGGCCGACCTGCCGGGCCGACTGCGGCTCGCGTTCCCGAAGGAGATCGGCGTACGGTCCGCCCCGGCGCCCCGCAGGCCGCTCGCCGCCCCCCTGATCACGCCCGTCGACGCGCCCCCGGCCCGCACCGGACTGCCCCTCACACCGGTGCTGCTCAGGGACACCCTGGTCTCCTCGGTGTCCGGGCTCGGCACGCTGCGGATCGCCGCCCACGACCTGCTGCGGGACCTCTCCCCGGCGGCGCACTCGTGGTACGGCATGCCGCTCTCCGTCACCGAGACCCTCGAAGCGGTCTTCGGCCCCGCGTCGATGCCGGGCCGCTTCCTGCCGATCGCCCTGGAGGGCCTGGAGATCGAGCTCACCCTCCCCGGGGTGCTCGGCGACACGACCGGCGTGCTCACCGTGTCGGCGGACGTCCAGAGCGTGTACGCCGTACGCCCCGGCGACGTCACGATCTCGGGCGCGACCAGCCGCGCCTACATCCGGGCGGGCAAGAAGGCGTGGAGCAACCAGTACCACGCGTCCTCGGTCCGCGGTGACCTGTCGCTCCGTCTCAACCAGCGCGTCTCCGGCCCGCGTACGACCCCGCCGACCGGCAACACGCACGAGGGCCTCACCGGTATCGGCACCCTCACGACGACCTGGAACGCGGAGACCGCCGGCGACCGCAACACCTCGGACACCGGCGAGAAGCGCAGCCGCCGCACCTACCGGCTGCTGCGCGCCGGCGACGTCGTGTGGACCCTCGGCTGGCGGCCCGCGACAGGCACCCCCGGCACGGTGCGGGTCGTGGTCCCGGACGGCGCCGTCCTGTACAGCCCGACCGCGGCGGCCCGCGTCCTGACCGGCCTCCAGCCGATCCTCCCGGCCCCGCGGCCGTACGACCTGACGCCGCTCACCCCGGCCGGCCCTGGCACCACCTCGACCGACGGCCGGCGGGCCCTGGAGACGATCCCGGAGGACCCCCGGTCGGAGGAGCCACGGCCCGAGGAGCTCCGGACCGCCACCCCGACGGACCAGGCGACCGCGCCCTACGACACCGCCCCGGACGACACCGCCCCTGGCGAAGAGCCGGCACGCCAGGACGCCCGCGCCGAGGAGCCGCCGCCCGCCCCGGCGCGGATCGCCGCGTCCGTGCTGCCCGGGCCGCCGCCCGAGGTCGTGCCCCCGGCCTTCGTGCGCGGCGGCGCCGTCGGGTCCATGACCGTCGAGACCGTACCTGTCTGGACCGAACAGCGCGCCCGGCTGTGGGCCGCCGTCGTCAGCCACGAACTGGACCCGTCGCTGCGGCCGGAGACCGAGGACGCGATGGCCCGCCTCCTCCTCGAACACAGCCCCGAGGCATGGTCCGTGCTGTTCCGCGACGGTGTCCGGCTGGCCGTCGGGGACAAGCTGGTCTGGCTGCTCCCCACACCGGCCGACCTCGCGGCGCCGCTGCCCGGCTCCGCCCCCGCGCCGGGCGCCCTGAGCCGCTACCGCATCGCGTTCGGCTCCACCAGCGACAGCGGTGAACGTACCGCGGAGACCACCACCGGCCTGGAGTCGATGCTCCAGTTCGGCTTCCAGCTCGCCACCTCCGCCGCCCTCGCCGCCTCGGCCGCCACCGTCGGCGTGCCCCATCTCGGCCTGTCCTTCGGACGCGGCCGGGCCCGTGCCTGGGAGCAGGAGGTCGTCTCCGGTCTGAAGCCGCTGACCAAGGGCACGGCGGGCTTCGTCGGCAGCCTCAGGATGCGGGTCTACGTGGACGGAGTCCCGCAGCGCACCACCGCCGTGGTGCCCCGGGGCATCGGGGTCGAGTTCCCGAGGATCTTCTCCGCGCCGCCCGTGCCGCTCCGCCTCGACAGGACCGCGTCGCCCGCGGACATCCCGCCGGGCCGGGAGAACGCCACCGACCACACCCAGGGCACGCTGCACGCCCTGGACGTCGTGCCCGTCGTCGCCGAGGTCCAGGGCAGGCTGCGCGCCGCGGGCCTGCGGCCGGACGCCGTCGCCGCGGTGTCGGGCGAGATCCAGCAGGTCCTGAGCGAGGCCGCCGCCCTGGACCGGGGCCGCTTCTGGTTCACCGTCGGCGACCGCACCCCGCCGATCCGCCGCAGGCTGACGAGGTTCGGCGAGTTCCGGGGCCGCCTGGTGATCCGGGCCGAGGTCGCCGACGCCACCCTGCGCGAGGTGACCGACGCCCTGCGCACCCGGGCCGACCTCGGCCTCGGCGCGACCCGGGGGCAGACCCGCTCCGGTTCCAGCGGTGCGTCCCTCGCCTTCGGCAACTCCGTCCTCGGACTCACCCACCTGCCGTCCGAGGAGCGGGCGCGCGGCGTGCTGCCGCTGGTGGCCCTCACCTTCGGCGCGACCCGCGACGACAGCTTCTCGACCACCGCGAAGACCGCGAGCCACACCGTCCTCAACACCGCTCCGCAGGAGTACGCGCGGTACGACGCGGACATCCGGCTCACCGTCGCCATCGAGTCCGACAGCCACCCGGACATCACGCCCGTCGTCCGGACGACGTACGGCGAGATCGGGGTGCCCTGGCGGTACGGGCAGGGCGCGGCCGACTGGGAGACGCGCACCCTGGGCGCGGTCCGCACCCCGGGACTCGACACCCACGCCGACCCCGGCCCCGGCGACGACGGCGCCGCCCTCGGGTCCGTCGCCGACCCTGGTGACACGTCCGCGCTCCCGGAACTCCTGGCGACCGCCGGCCTGCCGAGCCGCGGCGCCGCCCCGGGCTCGCCGCACCCCTCCGAGCCGCTGGCCCTCGCGGCCCGGCGCGAGCACGCCCAGGGCCTCGGCTTCGGAACGCTCCTCGCGCTGCCGGGCTCGGAGGCCGTGCTCGACGGGTTCGCCGACGCCCTGCGGACCCTGGCGGGTGCCGACCAGGTCACCGCCCCCGTCCTGCGCCGTCTGTCCGTGTTCTACGGCACACCCGCCCTGGAGGCATCGCTGTCCGACCTGCTGGTCGGCCGGAACCACGTACTGCACCTGAACGGCCGGCAGTACCGGCTCGGTCTGCGCGCGACGCTCGGCCGCCGCCTCGGCGGCGCCGACTACCCGATGTCCGTCAACACGCGGGCCACCGCCGCCTGGGGGCTCACCGGAGCCACCGGCACCGGATGGAGCGTCTCCGGCAGCCTGGGCGCCGCCCTGCGGGTCCCCGTCGGCTCCCTGGTCCGCCTCCAGCTCGGCGCCTTCCGTCTGGGCTCGCGCTATGGGCGGGAGCGCGGCGACGCGTTCACCGGAACGGTCAAGGAGACCAACCGGCACGAGACGAACGGCCTCGTCCACCAGGGCAACTACGAGCTCCGCTGGGAGCTGGCGGTGCACCGGATGTCCTCCACGGGCACCGTCCGCCGCAGCCGTGTGTGGGAGCTGGACCGTCCGGGCGGGACCTCCGCTCAGCTCCTGCTGCCGAAGGTGTTCGCCCCGACTTCCCCCCATCCGCCCACCGCGCTGGCGACGGTCGGGACGGTCACCGCCCACCGGGAGCGACCGGCGGAGGAACCCGGCCAGGTCAGCGCCGACTTCACGACCAGCGGCTCCTCCGGCGTGCGCCCGGTGTTCCTCGGCGTGCGGGCGCTCGGCCGGCACCTCGCGGAGGTCTACCAGGGGCTGCACGCGCTGCCGGGGACCTGGCTCGTCGATTCCGCCCTGTGGCCCGAGGAGTTCCTCGCGGCGACCGGTCCCGACACGCTCGCGGCCGTCTTCGGGGCGCTGACCTCCGCCGAGGGCCACCAGGTCGCCCTGCCCGACCGCGACGGCTGGCGGCAGCGCCTGACACTGCGCATGGACGCGTACAACACCCGTACCGAAGGCATCACTTCGGAGCCCGTGGAGATCGAGCAGTACACCCAGCTCACCTCGCGCCGCACGGTCGACGACGGGACGGAGTTCACCGCGTCGCTGGCCTTCCAGGCGGGACCGCAGGGCAGTTGGACGGGCCCCGGTCAGAGCGCCGCGCCGGAGGACGAGGAGAGTGCCGCCACGGAGCACCGGCAGCACGGCGGCGCACCGAAGAACCGGGTCGCCGGAGTGGCCCAGGTGTCGGGCGACGCGCTGCGCGGGCTGTCCCGCAAGACGGCCGAGGGCATGATGGGCATCAGCCGCGCCACGTACGCGGGCCCGAAGGAGCGGCTGACGGCCGACCCGGTGTTCCACGTCCGGATCGAACGCCGCAAGGGCACCCGCACCGAGCACGGGGAACGGTGGCTGCGGGTCCAGGACGGCCTCGGCCTGCTGATGCCCGCGCACCGGGCCGCCGAGATCCTGCGGCGGCCCGCCCCGGCGCCGGGCCGGCCGCCGGCCCCGACGCACACCTACGCCGGGCAGCTGCTGCGGGTCGGTGTCGCGCACCCGGAGGTGTTCCGCGCGGACGGCGTGCTCGGCGCGATCGAGCGCCTGCTGGCCGCCCGCCGCGTCACCTCCCCGGGCGTCCTCGACGCCGTCCGCGTCGCGTTCTCACCGCGCGCGCTGGCCGCGCAGGTCCCGGCGCTGCTCGGCTCCGGCGTGCTGCGGGTGATCCCGAAGCCCTCGCCGTTCGGCGCGACCGAGTACCTGGCCGTCCAGGTACGCATGGAGTCCGTGGCGGCCCCGCGCGCGCAGACCGACCACGACGACGTCGAACTGACCGGACGTACCCAGGGGGCGTTCGAGAGCGCGGAGACCGGGACGGCCGGCCGCTCCCTCGGCGTCGAGACCGGCGCCCGGCTGCGGCTCGCCGCCGCCGACGCCGGGGTGAACCAGGGGCACGCCGGGTTCGAGGCGATCGTCGGCTACTCGCGCACCCGGGCCGCCGGTACGACGCGTTCGGCGACCGAGCTCGACATCCACCGGATGACGCTGGGCGGAGCCACGGCCTTCACCCACGACTTCACCCTGCGGGTGGACGTCAGCATGTCGAAGCAGCCGATGGAGCTGGTCTCGGCGCCGATCCGGCTGGCGACGGGGGCGTTCGGCGCGGCGCTGGACCTGCCCGTGCTCGCGAAGGGCCTGCGGGTGCCGTTCGATCCGGCCCTCGGCAGCGGGCTCGGCCGGTACGCGGAATGGCACGCTTCGGCGGACGTCTCCGGGTCGATGCGCCTCCTGGTCCCCACCCGGTTCACCGTTCCCCACCGGGCACCGGCGGCTGCTCCGGCATCGGCACCGGAGCCGCTGATCTCGCGTCCGAGGGGCGCCGACCCGCGCTGGGTCGTGCCCGCACCGCGCCCCGTCGCGGACACCGCCGTGTCGGACGAGCCCGTCGACCTGGCCGCCCTCCTCGCCGACCACGTCCTCCCGCTCGACGTGCCCGCCGCGCACGCGGTACGGCGCTGGGCCCGGTACGCGCCCGCACGCGAGGGCCGCCGTCCCGACCTGGCGGCCCTCGCGGCGGCCGAGGACTCCGGGCCGACGCCGTCCGAGCTGACCACCCCGGCCGGCCAGCGCTACGCGCACGCCACCAGCGCCGACGTGATGCGGCCGCGCCTGGAGGACCTGCTGCGCGGCAGCTACGTGGTGCCGGTGGGGAACACCTCGCCCACCGTCCGCTTCGAACTCTCCCGGGTACGACGGTTCGGACCGGCCGAGGGCACGCCGCTCACGGCCCGGCGCTACCAGCAGTCCGACAGCTCCACCGAGGCGTCCACCCACTCCTCCTCCGGAGTCGAGACCTCGTTCGGGCCCGACGGAGGCGCCGACGACGACGGCGTACGGGTCTTCGAACGGTTCGTCGGCTCGTACGGCCGGTCGACCGGTGACGACACCACCGGCGGGCAGAGCCGCACCGAGGAGGTCAACGCGGTCTCCCAGGCCGTCTACGGCGGCCTTGAGGCGGACGTCACGGTCACGGTCGGAGGCGTGCTCCGCTTCGACGTCCCCGCCGGACTGCACCTGCTGATCCGGCTGGACCCGGAGGGCCGGATGGTCGACGAGCACGTCGACCGCCTGCTCTCCGCCCTGTCGGGCGAGCCCGGCGACGACACCGGGACCGACCCGGACGGTTCGTCCCGGCCACCGTCCGAGAAGTCCCTCGGCAAGCGCCGCGCGACGGACGCGCCGGGCACCACGGACCCCGCAACCGCCATGGACCCCGGGACCGGAGGGGACGCCCGCGCGCGCGGGGGCACCCGGACGAGCGAGGACGCCCGCACGGACGAGCACGCCCAGCCGACCGTCGAGCCGTCGGACGAGCCGACCGGGGCAGAGTTGGCGGCCGGGCTGAGCCGGCCGGTCGCCGACGCCTTCGCCCGGCTGCGGCGCGCGCTGCCGGACAGCTGGCGGGACCAGGTACACGACGCCGTGGCCCTCCTCGCGCTACCGCTGGCCGACACGGACGCGGGCCGGACGGCACATCGGGAGGCGGTGGTCCTGACCGCCGTCGGCCTGCACGAATCGCCGCACGAAACCCTGGCCCTGCTCGCCCACCACGACCCGCGGAAACGGAACGACAGCCCACTGCCGCCCCGTGACACCCCCTTGCTGGCCGACCTGCACCGGACGCTCGGCGATCTCCCCGTCGGGCGGGTTCCCAGCGCGTCCGGTACCCGGCGTTACGCGGAGCCGGAGCCGAACCTGTCCACCCCCGGCGCCTCCGGCTCCGGCGTGCGCCTGGACTCGGGACGCCCGGAAGCCGCCCGGGACGCCGCCCGGGCCGCGGGGCCGCTCACCGGCCCGTTCGCCGTCCTGAACCCGGCCCTGGACCCGGCGGGCCAGGACCCGGTCCCGGTTCCGGACCTGTCCCCGACGGACTGGGTCCGCGCCCGGGACGCCGAGGACGAGGAACTGCTGTTCGCCCCGCCGGCCGCGTTCACCGCCCCGAGCCTGCGGCAGTACGCCGGGGCGGGCACCTTCGACCTGCCCGACGGGCGGCTGCACCAGGAGATCCGCGACGCCATCCTCCGAGGCGCCCCCGAGGGCGTACGGGAGGGTGTGCGGCGTGTCCTCGACGACCGGTTCTCGGCGGAGAGCTTCATCAGCGAACTGCCGCAGGCCATCGGCGACCGGCTCGTCATCGGACTGCACGTGGACGGCGAGCACTTCGAGGCGGTGGTACGGGTGCGGGTGGGGGACTGGCGCCAGCTCACCGATCCGCACGGCCGCCGCCTCCCCGGAACCGAGCGGCATCTCCCGCTGACGGCCTCCGCGAAGCGGGAGCCGCGCACCCGCCAGCTCCTGGAGTCGGGCGAGTCGGTCGCCAGCAGCCGGACCCGGTCGCACGGCGTGGCCCTGCCCGCGTCCCTGGTGCTCAACTTCGCCCTCGACGCGACGCCGCACCTCAGCTCCGCGGCGGCCCTGTTCAGTTCGGTGCTGGCCGGCTACGGCGCGGCGTCGACGAGCACGGTGTCCTCGGGAGCGACGACCGCCCGCTACACCAAGGGCACGTACCGGGCCGTCGACTTCCTCTACGACGTGCTGTACGACGTGACCGTGCAGGGCACCGGCCGGTCGACGCGGCCGGGGCAGCACCAGGCCGTCCTCCAGGGCGCGCTGGTGGGCCGGCACGACCGACGGCTGCTGCGCACCATGCCCCGCCCGTCGGGGGACGTCACCCACGCGACCTCCGAGTGGTGGCAGGCCGCCGCCACGCCGGACGCGCCCGGCGGCACGGGCCTGTTGACGGACGCCCTGGGAAGCCTGGGCCGGCACCGGGCGCACACCGCCCGCGACGCCCTCGCCTACCAGGAGTGGTCCTTGCTCGCCGCCCCGGCGGACGCACCGCCGGGAACGACGGACCGGGACACGCCGCATGCGGACACAACGCATCAGGGCGCAACGGATCAGGGCGCCACGGACCGGGACGCGGCGGACCAGGACCTCGTACGGCCGCTGCGGGTGCCGCGTACCTCGGTCGTCGAGTCCTTCGACCACACCGAGCAGGTGCGCCGGGCCGTGTTCTCCGTGCTGCCCGCGTCGATGTCCCGGGTCGGGACGCCGGAGAAGAGCGCGGTCGACGCGTTCACGGCGGTCCACTCCATCGCCGGAGCCCTGCACCGGGCGATGGCGGGCGGCTATCTCTCCGTCCCCTTCAACACGGGGGGCGGGACGGTCGAGTTCGTCGAACTGAGCACCGTCTTCCACGACGTGGAGCTGGTGACCGACGACGACGGCACGCCGCGGGTCGACTGGACGGTCCACATCGACACCGAGGACGTGAACGTCGACAACGTCGCCCACCGGATCGGCGCCAGTGACGTGCTGTCGCTCTCGGCGGCGGGCCTGTGGGGCGCGGGCACCGGGCAGTTCGGTTCCACGGTGTCCGCCCCGGCGCTCGGCGGCAGCCGCTCGGTGGGGGTGTCCGACCCGGGCCAGCAGGCGGGTTCGGTGACCCTGCACAAGGTCAAGCTGGAGGAGCCCACCGTGGTCCTCGCCGGGCGCACCAGCACCACGGTCCAGGGCGGCGGCCGGGCGCGGACCGTGGCGGGCACCGCCCGGCTGCGGGTCCTCCTCCAGGACGCCGTCCGGCTGGGCCTGCTGGACGGCCTCCCCGTGCCCCGGGCCACCGTCGACGGACCGCAGGCCGGCAACGTCGAACTGCACGCCCGGACCGCGCCCGACCGGCGGCTGCGGCTCGCGCCCGCGCTCGGCAGCTGGCTGCCGCAGCTCAGCCGGGTCGATTCGGTGGCGGACGACGACGCCCGCCACCTGATGGACCGGGTTCTGGGCGCCGTCCGCGCGGCGGCGCCGGACCTGCTGCCACCGGCCGACCAGCGGCGCGGAGCGCGGCCCCACGAGCACACGAATCTCATGACCGTGACCAACCTGGTGCGCCCGGAACCCCTCGCGGCCCGTCTGCACGACATCCTCAACGGCGGGATCTCCGTCGTCCTGAGCGGACCCGGGGCGACGGGGCCGCGGGAGATGGTCCTGACCCTCTCCGGGACGCTGGAGCCGGGCGGCTTCACCCGGAGCGGCATGTGGGACGGCAACAGCGAGACGTACTACGGCGGTTTCTACGAGCTGCAGGGCGACCGGTCGACGTCGACGTCCCTGGAGGGCGGTTTCGACTTCCCCCTGAACTACAGCTCGACACCCGACCAGTTCAGGTTCCGCGGCGTGGGCGGCCGCCTCGCGCCCCGAGTGGGGACCAGCTGGGTCGCGAGCACGGGCGGCGGGTTCTCCGTGGGCGGGGCCTCGGGCGGCGGCTCGCGGTTCATGACCGGATTCGAAGGCACGGTCGGCATCCACGTCACCGTGTCCCGCACCGGCCGCCCCACGCCCCCGCCCGTCACCCCGCAGGACGTCCCCGGCCGGGTCACGGACGGCGGCGACGTCATGGAACTGACCGCCACCCGGTCCACGACCGCCGCCCCGGCGCCCGGCTCGGAGCTGACCGAGGCAGAGGAGGGCCGGGCCGGCGCGGCCCCCGGCGCGCCCGTCCCGCTGCACGTGCGCCTGATGGTCGCCGACGACCTGCTGGAGGAGCGGGGGCCGGACGGGCGGTGGCACGAATCCGTCGCGATGCGTTCCCACCTCGACCCGGACACCCGGATCGCCGCCCGCGTGCTCGACCCGGACCGGCCTCCGCGGCCCGTCGTCCACCGGCCCGCCATGAACGAGCGCCCGCCACTGCACACCTTGTTCATGGCGGACACCAGCCGCATGCACACGGCCGCCGAGGAACTCCTCACCGAACTCGACGTGGACCTCGAGCCCGCCGACCGGGTGGCCCTGCACACGGCTCTCAACGCGATGGGGTCCCGGGTGGAGGACTTCATCGGCGGCAGTCACCCGTTCTGGACCCGCTGGGTCGGCCGGGACAGCCTCGCCATGCCGGTCCGTGTCGAACTGAGTCTCCGAGCGGTCGTCAAGGAGCTGACGACCCGGGGCGTCAGCCAGACCTCGTACCAGTACGACCACACACTGACCACGGCGTCCGTCAGCGACAGCGCGACCCGCGACCTGGTCGGCTGGAGCGGATCCGTCGGCTTCAACGCCTCGTTCACCTCCGACCCCCGCCCTCCCCAGTACGCGGGAACGGCCGACGAGCGGGCCGCCGCCACCGCCAACTCGCACACCCCGACGGCCGGTTACCGCTACGGGGAAGGCACGCCGTCCACGGTGACGACGAGCGCCGAGGGACAGAGCGACCGCGTCGACATCGTCCTCGGCGCCCAGGAGCACCTGCACGCCCGGATGGAGTACCGGCTCGTCGCCACCCGGTCCTCACGCAGCCCCGTACCGCTGGGGACCGACCCGGCCACCGCCCACGGCTACAGCGGGCGCACCGCCCGGCGGACGATCGAGAACGCCCACGCCCTGCTGGTGATGCCGGCCGGGCTCGCCCAGCGGATGCGCGACCAGGGGCCGGGCCGGGGGCGCGGCTCCGCCGAGTCCGACGACACACCCGCCCAGGCCGGACCCTCGCGGCTCTCCCCGGTACCCGAACGGCTCTCCCCGGTGCCCGACGGCACGGGCGCCGACGGACCGCACCCCGCCACCCACCCGGCCGACGGCCTGGGCCACGCCGTCCTGCACGACATCCCCGACCTGCGGCCCGCCGTCCAACAGGCCCGCCGGACGCTCTTCCGCGAATTGGACGTCGAGCACGCGGAGCTCGTCCTGACACGGCTGTACGCCGCGCTGGGCACCCGACAGGGCGCCAAGGCCGCGATGGAGCCGATGGTCTCGGGCGTGCTGCGGCTCGTGGTGCCCTACCGGGGGGCCCTGTCCACGGCGCTCGCCGCCGTCACCGCCAAGGTCGAGCTGACCGCCCCCCGGTACACCGGCGACAGCGACACCCTCCACGTCCTGGAGGGCAAGAACGTGCGTCGTGAGGACACCGCGTACGCCACCTCGTACGCCTGGTCGCACTCCGGCAACGTCGGCTGGAACTACGGGCGGACGCCGCACGACCCGACCCAACCGGTCGTGGACGGCGGTGGCGGTGTCGGCGCGGGCGCCGCCTACGCGCGCGGCCGGTCGCTGAACTCCTCGTACGGGCAGACGCGCAGCTCCGGCCTGCTGCACGTGGACACCCCCGCCCTCGTCGCCTACGACGTCCGTGTCACGATCACCCTCGACCACCACTGGGCGGCGACCGCGTCGACCGGCATGATCGGCCCGGTCCTCTCCCTGGTCGGCAAGCAGCGCCGGCACACCCTCGTCGACACCCGCCTCGACGAACCGCTGGTCCTGGCCCACGCACAGCACGCGATGCGGCCCGAACCCGCCACGGGCCCCGGCCGACCCGCGCCGACCTCGGTCCCCGCGCACCGGGCCGGGCCCCGCAGCGGGCTGCGACCCGCCCCCGAAGACCTCACCGAGGCGTTCATCGGCACCATCGCGGGCCTCCGCGACCTGCTGACCCACGCGGAGAACCTGCTGGCGGAGAACACCGCCCCCGCACTCGGGAGCACCAGCTGGCACGGAGCCCGTGCCCACCTGGAGAGCCGGCTCGCCGCCGTTTTCAGCATGGCCTTCCTGCACCAGCGCGCCGTACACCTGCTCGGCGGCGGCACCGTCCGCGTCCCCCTGACCGTCCCCGGCATGTTCGTCAACGAAGGCGTCACCCTCGTCCTGTCCCTGGACCACGACGACCTGACGCCCACGCACGGCCCCGGTGCCGACCCCCTCACCGGCACCATCGTGAAGGACTTCAGGCGCTCGCACCGCTCCGTCGGCGGCGCCGTCGACGCCGCCCTGCGCCTCACCGGTTCCCTGGGCCTGCGCGCCGGCCTGGCCAGCGAGGGCCCCGACGTCCTGCGTCCCGGCGCCGGCCCGGACCTCACCCGGGGCCGGGGGACCGGGCAGAGCGGCGGCGGTCTCTCCACCATGATGGAGAGCGGTGACAAGTCGATGGGCACCGTCGGCGAGGAACTGGCCGACCCGGACCAGCGCAGGTTCGCCCAGCTGTCCGTGGGCCGCGCCCGCTGGAACATCGGCCTGGAGTGGTCCGACGGCCCCGGGGTCGGCGTCCAGGTCACCGTGGAGCGGGACGCCCTCACCTTCTTCGCCCCCGAGGAACGCGCCCAGCGACTCCTCCGGCTCGCCCCGACTCCCGGCACGGCTGCCACACAGGCCACACAGGCCACACAGGACGCCGAGGACACAGAGGACACAGAGGGCGCCCAGGACACGGGGGACGCGGGGGAGCGTCCCACGCGGGCCGTCCGGAGTGTGATGCCCGGCAGCTGGCTCTCGGGCCGGCCGAGGACGGACCGACGGCAGGGTGCCGCACCGCTCCCCGAAACCGGCTTCACCGGTGCCGGCTCGCCCCGTCCCGAGGCCGAGGCACTGACCGATCTGCGCCCGGACCGGAACCGGCGGCCGGGCACCCGGGTCGACACCCGCCACACCTACCCGGGGGCGGGACGCCCCGAGCCGGTCCCGGCACCTTGGGCGGGCGAACGCGTCCGCTTCCTCGCCGTCGACACCGACGGCGACTCCGTGTCGCTGCGCGGCGAGGACGGCGTCGTGGAGCAGTACGCCCCCGACCAGGCGGCGGACCGCATCATGGCGGCGGTCCGGCCCGCCCACGCGGCCCGACCGGCCCCCGAGGCGTTCGTCCTGATCGGGACCGGGGGAGCGGAGGGGCTCGACGACCTCGCCGACCACCTCTCGTACCTGACCGACACGGCGGTCTGGGTCGCCACCGGACGCTCCCACCTGGAGACGGGCCAGGACGGGACCGTCCGCGTCCACACCGGACCGGAGACCGCATGGACCCGTGTCACGCTCCCACGGTCCGACGACGCCCCCGGGCCGGGGACGGAGGTACCCGCACCCGACGAAGCCGCCGGGGCCGCCGGCACATGGACGCGCCCGACGCAGGACGACGTCGTCGACTTCGCCATGCGCACGATCACCGAGCACGCCCAGAACCGCCCCGCGGCGGCGCTCCACGCGAGGACGGCTCTGGAACGCGCGGCGGCGGAGGGACCGGCCGCACGGGAGGCGCTGGCGCTCCGCCTCGCGGCGGAGACCCCGCCGCGCGATCTCGCGGAGGAGGGACTGGCGGATCTCCACCTCACGCCCGAAGGGCTGGCGGAGCTGCGGACACGCGTCCGCGAGGCGCTCGCCCAGGAACCGGTGTGGGAGCGGGTCGGTGCGGAGCGGCAGGACGCCGCGGTGCAACTGGTGACCCACGAACTCTGGTTCCACGGAGCCGGGCCGGCGGAGAAGCTGGCCGCCCAGCTTCGGGACGAGGAGGAACTGCGGACGTCGCTGCCGGACACCGAACAGCTCAGGGAGGCACTGGAGGAAGCCTACGAACTCATCGACGACACCTATGCGCAATGGACTGCGTACCGCCTCAGCGACTCCGAGCGGCACCAGAAGCTCATGTCGGTCGCCCACGCGCTGCACGGGCCCGAAGGCGATCCGGACGCGGCCGAGGACCGGGTGGCGGACTGGGCCGCGGAGCACCCCGGTTCGCTGACGACGGAGACGTTCCAGATACGGGTGATGGACACCGCCGTCCGGCACGCCAAGGTGTTCTCGATGCTCGCGCACGACGACTACTTCAACCGGGTGACACCCGCCCGATGGAAGCGGCACAATCCGGACCGGGCCGGCCTCCTGCTGCACATCACCTCGCGGCACCCGGAGACGGGCGAGCAGGAACACGTCGGGCCGAAGAACCACCAGTGGCGCGGCCCCACGGCCTATCTCGAACTGCACGCGACTCCGGACAGCTTCATGCCCGCCACCCGCGAACACGGAACGGTCGAGGTACCGCCCGAGACGATCACGAACCTGCTGCGGCGGATGCCGGAGTTCAGGGAGTTCATGATGTCCTGGCGACTTCGCGGCACCGAACCCAACATCGTCATCGCCGGCTGCTCGGCCGGCGAGGAGACGCTCCTGGCGACCCAGGCCGCGCAAGCGGTCGCCGACGCACTGGACAGCGACGCCACCTACGCCGCGCCGTACCTGCTGGCCGTACTGTCGGGAGGTGAACTGGCCGTCATCTCGGACGACCCGGACATCCCCGATGAGCCCTTCATGCGTTTCTCGGCTGCTGTGCCGGGGCGGAAGCGGGTGGGGGTGGGGTCGTCGTTGTTCTCGGGGGCGATCTCGTTGGACGGGCCGGGGGATGCGCGGATGCGTTTTCCGTTCGTGCCGGATCGTGTGCTGGCGGGGTTGATCGAGGATCGGACTCCTGGTGGGCGGCCGTTCGTGGTGCATGCGGGGGGTTTTGGTCCGCATGTGAGGATGTACGACCCGGTGGCCAGGGCCTTTGGTGCGGACGTGGACGCGCGGGAGTTGGCGGGGTGGGTGCGTGGGACGCCGGATGCCGAGGGGCGTTCGTATGGGGAGGGTCAGCCGGTGGTGCTGGTCTGGGACAACGCGGGTGTGGGTGATGTGGCGGAGGTGGCGCCGAGGGGTGCTGTGGACGCGGGGGAGGTGTTGTCGCGGACGCCGAGCATGGCGGAGCTTCTGGCGGGTGAGTTGGGCGCGTATGTGTTCGCTCCGATGGGCCGGGTGCACCAGGGTGCGGATGACGGCGGGTTCTGGCCGGTCCTCGGGGTGGATCGTCCGGGGGACGTGGTGCGGACCGGGGACGAGTCCTGGCAGCCCTGGCAGGCGTTCCCGCCGGCCCGTGACACCCGGGCGGGTGCGGCGCCGTCGCCCGCGCCGGTGTCCAGCGCGTTCACTCCTCCGGAGGGCCCGCTGTCGGTCGATCCCCGGTCGGCCCGGTGGCTGCGGCACCGGAACGTGCACCTCCAGGGGAACGCGGCGCCGCCGCTCCTCTTCGTCCCGCCGACCGGCCCCCGCTCCGCGCACCCCCGGTTCAACCCCCTGTCCGCCGAAGCGCCGCTGAGAGAGGTCGACTTCACGACGATCCGGGCCAACCCGGAGGGCACCGTCGTACCCGTGTACCGCCACGACGACGGCCTGCTCTTCGTCGACCTGGACACCGACGACCCGGGGCTCCTGGACCACCTCTTCACCAACGGCTTCCCGTCGCCCGAGGAAGAGGACGCCCTCCCGGACCTGGAGACGTATCTGCTCGACCCCGACGCCGTGGGCTACATCGCCACCACCCGTTTCGAAAGCCTCCGCGACATGCCGCAGGACGCCGCCGTCCGCCTGCTCGTCGACGCCCCCGGCGGATTCGACGTCCTGGCGACCTTCCCCGGAACGGAGTCGACGGAGAACGAGCACGCCGTGCTCCACCCGGACAGCATCGCGCCCCGGTTCATCGTCGGCGCGGAGATCGTGAACGGCGCGGAGCCGGACCCCGGGACGGGCGGGTACACGACGCCGGTCGTCTTCGTACCCAACCCGCACTACTGGCCCTCGCACCGCCCGGCGATCACCACCACGGCGCTGCCCGTGGAGCACGTACGCGGGGCACTGCGCCGACTGCGGGACGCGTCGCCCGACGCCTTCACCGAGACGTGGGCCGCCGCCGAGCACATCCTCCGCGACCACTTCCCGGACGGGCCGACGGCGGCCGCCCGACGCGACTGGGCGCGCCCATGGGTGGCCCACGCCCTGCACACCCACGGTACCCAGGGCCCGGACATCGCCGAGCAGGTGGCGGCACGGCTGAAGGACCGCCTGGACCTCGCCGCCCCCGCCACCTCCCCCGAGCAGACCCCCGCACCGCCACGGATCCGGCCGCAGACGTCCGCTTCGCTCCCGCAGGCGGCCGAGCGGCGGGCGGAGATCGTGGCGGAGGTGCGGCGGAAGGTCGCGCCGCGCGTCGCCCGGGTGCTGGACCCGCAGGGTCTGGAGCGGACGGTCGCGGAGGTGCTGGCCGCGCACCGGGACGGGGAGTCGGGGCCCGGGCGGCCGTCCCCCACCGGACTCTCCGAGCAGGAGTGCCTGATCCTCCTGCACGCGTTCCGTGACCGCCTCTTCCCGCAGGGCGTGGCCCCCGCCGGACCGCGGGCCGTGGACGACGGCGTGCTGGACGTCCGCCCGCAGGAAGGCCCGTTGGCGCTCGGCGAGGGCTGGCGGCGGGTCGGCTCCTGGACGTCGGTGGCGAAGGCGGTGGCGGACACGGGCCCCGGCAGCGTGGCGTTCGTGCTCGCCCGACGCGTCGACGGCAGGGGACACGCGTTCGCCGCGTACGCGCTGCCCGCCGCCGACGCCTCAGGGACGCCCACCATCGTCTGGGTCGACGTCCAGGCCTCCCGGGTCGGCGACGCGCCGCCGGCCATCGCGCCCACCGAGGCGCGAGCGGTGGTCGTCGACGGAGCGGCCCGGGTCAGGCCCGGCGCGCTCGCGGAGCATGTCGAGTCCGCCGCACCCGCGCACGCCCTGATCGACCCCGCCCGCGACCGCGAGATGGGGAAGATCGGCTGGGAGACCGAGTTCGAGTACGTCCTCGAAGGAGAGGGTCTGGTCGCCAAGCAGGTCGTGGCCGTACACCCTGACACCCAGTTCGAACTCCTCGCCGAAGAACGCGAGTTCTTCCGGGGTCAGGACGGCGTCCTCTACCGGACGCGGGAGGAGGCCGTCGCGCAAGCGGGGGGCGAACCGCGCTCGGAGGTCCGGCTGATCACCGAGCTGGTCACCTCGCCGCTGGCCGTGCTGGAGCAGGACGGCCGATGGGTGGAGGGCGACGTGGGAGTCCGCCTGCATGTGCGCACCCGACAGCTCCTGGAGCGGGCCGACCGGGAAGGCGCCCTGCCGCTCGCCGAGGTCCTCACCCCGGAGGAGGGCTGGGAGATGACGCGGGAGACGCCGGTGCGGGTCCTGCCCTCTCCCGCGGGTCCCGGCCACGGCGCCTACACCCAGTTCACCGTCGGTGTGCCCGACGCAGGGCTGAGCCTCCTGCTCCGGCAGGTACGGTCCCACCTGGAGGAGCCGTGGCTGGGCCGGCTGATGGACGGAGGGCGCGACTTCGCGGACCGCGTGGCCGCGCGGTACGCGCAGCGGACGCTCGACCGGCCGGTGACACCGGTCCAGGCCCTGTTCCTGACCGATCTCCCCGGTCTGGAGGCGCTGCACGGCTACGCCTGGCTGGCCTTCAACCACGTCGCCGCGCTCGGCCAGTGGAAGAGGAGCGGGCGCGGGAGGCTGGTCAAGAACATGCTTCCGGCGGCGTCCCGGACCCCGCTCGACGTCCTGCGCGATTCACTGGACGGAAAGGTGAAGGCATTTCTGTCGGACGACGAAGCTGCCCTCACGGCCCTGTTCGAGAGCCAGGCGCACGAGCTCGGCGACGTGACGCGGGAGTTCTTCCCCGAGCACGCGCACGCCACGCGGCACATCCTGCGGGAGAGGTGGAACGGCGGAACGGTCTCGACCAAGGACTACTGGGAGACGGTCCTCCTCGGAGCCGCCCGCTCCGGGGTCCGCGTCACCCAGTTCGCCATGATCGGAATGGAGGACTACCCCGATCTGGACACCAACGGCGGCGAGAACGCCGATGTCCCGATGGCGTTGATCGAACTCCGCTACTACAGCGTGGACCGCGTCCACTTCGATCCCGCCACGGCCCACCCGGGGGACAGCCGTGTGTACTTGACGGACAGCGCTCTGCGAGCGGCCTTCGACGAACTGGGCGAGCTCGCGGTCACGGCCTACGAACGGGCCGGACGCCACCGCCTGTCGCCCGCGTCGGCCGTGGACATTCTGGACCATCGCCTGGTCGCCGGGATGGCGGAGGTCTTCTCCCGCACGGACGGCCTGGTCATGCCCGGCTCCGATGGTGCCCCGCGCGCCGTTCTGCCCGCCCCCGACAAGGCACTGCTGGCCGCCGACGTCTCCGCCCATCTCATGTCCGCGCCGCTCCGGACACCGGAGATCAGCCGACGGCTGGAAGAGCTCTACAGCGACCTCGCGTACGGGAAGGCCGCCCTTCCCGCCGCGGCCGCCGACGGCCGGGCCGCTTTCCAGCAGGCCGCACGCACCGTGCGCGAAGCCCTCCGCGACTACCAGCGGCCGGGGTCGGCCGCGGAGCCGGGCTCGCCCGGCACGGTCTCGATCCGGTCCGAGGACTCGGCCTCGGACGGCGAGGCCGCAGTGGTCGCCCACCTGGAGCGGCTGTGGAGCGCGGAGTTCGAAGGCACCCTGGACCTGGACTTCGTGGCTGGTGTCGTGCTGCACCTGCCGCCCGGCGGCGAGGTGACCGAAACCCACCGCATCGCCGTGCTGGACCTGGTCGAGTCGGTCGTCGTCGAGGGCCGGGCGGCCGAGCTGACCTCCCTCGCGGACCTGGCCCTGGAGCACCTCATACCCGTGCTCGGGACGGGCTCGCTGTTCCTCGACGCCCACGGCAGGCCCGGCCGGAACTGGGAGCGCGAGGACACCCCGGCGGACCTGAGCACACTGGTCACCGACGAGGTCCTGGTCCCCGACACCACCGTCGACATGCTCCGGTACGACGTGCTGGCGCCCGCGCCCTGGGTCCGCGCGAACGGCCACGCCTACCCGGTCATGCTGCGAAGGGACGCGTCCGGACTTCTGCTGCACCACGAGGGCGTCGACCACCACCTGGGCGACCAGGAACTGGCGCGGCTTCTCGCCCTCGACCCCGAACTGGCACGGCAGCCCGACGACGTGCACGTGGTGCTGGCCGGATCCGGCACCGGCGGCGGTCCGTTGGTGGCCCCCCGCGCGGTCGCCCACGCCGTGGGCCGGCCCACCTGGTCGTACACGAGCACGCTCTTCCGGCGCGAGGTCGTCCAGCAGGGCGCGGACGGCGTGGAAAGCACCCGACTGCACCTCGGGGCGCACCGCGAGGACCGCCGGACGGTGCCGGCCGGCACGTGGGCCAGGTCCGACGCCGGCGACAGCGGACTCTTCCCCCTCGCCACCGGGCCCGACCCCATGATCAGTGAGACGGTCGTCGACCGCGACGGGCGGGCCATCGGCCGGACGTCGCTGGAACCGGAGTTCTGGGCCGGGACCCAGCGCTTCTTCGCCACGCTGAACTCCGTGCGCACGTACGGTGTCATCAACGCCGCCGGCGACGAGATCACCGACACCGGCCGTCCGCTGCCCTGGGCCCAGAGGGGAGAGCGGCCGTACTTCTTCAGCGCCCACTCCAGCAACCAGACGGTGCGGATCCGGCGCGTCGACGGCCGCGCGAACCCGGTCGACCGAGGCGACTTCGCGCAGGTGCTGCGCCGTCGGCCCAGCCTGTCCGGACGCCCGCCGGCCGACCCCGTCGTGCTGCTCGCCTGCGACGCCGAGCGTCCGCGCCCCGAAGAGGATCCGCTCACCCACCTCACCATCGGCGGAGAGCTCGCCAACGAGCTCGGGCGCCGGGTCTACGGTGCCAACACCCGGGTGTCGATCCTGACGGAGGGGCGGACTCCGGACGGCGGCGCCCGCGAGGCGACCCTCAACCTGCGCGGCGACGTCCCCGAACCCCAGTGGATCGAACGGCGACCGGAACCCGGCGCGGCGGAGCTGCGACCGCTGGTCGGCAAGCGGGGGATCCCCGACCTGGACACCGCGCTCCGCCTGGTCCGGCTGGTGCGGCACGTCCACGGGGTCGCCATGGAGGACCAGCCGCAGCTCCACAGCGGCCTGATCGACGTCTACGGGGTCCTGAACGAGGCGCGGAGGGCGGCACCGGACTTCGACGGCCGGCCGCTGACCGCCGCGGCCATGCACGCGTACGCGGTCTCCGTGCTGGCCCGGGACACCGCCGCGCCCGGGTCGGTTCACCCGATGCGGCTGGTGCTGGAGCGCCTCGTGGCCGCCACCCGGCCGGCGCCCGTCCCGGCACGGCCGGAGACCGCCCCCGCCGCCACCGGGGCCCTGCCTCCGATCGTGGACCTGTCCGCGCCCGGGGAGCCCGGGGAGCCGGGGGAGTCCGGGCCGGGCCGGGCCGGGCAGCGGGACATCACCGAGCGCGCCGAACTCCTGGACGCCGCCCTCGCTCCCTTGGACGCCACCGTGACGGAGCTCGTACCCGTCGACTCGGTCACGGACCGGGACCACCTGCGGGAGGCGATCGGCGAGCAGGCCGAGGCGCTGGAGCGGGCGGTCACCCCGGCGGATCTGGACGCCGTCGAATCGCGCCTCGGGCAGCTGTACGCCACGGTGGAGGCGTGGCGGGAGGCACGCAGGGCGCGGCCGGCGCAGTCGGCGGGGCAGACGGCGCTCTCCGGCGAGCTGCTGGACCGGCCCGAGTGGTACACGGATCTGACGGCCCGCGTCGTCGAGACGTTCACCGGTCTGACGTCGCTGCCGACCAGGGCGCACGCCGGGACGGCCGACGCGGACGGTGCCCCGCGCTGGTACCGGGCCCCCGCCCGGGCGGCGCTGAACCTGGCGGTGAACAAGGTCGCCGCCACTTACGCGCAGGCCGCGGCACAGGTCGCCCTCGCCACGGGCAGCGGCCACCTCACCTCCGCGGACCCGCTGGGGCAGGACATCGCCGCACTCGCCCCGGACTCCGGGACGCGCGCCTCGTTCGAGCGTGCCGTCGAGCACCTGAGGGACGCGAAGGAGGCGCTGGAGGGACTGCTCGCGGAGGTCGGCGCGCAGATCGGCGCCCGCGGGGGACGCACCGCGTGGGACGAGGGGGGCGTTCGGGACGGCTGGACACCCGAAGCGGCGTACGCGCCGCCGCGCCACCTGACGGGCGACAACCCCGTCCTGGGGACCGAGGTGCCGCAATGGATCAGGGCGGACACGGTCGACGCGATCCGGGCCGAGATCTGGCGGACGTTGCCCCAGCACCTGCGGAGCGACGCCGACCGGGAGCTGATCGACCGGCACACCACGTCCGAGACGCTGACCCGCAACGCCACGTCGCTGGTCAACGACAGCCACTCCTTCACCGTGCGGGGCCACCGGATCCACGTGCACCTGGGTCTGCGCGGCTGGCGGCAGCTGTCGGACGCGATCGAGATCCGGCTGCGGCAGACCGCCCAGCGGCGCGGAGCCGCCGGACGCGCCTACGGCCACGGCTACTTCGCGGACGCCAACCTCAACGTCGCCTGGGCGATCGAGGAGATGGCGGGCCGCGAGCCGTTCCGGATGGACGCGGTCGAGGACTACTCCGGCTTCCTGACCGTCGTCACCGGCGAGCACGTCGAGACCACCAACATGCTGGTGACGGCCACCGAGGAGCGGACCGTCAAGAACTCCTCGTACCAGTCGCTGCTGTTCACCTACGACGCCGTGGTCGACGTGCGGGTGGAGGAGCCGGCCCGGCGACTCTGGCCGGCGGGGCTGCTCGGCGGCGACCCGGAGCCGCGCGTGTGGCGGGGCGAAAACCCGCCGACGGTGTCCGAGGCGATCAACATCTTCTCGTCGGTGGAGAGCGCCCGCCCCCTCGACGACGCGGCGGCGGCCGGACAGCGGGCCCGCCACGTCGGGGAGCGGAACGCACCGGTGCGGGTACGGGCCCCGTACACCCCGGATGCGGTCACGGGCGCGCTTCCCACCGTGCCGCTGCCGTCGAACTCTGCCGTCGAGGCGTTCCCCGGGGCGCGCGAACTACGGAAGCGGGTCCTGGACCTGGCGGGTGACCTGGCGAAGCCCGGCAGCGCGGCCCGCCGCCGCCTGGAGGCGCAGCTCGGCTACACCGGGCTGCGGAACCTCGTGCACCTGGCCGCGCGCGAGCAGGGCCACGACCTCACCTTCGGCGATCATGACGGGCGCACGCCGGTCTCCATCAACATCCGGCTGAGGCCGCACCGGCCGCGGGTGGTGATCGAGAGCGACACGGCCACCTGGATGGACGTCGACGACCGGGTGACGCGCCTGGTGGAGTGGGCGCTGGCCCACGAGGACTCCATGGACATCCCGCCGAGCCTGACCCTGTTCGCCCTCGACGTCCAGGTGATGTCCACCGACTCGCTCACCCCCTGGCTGTGGTTCTGGGCCAGCCTGGACGCCGAGGCGGCGCACAGCGGCATGGGCATGGCCACGACCGCGATGCACGGCATCCGGTACACCGGCGAGCCGACCGCCGTCACCGAGTTCGCCGTCGACGCCCGGCTCAGCCGCAGCGACCGGCCCCAGGACATCCCGGTCGACGCGGCGGTCGGTCCGCTGTGGCTGCGCACCCTGCGCAAGGACGCGCACCGCTGGGCCGAGCTCCCCGGCCCCGGGACCGCGGACGGCCGGGACGGTCCGGAGCTGCGCCTCGACGAGGGTGTCGGCCTGGAGTTCGGCGCCCTGCACCGCTTCTCCGAACTGGACGGAGCGGACGCCCTGCTGGACGCGGCCACCACCCTGCTGCGGGACCGGTTCCCCGGCATCCTGCCGGACCCGGCGAGCGCACGGGAGGGCTGGACGGAGGGCGCCGTCGGGCGCCTGGTGGCGAACAAGTTCGCGGGGACCAACGAGCGCCAGCTGAAGCGGAAGCTGCACCCGGAGACGCTGCGCATCCACCAGCACGAGCTGTTCTCCTCCGACGGCTACTCCTTCCCGCTGTCGAAGCAGAACGCCTTCGGGCGGTTCGGTGAGGACGTCACGGTCCGTGTGCGCGCGGTCCGGACCGGCGTTCCGGAGATGTCCGCCTGGCTGCCCGACTCCGAGCTGGACGTCAACCACACCGAGGAGCAGGACAACCTGCTCAGCGTCTCGACCGTCCTCGGCGTCTGGGCCGGTCCCCAGGCCACGTACCGCTTCGGGAAGGCCGCCGCAGGCCCCCTGAAGGGCTTCGACACGAGGCCGATGCTGCACGGGCGGTACGTCGACGCCAAGGGCGTCACCGCGGGCCAGGCCACCTACGGCCTCCAGGGGTTCGCCATGGACGGGCTCGCCGAGTTCACCGGCGACAGCGTCCTCCTCCTCACCGTCGAGGGCGTACGCCCGCCGGCCGACGAACCCGCACCGGCCGACCCGGCCGCGACCCCCGCCGACGACACCGCGGCCCCGGAGGGCGACGGCATCGCGATGCGGACCATGCCGGGCACCTGGCCGGGCGGCGAGGACGTCTACAAGCCGCTGCCGCCCGCGCTGCCGGAGGAGCACCACGCCCCGCCGGTCCAGGCTTCCTACAAGGTCATCGTGCCCGTCGACATCACCCACAAGAAGGTGATCGACCCGCTCACCCACGAACCGGTGTGGGTGCCCTACGGTGCCGAGGAGCTGCGGGCCGAGCGACTGGTGTGGTCGGCGGCCGACAGCACCCCGGACGAGGACGCGGCGGCGCCCGCGCCGGACTTCGCGGCACCGCACGCGGCACCGCCCCCGGCTCAGTCCGTGGCGGGGTCCGCCACGGAGCCTCCGGCGGAGTTCCCGCCGGAGATCTTCGTGGAGGCCGCCGGCGACGGTGTCACCGCCGAGATCGTCTCCCTCTTCCAGGCCCTGGGCCAGGACTTCGGTCTGCGCCTGTCGCCGCACACCCGCACCGGCATCGAGCAGGCCGTGGCGGCCGCGGTCGTGGCCATGCCCACCCTTCGGCAGCGCCCGACCAGGATCTGGAAGGGCGAACTCGCCCACCAGCACACCCTGGAATGGGCCACCACCGGACACAAGGTGCACGGCACCGTCGAACTGCGGGCCGCCGTCGAGCGGGTGGAGACCGTCGCCGTACCGAAGGGCTTCGGCACCTACAGCGACGCGGGCGTGAGCACCGCCGCCGAACTCGCGAAGGAGACCACCACCGGCTTCTTCGCCGGGCTGCGCCTGCGCCTGCCGCTGTCGCTCGGCGCACCGGTCCTGCCCCACCAGGAGCCCGGCGGGCACGCCGAGCGCCGCGCCGGGGCGGCGGAGGAGACCGAGCCCGCCGCGCCGGAGCCGTACCAGCCGTGGCAGGTGATGCCGCAACCGCAGCTCACCTACCGGCGGGAGAACACCACCGGACAGTTCACGGGCCGGGGCGGAAACATCGGCCGGGGCACCATCGAGGCCGACACCCTGGCCGTCGGGCGGGCCACGGTCCGCTTCACGGCCACGGTCACGCTCTGGCACACCGACCGGCTGCGGACCTACGGGCGACGTTCGACCACCGGCGACGTCGTCGGCCACGGCCGGACCGTGATGACCGCGCTCCAGGCCACCGGACTCGGCCTGATGCCCGAGCACCTGGAAGTACGGCGTGACACCTCCGTCGCCTACGAACTGCCCCAGGAGCAGATCGGCTCGCTCCAGGCCGAGTCGATCTACCGGGCCCCGGACATCGGCGTGCTCACCGACGCCGTGCACGACCGGATCAGGGCGGAGTACGACGAGGCGACCGCCGACGCCGTCCTCGACGAAGTCGGCAAGGTCCTCGGCCCGTTGAACACCGCGGCCGCCATGGAACTGCTGCCCGACGGACACACCGTCTCCGTCCCGGTCACCCACCGGGCGCGCCTCGTCGTCGAACGCGCCGGCGTCGACGTACCGACCTTCCTGCCCGTCAACCGCACGTTCCACGTCGAGCTGAGGGCCGAGCTGTCCGACCCGGTGTTCACCGGCCTGGTGCCCCGCAGCCGGCACGGCCTGCGATACGGGGCCGAGACCTGGCGCGGCGAGAACAGCAAGCGGGCCGCCCGGCACGGCGTGGACCTCGCACGGGGCTGGTACGGCTACATGCCGTACTCCAGGGCCCTCAACAGCTGGTGGAACAACTTCAACCTCACCCACTACGGCCAGACCGCCCGCAAGGCCGCCCTGACGGAGAGCGAGGAGGCCGCCCTCGGCACCACTCTCGACCGGGCCGCCCACCAGACCGGCGAGTTCGCCCGCACCGTCACCTGGTCCGCCCGCATCACCGAGGAGAGCGCCCCGAGCGCCATGATCGACGCCGCGACCCTCGGCACCCTCCAGGGCGTCCGCGTCCACGACGTCACCCCTGCCCGGACGGGAACGCTGATCACCCGTCACGACGTGTCCATGCTTCGGCTCCAGGGCGCCCCCGGGCCCGCCACGGCCCCCGAGCCGGGTCCCGCCACCGTCAGCGGTACACCCGGAGCCGACCGTCGGACGCCCGAACAGGACGTGCCCGAACGGGACGTGTCCGACCGGGACGTGTCCGACCGGGACGTGCCCGACCTCGAATCCGGGCTCTCCGAAGCCACCCCCGACCCGGTGCGGAACCCCGGCCCGGCCGACGCGCCCGGCATCCCGGAGACTCCCGGCACCCCCGCGTCCCGTGGGCTCGTCCCGCCCCACTGGGATTCCGAGCTGCCCCGGATCACCACCAGGCCGCTCGCCGTGGACGTGCCGCTGTCCTCCGTACGCGAAGGGCTGGACTTCGCCCGCGCCGAGGCGCTCCGGCCGGGGCTGCTCGCGTCGGTCCAGCCGCTCGGCTTCTCCGGCCTGTCGGACCTGCGCGCGAAGGTCTCCCGGCTGGTCCTGCCGGCCGCGGCGCCCTACCCCGCGAGGGTCCAGGGCGCGGGGGACCTCGCCGCGTACGCCTCCGCCCTGTGGCAGAACCACGTCTCCGACCCGCCGCCGGGGTCGGGCTGGTTCAACCCGCGGATGAACCTGCTCCGGCAGGCCGCGGCGGTCGTCAACAAGCCCTTCCTCGGTGCGCACTTCGGCCGACTGGTCACCGACGGCGTCGCCGTGGAGATCGAGGTGCCCGGCCGATTCTCCAGCCTCCGGGCCGACCTGGAACTGATGATGGACGTCACGGAGGTGCGCGAGGGCGGCCGCAGCGTCGACGAGGCGATGCTGAAGAACACCTTCACCCGCTCCACCAGGGCCGGATTCAACACGGAGGTCCTCGAAGGCTTCTTCGCCGGCAGTTGGCTCCAGCTCGCGACACAGCTCGTGCCGTTCGGCTCGCACGACAACGTCGGCCCCATGCTGGGCCTCGACCACCTCACCTGGGACACGGAGGAGGCGCCCTTCAGCGCCCGCGACGCCGAGACCACCGGCCTCAAGACCACCGGCCGCGACCTCACGCTCCTGCACCTCGACGTCGACTGGAAGGCCGCGCTCACGCCGCACAACCCCACTGCCTGGTGGAACCCCGGAAACTGGCTCAACCCGGCGACCTACCGGCCCAAGAGCCGCGAACTCTTCGAGAACGACCTGCCGCGCCGGGTCAGTGTCTGGGTGCCCACCGAACTCAAGCGGCACTTCCTCGACCTCGGCCCCACCCGCCACGGGGACGGAGCGGGGGACGGGTCCGGTGCCGGGGACTGAACGGCCCGAAACGGGCCTTCCGCAACACCCTTCAGGTCCGCGCCGTGGAACCGCGCCCGTTCGGGCGGGCCCGGTGCCCCTCGGGGCATGGTTCGGGCCGGGCGGGAGACCGGCGCGGTGGTCCGTGTTTCCCTCCCCTCAACGGACGATTCCTGGAGGACGTCATGGGGAGAGTGCTGCTCGCCGCGCCCAGCGGATTCTGTGCCGGGGTCGCCCGTGCCGTCGAGACCGTCGAACTCGCCCTCGCCCGGCACGGGGCACCCGTCTACGTGCGCCGTCAGATCGTGCACAACCGGCGGGTCGTGGAGCGGCTGCGGGACCTGGGCGCGGTGTTCGTCGAGGAGGTCGACGAGGTCCCGTCGGGCGGGGTGCTCGTCCTCGCCGCCCATGGCGTCGCTCCGGCGGTACGGGACGCGGCGGCGGGCCGTGGCCTGCGGACCGTCGACGCCACCTGCCCGCTGGTGACCAAGGTGCACCGCGAGGCCCGGCGGTACGCGGGCCTCGGCTACGACATCCTGCTGATCGGGGACCCGGGCCACGACGAGGTCGTCGGCACCGTCGGAGCGGCGCCCGGACGCACCCACGTCGTGCACGGTCTCGAAGGCGCCCGCACGCTGGAGCTCGCGCACCCGGGGCGGCTCGTGTGGCTCGCGCAGACCACGCTCGCCGTGGCGGACACCGCACGGGTCGTGGCGGAACTGCGCGGGCGCTTCCCCGGGCTCCAGGACCCGCCGAGCGACGACATCTGCTACGCCGCGCAGAACCGGCAGGCGGGCGCGCGGAAGCTGGCCGAGGCGACCGACCTCGTGCTGGTCGTGGGCGACGTGAACTCCCACAACTCGGGGCGCCTGGTGGAGGTGGCGCGGGCCGGTGGCACCCCGGCCCACCTGGTCGACGATCCGGCGGCGATCGACGACCGGTGGCTGGCGGGCGTCGACGTCGTCGGGGTGACGGCGGGTGCCTCGGCGCCCGCCGAGTCTGTCGAGGCCGTGCTCGCGGAGCTGGCCGCGCGCGGCTACCCGGAGGTGAGCACGGTGCGGGTCGCGCGCGAGGGCCTGCGGTTCTCGCTCCCGCGCGAACTGACGGAGTTCGACGCCTGACCGCACCCCGCGCGTGCTCGGCCCGGCGCGTCCAGCGTCGTGTGCGGAACGCGGCCAAGCCGTACGCGAAGCGCTCGTCGAAGGAGTCGCGGCCCAGGTGGCCGAGGGCGCGGTGCAGGGGGCGCCTCGCCTGCTCGCCGGCGAACGGGTCGGCGGCCCACGTGCTCACGGGCACCCGACGAGGACGGCATCCGGCTCGCGCCGGCCGCCGGGGCGACCCTCTCCCGGGCCGTGAGTCAGGCGCCCGCGGCGGCGCGGGCGGCACCACGCGTCCCCGGACAAGCGGCGTGCGCCGGGGCGAAAGCCGCCCCGGCCACGGCTCCCCGAGAGTGGACCGCGTCACCGTTCCAGCGGACCGGGCCGCGGGATCCTCGGGCTCGGCCACGAGCAGACCGAAGGACCCACCATGGCACCCGCCGCCCCCTCCGGCCCCACCATCCCCACCGTCCGGGGGCCCGTGGCCCTCGCCGACCTCGGCACCGTCCTCATGCACGAGCACGTCTTCGTCCTCAGCGAGGAGTTCCGGCGCAGCATGCCGGAGACCTGGGACGAGGAGGAGCGCGTCGCCGACGCCGTGACCCGGCTGAAGGCCCTGGCCGCGACCGGCGTCACCACCCTCGTCGACCCCACCGTCATCGGCCTGGGGCGGGACGTGCGCCGGGTCGCCCGGGTGAACGAACAGGTGGACCTGAACATCGTCGCCGCCACCGGGGTGTACACCCTCGGCGACATCCCGGACTTCTTCCGCTACCACGGGCCCGGGACCCTGCTCGGCGGCCCCGACGGCATGACCGAGCTCTTCGTCCGCGAGCTCGAAGAGGGCATCGCCGGCACCGGCATCCGCGCCGCCTTCCTCAAATGCGCCATCGAGGCCGAACTCACCCCGGGTGTCGAACGGGTCATGCGGGCCGTCGCCCAGGCCCATCTGCGGACCGGAGCACCGATCACCGTCCACACCGCCGCGGCCGCCCGCACCGGACTCACCGCGCAGGAGGTGCTGCGCCGGGAGGGCGTGGACCTCGGCGCGGTCGTCATCGGACACAGCGGCGACACCGCCGACCTGGACTACCTGCACCGGCTCGTCGACAACGGCTCGTACCTCGGCATGGACCGCTTCGGCCTCGACCTGCTGCTCCCCGGCGACCAGCGGGTGGCGACCGTCGCCGCCCTCGCCGGGGAGGGCCTGGCCGACCGGATGGTCCTCTCGCACGACGCCTCGTGCCACATCGACTGGTTCCCGCCGGGCGTCCGCGAGGCCGTCGCCCCGGACTGGCACCACACCCACCTGCACGACCAGGTGCTCCCCGCGCTGCGCCGGGCGGGCGTCACCGAGGAGCAGCTCACGACGATGCTGGTCGACAACCCGCGCCGCTACTTCACCCCGACCGGCACGTGACCGCCCGCCGCGCGCCCGACCGGCTCCCCGTCCCGCTCCGTCGGCGCGAGGGCCGCCCGCCTGGCCTCGCGCGGTGTCAGGCCGAACTCCCGCCGGAACGCCGTGCTGAACGCGGCGTGGCTGCCGAAGCCGCAGGCGTGGGCGATGTCCGCGACCGACCGGTCGGCCCAGCCCGGAGCCGACAGCCGGGTCCGGGCCAGGAGCAGCCGCTCACGGCGGACCAGATCGCGCGCGGTC
The DNA here is from genome assembly GCF_044748125.1 of Streptomyces sp. NPDC090025. NCBI lineage: Bacteria > Bacillati > Actinomycetota > Actinomycetes > Kitasatosporales > Streptomycetaceae > Streptomyces > Streptomyces sp. NPDC090025. Next base: position 233,281 of record NZ_JBIVFL010000008.1, on the reverse strand, counting down.
GTCCCCCCGTCCCGGAGCACCTGCTGGATGTACCGGGTCGACCAGCCGAGGGCGCTTGCGATGCCCCCGACGTCCAGACCGGCGTCGGCGGCGTGGCGGCGGACGTGGCGGCGGATCGCGGCCTCGGTCCTGGCCCGTTCCCCGGTCGGAGCCGTGTCGGTGGCCCCGTCCGCCGCCAGGCACACCAGATCCAGCAGCCGTTCGCAGGCGAGGTCGAAGAGCGTGTCGGTGAGCGCGTCCCGCTCCTCGTGCAGCGTGGTGACCATGGACCGCACCACCCGGCCGAGTCCCGCGTCCGCGCCGAACAGCCGGGGCGCCCGCGCGACGGCGGGGCTGCGGGCGACGACCTCGCGGCCCGGCACGATCAGCGACACCGAGCGGAATCCCGCGTCGTGCGCGAAGACCAGCGGCCGGTCCACCGGACAAAGGGCCATGACACCGGGCGTGACCTTGCCCGAGGCGCTGCCCTGCTCGACCTGGGCCGCCCCGGCCAGCGGCACGAGCAGTTCGTACGTGCCGCGCGGATCGCGCTCGATGTGCCGGGCGCTCCGGGTCACCGTCTGTCGGCCGCCGGCGCACAGCGCGAGGGCGTAGCCCGGTGACCGCCGCCAGTCGAGCCGCCCGGTCCACGGGGCGGCCCGGTCGGGCACCCACACCCGGCTGGCCCCGTGCAGGGCGGTGAACGCCTCGTGCCAGTCGCCCGCCGAGGCGGCGGGGGTCAGCGCCGTCACCTTGTCCATGCGCCCATCCTCGCGGACGGTACCGGCGGAACTCGGCACGTCCGGGCAGAGGCCCCGTGCGAACGGGCAGCGTGGGCCGGTGACGCGTTCCCGGCGCCGGACGCCCGCGGCGAACATGAACGTCACGGAAGGCCACCGCGAAGGCGGGCGGGCCCCGGGCCCGTCTCACGAGCGCCCGTCCGGCCCTCGGGGGGATTCACCGCAACGCGCCCGAAGGGACGACTTGCTCATGCACGGTGACCCACCCCCAGAGCCCGCACCGGACTCCTCGTACGTCTTCGCGGGCGCGGGGGAGGCCGAACGTGCCCGCCTTGACCTGCTGGCCCGCCTGACGGACCCCCTGCACCGGCGCGCCCTGTCCCAAGCGGGCCTCCGTGCCGGACTGCGCTGTCTCGAACTCGGCGCGGGGACGGGCACGGTCGCCGCGTGGCTGGCCGGACGGACGGGGCCCGAGGGGCAGGTCCTGGCCACCGACATCGACCTGAGCTTCCTCGACGGGCCTGCCCGCCCCCCGCTGGAGATCCGACGGGTCGACGCCGTCAAGGACGAACTCCCGCCCGCCGCCTTCGACGTCGTCACGGCCTCCGCGCTCCTGCACCATCTGCCGCAGTGGGAGTCCGTCGTCGACAGGATGGCGGCCGCCCTGGCGCCGGGCGGTGCCCTGGTCCTGGTCGAACCCGACGTGGGCGCCGCCCTCCTCGGCCGGCCGGAACACCGCCGCTTCTGGGCCGACTGGTGCCGCTGGGGCAGATCCCAGGGCATCGACTACGGCCTCGGCCGCAAACTTCCCGACGCCGTGCGGCGAGCGGGCCTCGACGTCCAGGACGTCACCATGGAGGTGCCGTTCTACGACGAGGGCTCGCCCTGGGACACCCTGTACCGGGCCACACTCCAGGCGATCCGCCCCCGCCTGGCGGGGTGGGACGGCCCCGACCTCGTCGCCGCGTACGACCGCCTGCCCACCGGCCCCGGCCGCCCGGCCTGTGGCCTGGGCTGGACCGCCGTCGTCGGGCGCGCCCCGGGCACGCCGTGAACGCCCCCAGGATCACCGTCGTCGGAGCGGCGGGCGGCGTCGGCTCCGCCCTCGCCCACCTCCTCCTGACCGCCCCCGACCCCTACGAACTCGCGCTCATCGGCCGCCACCCCGACTCCGTCAGCGGCCTGCTGATGGACGCCGAATCCCTCGCCCCGCTGGGCCGAACCCGGCTCGTGACCCGCGGCGGCGCGGCCGACCTGCACGACGCGGACGTCGTCGTCATGGCCGCCGCCGCCCCGTTCGTGCCCCGGACGGCCCGCGTCGAGGCACTGGACCTCAACGCGGAGGTCGTCCACCCCTACTTCCGCGAGCTCGCCAAACTCCCCCCGGACTGGCCCGGGCACGTCATCGTCGTGACGAACCCCGTCGACGTGTTCGCGGGGTGGCTGTGCCGGTGCGGGCGGATCGACCGCCGGCGCGTCCTGGGCTATGCCTGGAACGACACCCTGCGGCTGCGCGCCGCCGTCGCCCGCGCCCTCGACGAGGATCCGGCGGACGTCACGGCCTGGGTGGTCGGCGAGCACGGCGACGCCTTCGTCGCGCTCTTCGACCGTATCCTCGTGCGCGGCGCGCCCGTCCGGCTCCCCGCCGCGGCGCGGGCGCGGATCCTCGCCGAACTGCGCGGCTTCTACACCCGATGGGGCCGCCTGGGGGTGACCCGTACCACCGAGTGGACCACGGCCGGCGGAGTCGCCCGCATGATCCACGACCTCGTCCACGGGCACCCGGCGAGCTGGCCCGCCTCCGTCGGCCTCGACGGCGAGTACGGCCTGCGCGACGTCCACGTCGGGGTCCCCGTCGCCGTCGGCGCGCGGGGACTCCCCGAGGTCGTCGAATGGGAGCTCGCACCGGACGAGTACGCCGTGCTGCACCACGCGGCGGCCCTCGTCCGGGACCGTGTGGCGGCCCTGGGCCGGCTGTGAGCACTCCCGCCGCCCACGACCGGCCCTGAGCACCGCCCCGTCGTTACGCCCCGGCCAGCGCCGCCGCCGCGACCCGTGCCGCCTGCTCCAGGGCCTCGCGGGCCCCGTGGGCGGTCACGGCGGCCGCACCACCGGTCCGCAGCGTCCCCTCGCGCAGCAGTGCCGCCAGGGCCGCCGCCGTGAACGCGTCGCCCGCCCCGATGGTGTCGGCCACGGCCACCGGCACGGCCGGTACGGAGACCTGGGACCCGCCCGGCAGGAAGGCCGTGCTGCCCCGCGCGCCCCGGGTCAGCAGGACCAGTCGGCCCCCCGCGGCCAGTGCCCGGCAGGACGTCTCCGGCGGATCGCCGGGCCACAGCAGGGCGGCGTCCTCGTCGCTGACCTTCACGACGTGCCCGAGCACGCACAGCTCGCGCAGGCGGCGCGGGCCGCTCGCCGGGTCGAGGGTGCGGTCCGCGCGGACGTTGGGGTCCACGACGAGCACCGAGTGGCGGGCCGCCGCCCGGGCCGTCGCGAGGACGCCCGCGCGGGCCGGGGCCACGACCGCGGCCAGACCGCCCGCGTACACGGCGGAGAAGTCCCCCGGCCGGACCTCGACGGAGCCCAGCGCGAAGGTGGCGGTGTCCTGGAGGTGGAAGTGGTAGCGCGTCCCGTCCGGCGCCGGGTCCGCGACCGCCAGCGCGGTCGGCCGGGGGGAGTGCCCGCAGCGGCCGAGCTCCACGCCGGAGGAACGCAGCCGCCGTTCGTTGGCGCGGCCGAACGCGTCGTCGCCGAACGTGCCGGCGAACACGGTGCGCACCCCCAGCCGGGCCAGCCGCACCGCCACGTTCGCTGGCGCCCCTCCGGGGCGCGGCAGCAGCGCGCCGCCGGGCTCCGGCACGAGGTCGGTCAGGGCCTCGCCGACGACGAGGACCGGGGCCTCACCCGCCCGGACGGCACCGCTCACGGACACACCACGATCTTGCGGCCCAGGCCGGCCGCGAACCGCTCCATGGCCTCGGGATACCGCTCCAGCGGCAGCCGGTCGCTGATGAAGACGGCCGGGTCGAGGACGCCGGAGGCGAAGAGGGCGGCGGCCCGCTCGAAGCTGTGCAGCACGGCCATCGAGCCGGTGACGGTGATCTCCTGGTTGTAGATCCGGTACGGCTCGATGACGGCGGTCGTCGCGTAGTCGGCCACGCCGAACTGGAGGAACGTACCGCCCTTCGCGACCCGGCCCAGACCGTCCTGGATGGCCGCGGCGTTGCCCGTCGCGTCGACGACCACGTCCCAGCCGCCGTCCCGATCCAGCGCGGCGGCCGTCGCGGCGGTGCCGGAGACCCCCAGCAGGTGCGCGGTGGCCAGGCGGTCGGGGTTGACGTCGACGACGTCGACGGTGGCGGCCCCGGTGCGCTTGGCCAGCTCCAGCATCATCAGCCCCATGGTGCCCGAGCCGTAGATCAGCACCTGCGCGCCGAGGGTGCCGCTGAGCACGTCGTAGCCGCGCACCGCGCAGGACAGCGGCTCGATCAGCGCGGCGTCGCGGGCGTCGACGTGCTCGGGCAGGCGCACACAGTTCGCGACGGGCGCGACGGCGTACTCGGCCGCCCCGCCCGGCACGGTGACCCCGATGGCCGCCCACCGGTCGCAGAGATTGCCGCGGCCCGCGCGACAGAAGCGGCACTCGTGGCACGGCAGCGAGGGGTCGACCGCGACCTGGTCGCCGACGGCCAGCTCCGTCACCTCCGCGCCGAGCGCGACGACCTCGCCCGCGAACTCGTGCCCCGGGACGATCGGCAGGGTGGGTGCGAACTCGCCCCGCAGGATGTGCAGATCGGTCCCGCACAGTCCGCACGCGGCCACCGCGACGACCACGTCACGGGGTCCGGGCGCGGGGTCGGGGAGCGAGGTGACCGACACCTTGCCGGGCGCCTCGACGATCGCTGCCCTCATTTGACGGCTCCAAGGGAGAGGCCCTGGACCAGCTTGTCCTGGGCGGCGAAACCGGCGGCGAGCACCGGCAGGGACACGACGACCGAGGCGGCGCACAGCTGGGCGAGGAACAGGCCCTGGCTGGTCACGAACCCGGTCAGGAAGACGGGCGCGGTCTGCGCGGTGACCCCGGTCAGGACCCGGGCGAACAGCATTTCGTTCCAGCTGAAGATGAAGCAGATCAACGCGGTGGCCGCGATGCCCGGCGCGGCGACGGGCGCGACGATCCGGACCAGGACCGTCGGCAGCCGTGCCCCGTCCACCTGCGCCGCCTCGATGATCGACACCGGTACGTCGGCCAGGAACGACTGGAGCATCCAGACCGCGATCGGCAGGTTCATCGAGGTGTACAGGACGACCAGGAGCCAGATGTTGTCGAGCATCCCGGCGTTCTTCGCGAACAGGTACACCGGCAGCAGACCGGCCACCGCCGGCAGCATCTTCGTGGACAGGAAGAAGAACATCACGTCGGTCCACTTGCGGACCGGCCGGATCGACAGCGCGTACGCCGCAGGCAGCGCGAGCACCAGCACGAGCAAGGTGGAACAGACGCTCGCCGTCGTCGAGTTGATCAGCGGTGGCCAGGGATCGACGCCCCCTCCGGCGCCGAAGAACGCACGGTACGCGTCCAGGGTGAGGGCCGCGCCCAGCGACGGCGGACTGGTCGCCGCGTCCGGCTCGGAGTGCAGCGAGGTCAGCACCATCCAGGCGGCCGGCAGGCAGAACAGGATTCCGGCGCACCAGGCGACCAGACCGAGCCGGGCCGAGCGGCGCCGGGCCCGGCGGGCCGCCGGGGGGAGCGCGTGACGCGTGGCGGGGGGCACGGGGGCGAGCACGGTCATCGGCGGTTCACCTCTTCGTCGAACAGGGACGAGACCACCCGCAGCGCGAACGTGGCGATCACGATCGTCCCGATCACGACGAGCACGCCGGCCGCCGAGGCCAGTCCGTACTCGTGGGCCTGGTAGAACGTCTGGTAGATGGTGTACGGCAGGTTGGCGGTGCCGAGGCCGCCCGAGGTGATGGTGAACACCGCGTCGAAGTTCTGCACGATGTGGATCGAGCCCAGCAGCACCCCGAGTTCGAGGTAGCGGCGCAGGTGCGGCAGGGTCACGTAGCGGAACATCTGCGGTCCGGACACCCCGTCGAGCCGCGCCGCCTCCATCACCTCCTGCGGCCTGCTCTGCAGCCCCGCCAGCAGGATCAGCATCATGAACGGCGTCCACTGCCACACCAGCGCCGCGACGACGGCGAGCAGCGGCATGTCCGAGATCCAGTCGGGCTGCGCGGGTGCGCCGTCGCCGAAGAGCCCGGCGATCCAGCTCCACGTCCCGTTGAGGAGTCCGTACTCCGGGTTGTACAGGGCGTGCTTCCACAGCAGCGCCGCGGAGACCGGGACCAGCAGGAACGGCGTGATCATCAGGGTGCGGACGATGCCCCGGCCGCGGAAGGTCCGGTCCATGAGCAGCGCGAGCAGCAGCCCGAGGAGCACGGACGCCAGGACCACGCCGACGGTCAGGACGACGGTGGTGAGGACGGACTCGCGCAGGGCGGGATCGGTCACCACCGTCCGGTAGTTCGCGAACCAGCTGAGCCGCCGGGCGTCCGGGTCCAGCGAGTTCCAGTCGAAGAGCGAGATCACCAGTGTGGCCACGAAGGGCAGTTGGGTGACGCAGATCAGGAACACCAGGGCGGGCAGCAGGGGCGCGCGCGTCGCCCACGCCACCGCCCGGCCCGGGCCCGTGGCGCGCCTCGCCGGCCCGGCGGGCCGGGGCCGGCCCGCCACCGGCGGCGGGGCGTTCACGGTGGTGCGCGCCGACGTCGTCACCGGTACTCCTCCGCGACCTTCTCGGCGAGCGCCTGGCCCTTCGCCAGGGCCTCGTCGACGGACTGACGGCCCGCGATGGCGGCGCTGATCTCCTGCGAGACCTTCGTGCCCAGGTCGGTGAACTCGGGGATGCCGACGAACTGGATGCCGGGCGCGGGGCGTTCCTGCACGCCCGGGGCGTCCGGACGGGCGGACGCGATGGCCCGCAGGGTCACGTCGGAGAAGGCCGCCGACGCCTCCTTGTACCGAGGGTCGCGGTAGGTGGACGCCCGCTTGCCGGCCGGGACGTCGGCCCAGCCGACCTGCTCGCCGACCAGCCGCTCGTACTCCTTGCCCGAGGCCCAGGAGATGAACTTCCAGGCGCTGTCGGACTTCTTCGATGCCTTCTGGATGCCCCAGGCCCAGGTGTACAGCCAGCCCGAACTCTCCGTCCGGTCGACCGGGGCCTGCACGTATCCGATCTTCCCCCGCACGGGGGAGTCCTTCGCCTCCAAGGAGCCGGCGGCGGCGGTCGCGTCGTACCACATGGCCGTCTTGCCCTGGGTGAGGCTGTTCAGGCACTCGGCGTACCCGGCCTGGGGAGCGCCCGCCTCGCCGTGCTCGCGCACCAGGTCCACGTAGAACGAGGTGGCCTTCCTGAACTCCGGCGCGGTCAGCCGGGGCTGCCAGTCCTTGGTGAACCAGGTGCCGCCCATGGTGTTCACCACGGTCGTCAGCGGGGCCGTGAGCTCGCCCCAGCCGGGCAGCCCCCGCAGACAGATGCCCTTCATCCCCGGCTTCGCGCCGTCCACCTGGGCCGCGAGGCCGGCGACCTGCTGCCAGGTCGGGCGTTCCGGCATGGTGAGGCCCTTGGCCGCGAAGACGTCCTCGCGGTACATGAGGAAGGACGACTCGCCGTAGAACGGCTCGGCGTACAGCTTGCCGTCGGCGGCGGTCAGGGACTTGGTGAGCGGCGGCAGGACGTCCGCCTGGTCGAAGGCGGCGTCCCGGGCGACGTACGTGTCGAGGGCGTGCAGCCAGCCGTTCTTGGCGTAGACGGGCACCTCGAAGTTGCTGACGGTCGCCACGTCGTACTGGCCGGCCTGGTTGGCGAAGTCCTGGCTGATCTTGTCGCGGACGTCGTTCTCGGGCAGCACCGTGAAGTTGACCTGGATCCCGGTCTCCTTGGTGAAGTGCGCGGCGGTCAGCTTCTGCAACTGCACCATCTGCGGGTTGTTCACCATGAGGACGTCGAGGGTGTCGCCGTCGGCGGACGAGGCGCCGCCGGCCCCGCTGCAGGCGGCGAGGAGCGCTCCGGCGAGGCCGACCGCCGCGACGCGGACGCCGAGGGCACGCCGTCGGCCGCGGGACAGGTCACGGGGAGGACGGGGAGGACGGGGGACAGGCATGGCGGACTCCTGCGAGTGGCTGCTGCGGGTGACGGGGAGGGGTGAAACGCATCGGATCGGATCTGAACGGAACACAAGGGAAGGAAGGGGAACGCAGTTGAACGGATCGGAAGGATGTGCAACGAAACGGAATGGATCGGATCAGGTCGGACCGGAACCGAATCGGTGAGGGCGGCGGTGACCGCTCAGACCCGGATGACCTGCGGGCCGAGCAGGGAGTAGCGGTGTGCCTCGGTCGGCGACAGGCCGGTGTCGGTGACGATCGCCTCGACGTCCCGGACCTCCGCGAACCGACAGAACCCGGTGACGCCGAACTTGGTGTGCGCGCCGACCAGGACCTGGCGCCGGGACCCGCGCACGGCATGCCGTTTGACCTCGGCGACCGCCGGGTCGGGGGTGGTGAGGCCGTGCTCCCGGGAGATGCCGTTGGCGCCGACGAAGCACAGGTCGAGGACGAGGCCGGCGAGCGTCCGGGACGTCCAGGGGCCGACCGTCGCGAGCGTCCCGGGCCGGAGCCGGCCGCCGAGCAGCAGGACCGTGGCCCGCTCCGCGTCGCTCAGGGCGTGCGCCACCGCGAGGGAGGCGGTGACCACGGTCAGCGGGCGGTCGCGGGGGAACGCGCCGGCGATCAGCAGCGGGGTGAAGCCCTCGTCGACGAAGACCGTCTCCGCGTCGCCGAGCAGCCGCACGGCCGCCTGGGCGATGCGCTTCTTCTGCGGGACGTTGCGGGTGGTGCGCTCCACGAGGGTCGTCTCGAAGCCGGCGCTCTCCACCGGCCGCGCGCCCCCGCGACTGCGGCGGACGAACCCCCTCCGCTCCAGCGCGCGCAGATCGCGGCGGATCGTCTCCCGGGCGACGGAGAACTGTTCGGCGAGCCGCGCCACCTCCACGGCACCCGACCCCCGGATGATCCCGAGGACCCTGCGTCGTCGCTCCTGGGTGTCCACGCCGTCGCCACCGCACCTTCCACCAGCCTTGTGCATCATGCCCGTTCGGGCCCGGTGGGATGTTTGTACTCGGGCTCCGGCAGCACTGACCAGGCTGTTCGAGGCGCGCTTCCTGCCCGTTCCTGCCCGCGCGCCCGACGGTGTCCGCGCAGGTCACGACGGTCGCGGTGGGTGGCGCGGGGCGTCGTGCCGCCCGTTTGCGGGGGAACGGCGCCCACGTGGTGCCCGGTTGCCCGAACGGGCAGGCGGACGCCGCCGCGCGTTCTGGGCCATTCTGCCGATGTGCGCCGGGCGGCCCGGGCCCGATCATGGTGCGGCGTCGGGCCGTTCAGGCGATCCATGAGGCCCCGGAAGCCCGACCCGGGACCTTCCCCGCCACGAGAGAAGGAGTGCGCTGTGACATCGGAGGAGCGGCGCCGGGCGATCCTGACACAGGCCCGGCACGAAGGCGTCGTGCAGGTGACGGCTTTGGCCGCGGGTTTCGCGGTCTCCGTGGAGACGGTACGGCGCGACCTGCGGATCCTGGAGGACCACGGGATGGTACGGCGCACGCACGGCGGCGCGCATCCGGTGGAGAGCGCCGGGTTCGAGACGACACTGGAGGCCCGGACCGCCCGCCACGTGCCGCAGAAGATCCGGATCGCGCGGGCCGCCGCCGGACTGCTCGGGGCGGCGGAGACCGTCTTCGTGGACGAGGGGTTCACCCCGCAGCTCATCGCTCAGGAGCTGCCCGAGGACCGCCCGCTCACCGTCATCACGGCCTCCCTCACCACCGCCGGCGTGATGGCCGCGCGCGACCGGGTGCAGGTGCTGCTGCTCGGCGGCCGGGTGCGGGGCGGGACGCTCGCCACGGTGGACCACTGGGCCACCGAGATGCTGGCCGGCTTCGTCGTCGACCTCGCCTACATGGGTGCCAACGGGATCTCCCGCGAGTACGGGCTCACCACCCCGGACCCCGTTGTGGGCGAGGTGAAGGCCCAGGCGGTGCGCTCGGCCCGGCGCCGCGTCCTGGCCGGGGTCCACACCAAGTTCGGGGCGGTCGGCTTCTGCCGGTTCGCCGAGGTCCGCGACTTCGAGGCGATCGTGACCGACACCGCACTGCCCGCGACGGAGGCGCACCGCTACTCGCTGCTGGGGCCGCAGGTGATCCGGGTGTAGCGGGTGCCAGGGGGCCTCGGCCGCCCGCGGGGGTGCTTGCGGGGGCGCCCTGTGGCGCGTCCTCGGGGCTGCCCGGAGAGTGCCCCCGGGCAGTGCGGGGCCGGTCAGACGGCCGTGACGGCGTAGGCCCAGCGCGGGTTCGGCTGCAGGGGCAGCTCCGGCACGGGTTCGTCCGGACGGCGGCGCCGGTCGAGCGCCCGGGCGATGCCGAGCAGCTCCCGTGCCTCGGCCTCGGCCGCCGGGCCCTCGGCGCCCGCCGCGACGGTACGGGCCCGCCGCAGCCACGCGAGGCACTCGGGCGAACAGCAGGGCCGGAGCCGTTCGGTCCGGCCGATCGTCCGGCCACGGGGGAAGCGGCAGCCGGAGCGCCTGCACCTGCGATCGATCATCGACTGTTCCAATCCGTCAGGCTGGAGGAGAGCGCGAACTCGGGCCCGTGCCGGGCCGGGTGGCGGCCGGGGCGGGGCGCGGGGGTGCCGGAGGGTGCGGCGACGGCGGGCCCGGGAGCGCGCCGCGGCGGCGCCGTACCTCGTGCGCACCGCGGGGTCGTCGTACTCGGCGAGGCGGCGGCGCCCTCGCCCGCCGCGTGGCGGCGGAACATCCGGGGCGGCCCTCGGCCGTGACCTCAGCGTAACGCACACCCGCGGGTCCGCATCCCTCGCTCAACGGGCATATCCATGGCTCTGGTTGGTTAGGCTGTACGGCGCCCGGGTCCGACGCATCGGGCAACTCGACGCATGAGGAGCGCATCCCATCGCCGCCACACCCCGCCTGGCCGAACTGCTCCGCCGGCATCGGCAGTCGGCCCACCTGACGCTCGAACAGCTCGCCGAGCTCTCCGGTGTCAGCGCCCGCACCCTCTCCGACGTGGAACGCGGACGGAGCAAAGGCCCCCGGCACCGTACCGTCGTCGCCCTCGCGGACGCCCTCGCGCTCGACCCGTCCGCCCGGAGGAGGCTCGTCGAACTGGCCCGCGACGGGCGCCTCCAGGACCGGTGGGCCAGCCCCACCGGCCTGTGCGAACTACCTCCGGGCGTAGGCGACTTCACCGGACGCGACAGCGAACTCGACTGGACGGAGCGGCTCTTCACGGACGAGCGTCCGGAGGACGATGCCTTCGCGGGACTCGTCACCGGGCCCGCCGGTCTGGGCAAGACCACGTTCGCCGTGCACGTCGGGCACACCCTGCAACCGCACTTCCCGCACGGAGTGTTCTTCGTCGACCTCTTCGGCATGTCCGCCCGCCCGCTGCCCCCGGAACAGGCCCTGGCGACGCTGCTCGGCGCCCTCGGCGTCCCCGAGCAGCAGATCCCCGCCGACCCCGGTGAGGCCGCCGCCCTGTACGGGGCGCGGCTCGCGGAGCGGCGCGTGCTGGTCGTCCTCGACAACGCCGCCTCGGCGGAACAGGTCCGCCCGCTCCTGCCGTCCGGCGGCCGGGGCCGGGCCCTGGTCACGAGCCGCCGCCTGCTGGGTGGCCTGGCCGGGGTGCGCCGCCTCGGCCTGGGCCCGCTGCCCCTGGCCGACACCACCCGGCTGCTGGCCGGCATCACCAGCGACCGGGGTGCCCCGGACGCCGCCCCGGTGCTCGGCCGGCTGGCCGAACTGTGCGGGGGGCTGCCGCTCGCCGTGCGGATCGTCGGCAACCGGCTGGTCAGCCGCCCCGCGTGGAGCGCGGCCGATCTCGTCCTGCGGCTGTCCGACGAGGAGGGCCGGCTCGACCAGCTGAAGGCAGGGGACCTGCGGATCGCCACCGCCTTCGGCATGTCGTACGAGCAACTGGCTCCGCCCGCACGCCGGATGTTCCGTCGGCTGGCCCTGCTCACGGGTCACGACTTCGACCCCGCCCTCGCCTCGGTCGTCGCCGGGACCACCGTCGAGGACGCCTGGGACGTGCTCGACGAACTCATCGACCTCGGCCTGCTCCAGGACACCGGGGCGGGCCGCCACCGCTTCCACGACCTGGTCGGACTGTTCGCCCGCGAGCGGCTCCGGGCCGAGGACCCGGCACCCGAGCGGGAGGCGGCCGCCGCGCGTACGACGTCCTGGCTGCTGCGGATGGCCACCACTGCCGGGCGCTGGTTCGAATCGGCCGACGGCCGCCCCCGGCGGCCCGACGCCGACCTCGTCGGGCTGACCACCGAGGAGGCCGCCGACCAGTGGCTGCGCGCCAACGTGGACAACTGGCTGGGCGCGCTCGCGACGGCGGCCGGCGAAGGCCGCCACGCCGACGTCCTGGAATGCTCGGAGGCACTCCACTGGTACTCCGACCGCTGGATGCACGCGGCGCACTGGCACGAGGTCTTCACCCGCGGAGTGGACGCCGCCGTCGCCCTCGGCGACCCGGTCCGGCAGGCCCACCAGCTCAACTCCCTCGCCTGGGTCCACCTGCTGCCACGGGACGACCCGCGGACCGCACTGCGCTACTCGGAGGAGGCCCGGGTGCTCGCCGAACGCGCCGGATCGACCGCCCAGCGCGCCGCCGCGCTCCACAACGCCGGTGGTGCCCTGCGCCGGCTGGGGCGGCTCGACGAGGCCACCGAGGCGGAGACCCGGGCGGCCGAGTCGTTCCGGGCCGTCGGCGACCTGGACTCCTACTGCCAGTGCCTCGGCGCCCTCGGCACCTGCCTGCGCGACGCGGGACGGCACGCCGAGGCGCTGCGGAGCTACCTCGACCTGTCCGCCCTGGTCGCCGATCCCGAATCGGGCGTGCGGCCGAGCGTGGCGACGCTGATCCGCCCGATCGCGCTGGCCCGTGCCGGCGAGTGCCTGGGCCTGCTCGGACGCCGCGCCGAAGCCATCGCGCGGACCGAGGAGGCGATCGACCTGATGGAGGGGGCCCGGCTGCCCGTCCCGCAGGCCACCGCCCTGCGGACCCTGGCGTCCCTGCTGGCCGAGGACGGCCGGGCAGCCGAGAGCGGACGCGCGTACGCCCGGGCGGCCGAGGTGTTCGACGCGATCGGCGACGCGGAATCCGCCGACCGCTGCCGCGATCTGGCGGCCCCGGCCCCCTGACCCACCGCGTCCCGCTCCCGGTGCCGGTGCCGGTGCCGGCCGCGGCGGACACCGGCACGCGGATGCCGGCGCGCGCAAGTTCTGCGTGTTGTTCTGCGTGGTCCCCGAGCGGCCCGGCCCGTTGACTTGAGGCACCGGACGGGCCTGTGGACGGCGCGTCCCCCACCCCCGGGAGGGCGCGTGTCGACCATCGGGAACATCGTGCTCGTGCACGGCGGCTTCGTCGACGGATCGGGCTGGCGGGGCGTCCACGCCGAGCTCGCCGGGGACGGATTCCACGTCCGGGTCGTCCAGAACCCGACGCTCTCGCTCCGCGACGACGTCGCGGCCACCCGGGACGTGCTCGACGCGCTCGACGGCCCGGCCGTCCTCGTGGGGCACTCCTACGGCGGGGTCGTCGTCACGGAGGCGGGCATCCACCCGAACGTCGCCGCCCTCGCGTACGTCGCCGCCTTCGCCCCCGACCGCGGCGAGTCCGCCGGAACCCTGCTCGCGGCCCCGCCCCTGGACGCTCCGCAGCCGCCGCTGCGGACCCGGCGGGACGGCGCACTGCTCCTGGACCGCGACCGCTTCCACGAGGCGTTCGCGGCCGACCTGCCCGCTCGGCGGACGGCGTTCATGGCCGACGCGCAGGTCCCCTGGGGCGTGGCCGCCGTCGGCGGTGTGGTCACCGAACCGGCGTGGCGGCACCGGACCAGCTGGTACCTGGTCGCCACCGAGGACCGCGTGATCCCGCCGGCCGCCCAGCGGGCCATGGCCCGCCGCGCCGGCTCCACCGTCGTAGAGGCCATCGGCAGCCACGCCCTCCACGTCGCGCAGCCGGCCGCGGTCGCGGACCTCGTCCGCGAGGCCGCCGGCTGCTGAGCGCGCTCCCCCTTCCAGGGCCCCCGGGCGCCGCCCCGTCCCGCCCGGCCTTCTCCCCGCCACTCCTACCGTCGCTTGCAGGTGAACCATGATCGACCTCACCCGGATGACCTCCCCCCTCACCCCCGCGGCGGCCGCCATCGTGTCCGCCGCCGGATCGCCCGCTCCCACCGCGGCCGGCCCCGCCTCCGCGATCCCGGCCGGACAGCCCGCCGGGCTCGTCGGGCGCGCGGCCGAACTGGCCCTGGTCGACAGGCTCCTGACCGAGGCGACGACACGCAGCGCCGCCCTGTTACTGACCGGCGCCGCCGGAGTCGGCAAGAGCGCGCTGCTCGACACCGCCGCCCGCCGCGCCGAAGCCCGCGGCTTCCGAGTCGTACGAGCCGCCGGGGCACGCTTCGACCGGCACGTCGGCTACGCCGGCCTGAACCAGATCCTGCTTCCGCTCGCCTCCGAGCTCGACCTCCTCCCGGCGCGGCAGGCCCGCACGCTCCGCGCCATCCTGGGACTCGTCCCCGGCGCTCCGGACGAACTGCCCGCCGTCGCCCACTCCCTACGGGAACTGCTGTTCCGCGTCGGCGGCGCCCGCGGCCCGCTGGCCCTGATCGTCGACGACTTCGCGTGGCTGGACCGCCCCAGCGCCGCCGTCCTGGGGACCGTCGCCCGGCAGACCGGCATCGCCAGCCTGGCGATGCTCGCCGCCTCCCGCCCGGACCCGGCCCTGCTCTGCGAGACGGGCGCGCGCACGCACGAACTGGCACCCCTCGACCGGAAGTCGGCCGCCCGACTCGTGGCCGAACGATCCCCCGACCTGACCCCCACGGTTCGCCGCAGGCTCCTCGCGGAGGCCGGCGGCAACCCCCTCGCACTGCTGGAACTCCCCGCGTCGCTGAGCGTCGCGCAGCGCACCGAGCGACGCGCCCTGCCCGCGCTCCTGCCGCTCACCGATCGCCTGCGGACCGCCTTCGCCGAACGGGTCGGAGCCCTGCCGGAACCCACGCGCAGGCTGCTCCTCCTCGCCGTCCTCGACGATACGGGGGACCTGCGCACCCTGTCCCGGGCCTGCGGCGAACCGGGCACCCCCGCCGCCCTGGCACCTGCCGAGAACGGGGGGCTCGTCCGGGTCGACGCCCACGCCGGCCGTCTCGTCTTCGGGCACCCGCTGACCCGGTCGGCCGTCATGGAACTCTCCACCGGCGCCGAACGCCGCTGGGCCCACCGGACGCTCGCCGAGGTGCTTCCGGACGGATCGGCCGGCCGCGCCCTGCACCTGGCGGGCGCCACCGTCGGACCCGACGAGCGGGTGGCGCGCCTCGTGCACGACGCGGCCCACACCACCCTGCGCCGGGGCGACGCCGCCGGCGCGGTCGCCGCCCTGCTGCGGGCCGCCGAACTCAGCGGCTCCGACACCCGCAGGGGGCGCAGGCTCGCCGAAGCGGCCTGCCTGAGCGCCACCGCCACCGGCGACCTGCGCACCGCACGCGTACTCCTGGACGACGCCGCGGCCCTCGATCCATCGGGCGCGACGTCCCCGGCCGCGGCGGCGGCCGCCGCCGGTGAACTCCTCCACCGTGACGGCGACGCGGACGGCGCCCACCGGCTGCTGGTCGGCGCCGTCACCGGTCATGTCCCGGCGACCCCGGCCGACGCGGTCATGCTGCGCGAAGCCCTCCACATCCTGCTGGCGGTGTGCGCGGCCGACGGACGCCCCGAGCTGTGGCAGGCCTTCGACACCGTCCTCGGTCAGGCCGCCCCGCACGTCACCGACCCGCTGCTGCCGCTGCTCCGGGCCACCATCGGCGATCCGGTGCACGCGGCCCGGCCCGAACAGGCCCGGCTCGACCGGCTCGTCTCCGGGCTCCACCAGCAGGCCGATCCCACGCTGATCGTCCGCGTCGCAGCCTGCGCCGGCTACGTCGACCGGCTCCCCGACTGCCGCGCCGCCCTGCGGCGCGTCGTCGACGCCGGCCGCGGCACGGGGCCCGTGGCCGCGGCCGTACCGGCCCTCCTGCTGCTCTCCGACGATGCCTACGCCACGGGGCGTTGGGACGAGGTCGCGGAACTCACCGAGGACGCGCTGCGCCGCTGCGCCTCCCACGACGACCGGCTCCAGGCCTGGAACGGGCGCGTCCACCAGGGTCTGCTCGCCGCCGCCCGCGGCGATGACGAGGGCGCCCGGGGCGTCGCCGACCGCCTCGCCTCCTGGAGCAACCCCCGCGGCCTCGGCGCGCTGCGCGTCCACTCCGCCCACATCAAGGCCCTGTCCGCGCTGGGCCGCGCCGACTTCGAGAGCGCCTACCGGCATCTGGCGCCGTTCGTCCCGGCCGGGTGCCCCGCCCCGCACGTCCCGCACCTCCTGCGGCTGGTCTGGGACTTCACCGAGGCGGCGACTCGCACCGGCCGGCACGCCGAGGCGGCGGTCCTCCTGACCGGCCTGCGGGACGCGGGTGTCCCCGCCCTCTCGCCGCGGCTGGAGATGACCGTACGGGCGGCGACCGCGCTGGCCGACCCGAACGGCGTCGACCGCACGCTGTTCGACCGGGCCGTCGCCACCCCCGGGGCGGAACGCTGGCCCTTCGACCTGGCCCGGATCCGCCTGGGCTACGGCGAGCGCCTGCGCAGGGCGCAAGCGTCCGTGGCGGCCCGCCCCCACCTGGAGGCCGCCCTGAGCACCTTCGAGCGGCTGGGCGCGGTCCCGTGGAGCGCCCGCGCCGCGGGCGAGCTGCGGGCCAGCGGCCAGGCACCCGTCCCGGCCACGGCCACCGCGCGGGCCGAGGCGCCGCTCACCCCGCAGGAGTGGCAGACCGCCCAGCTCGCCGCCACCGGCCTCAGCAACAAGCAGATAGCCGCCCAGCTCTTCCTCTCCCACCGGACCGTGGCCGCCCACCTGCGCGGCGCGTTCCGCAAGCTGGACATCACCTCGCGCGGCGCCCTGCGCGACGCTCTGGGCGGTCTCCCCACCCCGTCCGGGAACGCCCCGGACACCGGTAACCGTCCTTTCTAGGTCATTCGGTCGAAGCCGGCCCAGGCCACCGCCGCCTACCGTGGAACGACCGGGAGACCCGCGACGCGCCACCCGCGCGGCGGCCCCGTCCATGCCGTTCAGTGCCGGACAGCGCTGCAGGAGAGAGGCGAAGGACGTGCGAAGGATGACCTGGCGGGACCTCGCCTGGCTGGCCGAGGCGGCCGACGCCCCGGCAGCGTGCCTGAACGCGTGGGCGAGCGACCCCCGCGCGCCCTACCCGCTGTCCACCGGCCGCGTCTTCGACGTCGTCTCGGTCGACCAGCGGGTCGGCATCGAAGCCTTCGACCAACTGCTCCGAAAGGGCCGGCCCTTGGGGCCCGTCGTGCTGGACCACCGGGCCCGCCGGACGGGATTCCTGCTGCCCCCGGACAGCCGGGCCGACTTCACCCGCCGGCTCGCCCGCGGCGCGGGCGCGGTCCCCGCGGTCCGCTATCTGGGGCAGGGCTCCGTGCTGGTCGTCCCGGGCCCCCGGTCCGCCTGCGACGACCGCTACGCGTGGTTCCGCGCCCCGGCTCCGCAGGCACCGGCCGGCCCGCTGATCCCGGTCGCCCTGGCCGCCGCGCTGCTCGCCGCCGTGGAGGCACTGGGCTGCGCCGATCGGCTCGGCGAGCCCTCCGGCCACGCGTCCGCGTCCGCTCCGCGCGGTCCCGAAGGGGTGTGGGCACGGGCGGGCTGAACCGCCGCCGCGGGGAGGCACCGGCGGCGCGTCCGGGCTATAGGTCATTCTGCCGAAGCACGCCGTGCCGGAACGGGGCTAGCTTCTCACCTGCCCCACAGGGCACTTCCCCACCACAGGAGCCAGGACATGAGCCCCTTGAAGAACGTCGTCCTCGTGCACGGCGGTTTCGTCGACGGATCCGGCTGGCAGGCCGTGCACCGCATCCTCACCCGTGAGGGATTCCACGTCGGCGTCGTGCAGAACCCGACCCTGTCGTTGGAGGGCGACGTCGCGGCCACCCATCGGCTCCTCGACTCCCTGGACGGACCGGCCGTGCTGGCCGGGCACTCCTACGGCGGTGTCGTGATCACGGAGGCCGGGCTGCATCCCAAGGTCGCCGCGCTCGCCTACGTCGCGGCCTTCGCGCCCGACAAGGGCGAGTCGGTCGGCACCCTGAGCGCCGATCCGGAGCCGGGCGCACCCGTCCCGCCGATCCTGCCGCCGCGCGACGGCGTCCTGCTCCTCGACCGTGACCGGTTCGCCGAGGCGTTCGCGGCGGATCTGGCGCCGGACGACGCGCGGTTCCTGGCCGACGCGCAGGTCCCCTGGGGTGTCGAAGCCGTCAACGGGGCGGTGGGGGAGGCCGCTTGGCGGATGAAGCCGAGCTGGTACCTGGTCGCGGGCGAGGACCGGATGATCCCCCCGCAGGCCCAGCGTGCCATGGCGGAACGGGCCGGGGCCGCCGTCACCGAGGTCCCCGCCAGTCACGCCGTCCACGTGTCGCGTCCCGAGGCCGTGGCCGAGCTGATCAGGCGGGCGGCGCACGCCCGGTCCTGACCGGGTACCCCGCCCCGGACGGGGACCGCGTCTCACGGCGGGGCGATCCGGGTGAGCGCGTCCCGCAGCCCCGCCCGCGAGGTGATGTGCAACTTGGGGAAGACGTTGCGCAGATGAGCCGCGACGGTACGGGGGGACAGGAACAGCCGGGCGGCGATCTGCTTGTTGGTGAGCCCGGTCGCCGCGAGCTGGGCCACCTGCCGCTCCTGCGGGGTCAGCGGCGCCCCGCCTTCCTTTGGCGCGATCACGCTCGTGACCTGGACTCCGCTCGCCCGGAGCTCGTTGGCCGCGCGGGCGCACCACGGCTGGGCCCCCAGCCGTCTGAACGTGGACAGCGCGGCCTCCAGATGCGACGCGGCGGCCCCGCCCGCCTTGGCCCGGCGCAGCCGCTCCCCGTACGCCAGGCAGACCCGCGCCCAGTCGAACGGCCAGCGTTCCGCGCCGGGGGCCGCGATGGCCGCCTCGAACAGCGCGTCGGCGGCACCGTCGGTGGCGACCATGGCCGCGGCGGCGTCGGCCATCATGGCGAGCCGAGGAGAGAGCGACGGGACGGCTGACGCCCTGATCGCCGCGATGTGCTCGGCTGCCTCCGTCTGGTGCCCGGTGCGGGTCGCCGCCTCGGCGAAGTCCCAGAACAGCCACAGCGTGTGCGGCATGGGCGCGGGCAGCCGGCCCGGTGCGCCGAGTGCGCGCAGCTGCCGGTAGGCCCTGTCGAAATCGGCGTCACCGAGCGCGGACAGCGCCCGGATGTGGGAGGCGTACACGTGGAGCGCTCCGAGCCCCCGGGGGGTGCCCCAGCGGTCGATCCGGTCGGCCGTCCGGGTCGCCTTGGCGTCATCGCCGCGGGCGGCCGCGTGGAGGCCCCTCAGGTACTGCCCGGAGCAGCCGAGGAGGTGGTAGTCGTGTTCCTCGCACCAGCGCAGTGCGGCGTCGGTGAGCTCGGGCAGCTCCTCCCACTGGCCGCTGGTCCAGGCGTCGTTGGCGAGCAGGAAATGGGCCTCGATGGCGGTGGCGACGGCGCCTCCGTCGCGCCCGCCGTCGGCGACGCGGCGGAGCGCGCTGCGGCAGTGGGAAAGGCGGTCGACGTAGGTGCCGGCGATGGCGGTGCGCACGATGCGCCGGGGGTCCGTCTCGCGGGTGAGGCCGTGGATGAGGACGTCCAGGACGTCGATCACGGCCGGTGAGGTGCGGCCCGGGTCGCCGAAGGCGCCGCGCAGCACGTTCAGGAGCGGGTCGGGGGTGCGCCGCAGGACGTCCGAGACGGAGCTGTCGAACGCCGGCCAGTGGTCGGCGCGGCCGCTGAAGAAGCACACCATGAGCAGGGTGTGCAGGGCCTCGCGCAGAATGTAGTCGTCGGCGCCGCCGGCGTGGGCGTGGGTGCGGATCGCGCCGGCCAGGAGCCGGTGGGCGGTGTCCGCGTCGCCGTCGCCGTTCAGGAGCCGGCTGGCCGCCGCGGTCGCCGCGGCCAGCGAGTCCGCGCCGACCGGGTCCGCGGAGCGCGCGTGGTCCAGCAGGGCGTGTACGTTGCGCAGGTCGCCGGTGATGTTGGCGCCGAGGCACGCCGCCTCGGCGAGCATGCGGGCCTTCGTGGTCCCGGAGCCGCTGAGTTCGGAGGCGCGGAGCAGGGCGGTGAGGGCGCCGACGGCGTCGCCGCGCCGCAGGGTCCGGTAGGCCACGTCGTGCAGGAGGACGGCCACCTCGTCGTCGGTGCCGACCGCGGCGGCGGCCAGATGACGGACCCGGCGCTCCGAGCCTTCGGGGAACTCCTCGGCGAGGTCGAGGTGCAGGCGTCGGCGTTCGGCGGCGGTGGACAGCTCGATCACGGCGGAGCGGGTCAGCGGGTGCCGGAAGACCAGCCGGCCGGTGGTGGCGTCCACTCGGACCAGGCCCGCGCGCTCGGCCGGCCCGAGCCGGGCGAGGACGTCCGGGCCGTCGACGGCGCGCTCCAGGACGTGCAGGTCGCCGGGGCCGTCGAGGACGGCGAGCAGCAGGAGTTCCTGGGTGGGGCGCGGCAGGGCGGCGACCCGTACGGAGAATATTCTCTGCAGGCGCTCGGACAGCGGCAGCACGGCCGGCAGCGGTCCGCATTCCGTCTGCTGGGCCTCGTTCAGCGGTACGGGGAGTTCCAGGAGTGCCAGCGGGTTTCCGGCGGCTTCGGCGACCAGGCGCCGCCGGACTCTGGCCGCCATGGCGGGGAAACGATCCGCCACCAGGGCGGTCGCGGCCTCGTCGTCCAGGGCACGCACCTCGTGGGTGGGGATGCCGGTGCTGCTCAGAAACGATTCGTCACCGGTTCTGGAGGCGGCGAGCAGGACCGGGGAACCAGAGCGGGCCTGGCGGGCCACGGTCCCGAGCACCATCGCGCTGGGGCGGTCGAGCCAAGCAGGGTCGTCGATGACGAGCGCGAGGGGCTCGCCCTCGGCGGCGGCGAGAGCGAGCAGGGCGTGCACGGCGTTGGAGATGGCGAGGAGTTCGGGCGGCTGCTCGTCGGACAGACCCTGGACGGCCTTGAGTGTCGCCGCCTGCCGGGCCGGCAGGCGCGGGACCGCCGCGGCGAGCGGCTGCAGGAGCTGGGCGAGCCCGGAGAAGCCGAGGCGCTGCCCGAACTGTGCGCCCGCGATCCGAACGACGGTGTATCCGGACCGGGCGGCCCGCCGCGCCGCGGTGTCCAGCAGGGCGGTCTTGCCGACACCGGCCTCGCCCGTCAGCATCAGCGCGGTGCGCGTCGAGCCCGGGGCGAAGAGGTCGGAGAGGAGGGCGAGTTCGGCGGCCCGACCGACGAGACGGTCGGCGTCCGGCGCGAAGTCCGGTTCCGTGGAAGGCTCCTGATGGTTCGGCGTCGATGGCTCGGAGCGCTGCATGGCGGCCATCCAATCAGCTTGAGCCGGATCGAGGGCATGGCGGAAGGGATTTCCGGGACGCGTGGCTGCGGGGCAGTGAACCGCGATGTCTCCTGGCTGCGAGGCGGGTGGTGGGATCGGTGAGGCGGGTCTTCCCCAGCTCGCCGAATCCTACCGGAGGAGGAGTGTTCACTGAATGTTCGTGACTCATTCGTCTTATGTCCATGGGGTGTTCATGAATCCCGGGACGCGGACGCGCGGACCCGTGCAAGCGGTGTGGGCGAGCGGTGCCGGTGTCGACGCGGCGGCAGCCCGATTCAGCTCCACCACCGTGGTCCGGTCCAGCCATTCGACGCCCACGCCACCCGCCCCGGCGTCCTCCTGGGGGAACATCTCGCGCAGCAGCACCCGCCGCCCGCGTCCGTCCGCGGGTGCCGGCGTCCCGAGCGCCTTGAACCGCGTGCCGGGTGTGAACACCACCCGCAAGGGGCCGTACGGATCGACCCAGTCCGTACGCCGGCCGGTGAGCGACCAGGCGACCAGCCCCGGGCCGGGGGCCGCGAGCGCCGTGGGGGACGCCGACGCGCTCCAGAACCCGTGGTCCACGACGGCCGGGGCGTCCCGGTAGCCCCGTGCCAGCGCCTCGCCGACCTCGGTCCGTACCGCCACCGGCCCTCGATGGGTCGGCAGCCTGCGCAGTCCGGACGCCACGCACCGGGCGAGCGCCAGATGGGCGCCGGGCCACCCCTCGATCAGCGGCGGTTCCACCCGCTCCCACTCGCCGGTGAGGTACAAGCGGACCGCGGCCAGGTCGGCGAGCACGTCGACGGCGCCGCCCCGGCACCCCTCCCGCCAGGCCCACTCGACCGGAAGCATCTCGTCCACCTCCGCCATGGCCCGCCGGAAGCGGGCCCCGTACCGCTCCAGGAGCCGCAGCCGGTCCCGGGCCAGCCCGCGGCCGCCGTGCGTGACGATCCGGGCGGTGGCGCGCGGCGCGGGATGGGGCCGGACATCTGGAGCGCCCCCGGGACGGGGAGCAGCGATCGGCGGGGGTGTGCCCGCCTCCTGGCCCAGGGGCCGCTTCGTCCCGTTCATCGCGTCGCCTCTTCCTGGGATTCCTGGGCGCGGAGGGTGGCGGAAGCGGCTGCCCCGGCGCCGGAGGCCGTTTCGACGACTGTAGGAACGCCGCCCCGGGACGCGGCAGGCGCACGGCGCGGACCCGCGCGAACGGGCACTCCATCCTTCCTCCTCGGGCCCGGATCGCCCCGGCCGGCCCCGGACCGGCCGCACCGCGTGTAGGCCAAGCCTCCCCGACGAGACAGCAAGAAGTGTCGAAGCGCCTGAAAAATCCGAACTCCAGCTGGGTCATTTGACCGAAGCCACACCACCGGTCATGGCCGTACGGTGCCGATGTAGCCCGAAGCCCACGCTCGGGCCCGTCGCCCCGCCGACGGGGCCGGTGCGCGCGCGTATCGGTTCTCTCCTGAGGATTGCTGAAGTGACTCTGACTGTGACGGAAACTCAGACAACGGGACTGGCAACCGCGTTGGCCGTTCCGATCCGAGTCGCCCTGAGGGCGAGCGACGCCATTCTGGAACACGCGGCCGGCGCCTATCTCGCGTCGCGTTCAGGGGTGCGCATCGTCCCCCGTGACGGACTCCCCGACGCGGACGTCTCGGTCCTGCTGCTGCACTCCCTGAACGACGACTGGATACGGGTGCTGCGGCAGGACGCGGCGCGCGCCGGCGGGCGCCCGGTCCCGGTCGTGGCGATGGCCGACAGTGTCAGCGAACAGCACCTCGCTCTCGCCGTCGAGTACGGCCTGACCAGCTTCCTCTACCGGAGCGCCTCCAGCCTCGACCAGCTCCTCGACGCCACCGTCGAGGCCAGCTCCGGCCGCAGCCGCTTCCCCGACGAGCTCGTCGGCCACCTGATAGCCGAACTCGCCCACCAGCAGCGCCGACTGACGATGTCCCAGTTCGCCCGTCGAGGTGGTCTCGCCCCCCGTGGCATCGAAGTGCTGCGGATGCTGTCCGAAGGGCTGAACACCCTGGAGATATCCGAGCGGATGAGCTACTCCGAGCGCACGATCAAAGGCATCATCCACGAGGCCGTGAAGCAGTTGAACTGCAAGAACCGGACGCAGGCCGTGGCCCGTGCCGTCCGGGCGGGCATCCTCTGAGCCCGCTTCCCCTACCCATGGACGTCCAGCGAACGGTGCATCACATGAACGGGACCATGCTCAGAGGCGCCGCGGTGACGGCGTCCGCCCTCACCGCGTTCGGCTTCGCCGCCGCTCCCGGCGGCGCCGCCGAACCGGCACTCCTCAGCCACTACTACGACTCCGGTACGGAGATCGTCCCGACGCCCGGGACGGCCTGCGGCCCCGGCGGCGACGCGATCAGCGGCAGGGCGACGTTCGGGACCCGGGCCGGTGACGTGTGGCGGGGCACGACGGCCTACACCTACTGCCTCTACCCGGAGGCCACCCCCGGCCGCTACCGCTATGTCGGCGTGGAGACCCTGACCGGCTCGGCCGGCGCGTGCGGCCGGGGCACGTTCACGTGGATCGGCCGGGGCTCCACGACGGAGGGCGGCACCTGGCACATCGCCGTGGGCTCGGGCACCGGCGACCTGACCCGGGCGCGGGGCAGCGGCACGAACACCGCGACGACCAGTCCGACATGGGAGAACTACGGCACCTTCAGCGGCGTGTTCTCCTGCTGAGCCACGCGAACCCGCCGCCGTTCGGCCGCGTCACCCGCCACCCGCCAGGGCCTGGCAGCGGAGGGTCGCCTCGGTGTCGCCGACGGTCTCGAAGACCCCGGCCGCCCGCGCGTACGCGGCACGGCTCTCGGCGGTCCGGCCTTCGGCCGCCAGCAGCGAGGCCAGCAGCTCCAGCGCGCCGGCCTGCCGGAAGTCGGACATCTGGAGTGCGTCCATGGCGTCGATCCCGTCGACGAGGGCGCCGATCGCCTCCGCCCGTCGCCCGAGCTCGCCCAGACAGCGCCCTCTGCGCAGCAGCACCACGGACCGTGAGTGCGCGGCGATGCTCGGCGTCATCCCCGACCCAGGATCGTCCAGCAGGGCCAGCTGCTCCCGGCACCGCTCCAGCGCCTCGGTGTGCCGTCCCTCGTCCAGGAGGCAGTCGGCGATGTTGCCGAGACACTGCACGTAACAGTCGGCGTCGCCGACCGACTTGAACATGTCCGCGGCCCGCGCCGAGGCGGCACGGGACTCCTCGGTCCGGCGGAGCAGCCGCAACGCCCAGGCGGTGTACGCGTGCGCCCAGGCGATCTGCGCGGTGGCGTCGGCCCGGGTGGCCAGCTCCCGCGCCTCGGCCGCGTACCGGAGCACGCCGTGCGGCGCGCTCGGCGGCACCCACTGAACCCAGGCCAGATAGTTCAGCTGGGCCGCCTGCTGTTCCAGGTCCCCGAGGGCGTCGGCGGCCTCCGCGCCCCGCGTGAACACCTCCTGCCAGTGCGGCCCGTGTGCCCAGCGCTCGGAGAACCAGTGCATCGACTCGGCGCAGTCGAGGACGAGCGCGTACTCTCCGCGCGCGGCCGCCGCCCGCATCGCGCCCAGCCAGTTGTCCACGTTCGCCCGCAGCCACCAGTCGGCCTCCTCCTGCGACGAAGGCCCGGGCCGGTCGGGCTCCGCGACGTCGTGACCGGGCTCGAACCACCGCCCGGACCGGGTGGCCGTCGCGAGCAGCCAGGTCAGGACCCGGCCGGTCAGCGCCTCGCGTTCGGCCTCGCTCTCCTCCTCGCGGAGCCGTTCGCGGGCGAACAGCCGTACCAGGTCGTGAAAGCGGTAGCGGCCCGTGCTGCTGTCGTGGAGCAGGCCGAGGTCGACGAGTTCGTCCAGGGCTTCCCAGGCGTCCGCGTTCGACACCCCTCCGGCGACCGCCGCGAGCGCGACGTCCAGATCCTGCCCCGGCACCTCCGCGAGCCGCCGGAACATGCGCCGCGCGGACTCCCCCAACTGCTCGTACGACATGCCGAAAGCGCGCGCTATCTTCAGGTCGCCCGCCTTGAACTGCTCCAGCCGGTGGTTCTCGTCGGCCATCCGGGCGGCAAGCTGGGCGGCGTCCCAGCCGGGCCGGCTCAGCAGCCGGTTGCCGATGATGCGGAGCGCGAGCGGCAGCCCGCCGCACAGCTCGGCGAGCCGGGGGAGGGCCGACCGCCCTTCGCCCGTCGAGCGGTCGCCGAGGATGCGGGCGAGGAGTTCCGTCGACTCCGCGGGCAGCAGCGGGCCGAGCACGAGCCTGCGGACACCCTCCAGGCCCGGCAGCAGGCGCCGGGTGGTGATCAGCACCCGGCCGGGGCCGCCCCCGGGGAGGAGCGGCCGGACCTGCTCCTCGGCGGAAGCGTTGTCCAGGACGATCAGGACCCGCTTCTCGCGCAGCCGCGCCCGGTACAGGGAGGCCCGCCCCTGGAGATCCCCGGGGATCTGCCGCTCCGCGACCCCGAGGGCGCGCAGCAGGAGGACCAGGGTGTCGCCGGCGGTCAGCGGCTGCGGGGCCGACCCGTGGAGGTCGACGAAGAGGACGCCGTCCGGGAAGCTCGCGCCGATGGAGTGGGCCGCGTGGACGGCGAACGAGGTCTTGCCGAGCCCGGCGGATCCCGTGACGAGCCCCGTCACGCCGACCCCGGGCGAGCCGGTGCTGCGCACCAGCTCGTTCACCCAGTCGATTTCACGCGCCCGTCCCGTGAAGTCCGATACTGGTCCGGGCAGTTCGCACAGGGCGACCGGGTGCTTCCGGTGGTCCCGCAGGCGTCCCTCGCGGGCCAGCTCGACGAACTGCTTCCGCGTCTCCTCGTCCAAGGCGAGGGCGTCCGTCAGGGCGGCCACGGTCCGCTGCTGCGGGCCCTTGCTCTGCCCGCGTTCCATGTCCGAAAGGCTGCGGGCGCTGACGCCGGACGCCTCCGCCAACTGCTCCAGCGTCAGGCGTGCCGCGCGCCGATGTCCGCGCAACACCTCAGCGAATACTGGTCGTTGTGAAATGGAGCACCTCCCTCTCCGCGGGGCGGAGCGCGCCCGCCGAACGGATGAATCTGCGGGCAAGACGTTAGAATCCGGGCGGGCTCCGTCGCTTCCGTCATGTGACGTACGCCCGGCCGGACACGTCGTTCGGCGCGGCTCGGGCGCGCTGCGTGAGGGGATGCGATCGACCTGTCCGGCGCCGAAGGCCGCGGCACCCTGATCGGCCGGGCCCCGGACCTGGCTCGCTTCGACGCCCTCCTCGCCGAACTTCCCCATCATGGCGTTCCGTCGGCGTTGGCGGGTGCGCCGGGAGCAGGGAAGGCGGCGCTGCGGGCCGCCGTCACCGCCCGCGCCGAAGCCGTCGGCGTACGGGTCCTGGTCCGCCACTCGCTCGTGCGGTCGGCGGTCGTGGAGCTGTCGACCAGCGCCGAACGGCGCGGTGTCCACCGGGCGCTGGCGGAAGCCTGG
Source organism: Streptomyces sp. NPDC090025 (assembly GCF_044748125.1). NCBI lineage: Bacteria > Bacillati > Actinomycetota > Actinomycetes > Kitasatosporales > Streptomycetaceae > Streptomyces > Streptomyces sp. NPDC090025. The sequence goes on along the minus strand of NZ_JBIVFL010000008.1, from coordinate 206,600 downwards.
GCGACCGTGACGGAACAACGGGCTCGGCACCTGGCGGAGGCCGCGGACCTCAGCGCCCGCCGCGGCGACGGCCCCGACACCGGGTCGGCGCTGGTTCGCGCCGCCGAACTGAGCCCGGAGGGCGCCGCGTACGCCCGGCGACCGGCGGAGGCGGCGTACGTGGGGGCGGACCTCACCGGTGACGTGCGCGACGTACCGGCCCTGCGGGAGGACGCCCGGCAGGTCTTTCCCGACACGAGGTCTCCGGCGGTCGCCGTCGCCGCCGCCCTGCACCTGCTGAACGCCTACGGCGACCTCGACACCGCCCACCGCCTGCGGACCACCTTCGCCGATCCGGCCAGGGCCCGCCCCGAGGACTGGGCCCGGCTCGACGCCGCCGTGCTCACGCTGCCCGGCACGTCGGACCCCGTCCGGATCGTCCGGGTCGCGACGGCCGGCGCGTACGCGGACCGTCGTGCCGGCCTGCGTGCACGCCGCGTCCGGCGAGTACCCGGCGGCCCGCGCCGTCCGGCCCGGCGCTGACACCGCAGCAGTGGGAGATCGCCCCTCCGGCGGCGTCGGGCCTGACGAACAAACAGATCGGGGAGTGGCCGGGGCTGTCCCCGAGGACCGTGTCGACCCGTCTCCACCCGCTCTTCCCGAAGCGGGGCATCACCACCAGGGCGGCCCTGCGCGACGCGCTGCAGCCGCTGGCCGGCCCCACGGCCACCGGCCCGGTGGGGCCGTGAGCCCCCTGGGCCGCCTCGGCCGCCGTGGGCGGTGGTGCGGACCGACCCGTCGACCTGGAGGGCGAGGACGTCGGGCGGGCACGATGGCCGGTGGGGCGAAGTCGACGCGGGCGCGGGCGAGGGCGAGGCCGTCGACGTCGAGGGCGGCGGTCAGCGCGCCCTCGACGCCGTCGCTGTCGTCGCCGTCCTCACGCTCCCCGCTCGGTGCCCACCACACGCAGAGCGGCGAGTACCAGCGCACGGGTCACGGTCACGATCTCACCGATCCGCACCTGCTCCCGGGGGCCGTGCGCGAAGCGCACGTCACCGGGGCCGAACTGCAGCGTCGGGATGCCCGCCCCCGCGTACAGCCGCAGATCGCTCCCGTACGGCGCGCCCCGCTCGGGCGGCCCGGGCCCGCCCGTGACATCGGCGCACGCGCCACCTACCAGGGCGGCGAGCGGGTGCCCGGCGGGCAGCCGCCCACTGGCGAACTGCCCACCGGGCCACGTCACCACGGCGGGACGGGAACGCAGCCACGGGTCCGCCGCGCACGCCTCGGCCACGCACGCCTCCAACTCGGCACGCGCCCCGGCCGGGTCCTCGCCGAGCCGCACTCCGAGGCGGCCCTCGGCCACCAGCAGATCGGGCACGCTGCTCGCCCAGTCGCCGGCCCGGACGGTGCCCACCGACAGCGGGTACGGAACGGGGTACCCGGCCATCAGCGGGTCGGCGCGGGTGTTGCGGCGCTCCTCCAGCCGGGCGAGCGCGCGGTGCACCGGCAGGTACGCGTCCACGGCGCTCACCCCCTCGTAGGGCGTGCTGCCGTGGGCGGCCCGACCGGGCACGGCGACGCGGAACGTCAGCGCTCCGGCGTTCGCGGTCATCAGGGCACCACCGGTCGGCTCCGTGATGACGCAGGCGTCCCCGGTGTGACCGCGCTCCAGGGTGCCGAACGCCCCCAGCCCGCCGTCCTCCTCGCTCACGACGAAGTGCGCCGCCACCTGGCCGCGCAGCCGCACGCCCGCCGCCCGGATCGCGGCCAGCGCTCCGAGGATCGCCACCAGGCCCGCCTTCATGTCGCACGCCCCGCGGGCGTACACGACATCACCCGCGACCCGGGGCCGGAACGGATCGCCCTCCCACCGAGCCGGGTCCCCGGGCGGGACGACGTCCACGTGGCCCTGCAGGATCAGGGTCGGACCGTCGCCCCGCCGCGGTGTGCCGCCCACCAGACCCCACGCCTCGGTGCGCGGGGCCTCGCCGCCGGGGAAGCCGGGACGGGCGCGCAGCGCGGCCAGGTCCATGGACCACAGGTCCACATCGAGACCTCGCCGCTCCAGATGCCCGGCCAGGACGTGCTGCAGATCGGATTCGGCGGCGCTTCCGGTCACGCTCGGGACGACCAGGAGCTCACGCAGCAGTCGCGCGACCTCCGCCTCGTCCACGGCGGCCAGGGCCGCAGCCTCCACCGCACTCACCCCTGCCGCCATCCGTCCGCCCCTTCCGCTCGCCCACACCGTCGGCCACCGCTCACCACCGTCTGCCCTCCGGGCATCCCGGTCAAGACCGTCAGCCGACGCCCTTCAGGCGCACGGGTATCCGGCGCCAGCCCATCGCGATGAAGGAGGCCACCTGGCGCAGCTCGCCCGGGTCGACGGCCAGGGCCACGTCGGGGAAGCGTTCGAACAGGGCGGGCAGCATCGTCCGGGCCTCCATCCGCGCCAACGGAGCGCCGATGCACCGGTGGACGCCGATGCCGAACGCCAGATGGTCCTCGCCGCCGCGCGCCGCGTCGAAGGCATGCGCGTCAGGTCCGTGCCGGTGCGGGTCCCAGCCGGCGGCACCGTAGGTCGTGATGATGGCGTCACCGGCCGGGATGGTGACCCCGGCGATCTGCAGATCCGTCACCGCGAACCGCAGCGGCACCGCCGACAGCGGCGGATGGACCCGCAGGGTCTCCTCGATGACGGCGTCCCAGTCGGTCTCGCCCGCACGGACCGCCGCCAGCTGCGCAGGGTCCCGCAGCAGGGCCACCGCCGCGTTGCCGATCAGGTTGACCGTCGTCTCGAAGCCCGCGCCGATGACCAGCAACATCGTGTTCATCACCTCCTCGTCGGTCGGGCCGCCCTCGGTGTCCCGGGCCTTGAGGAGGTCGCTGGTCAGGTTCTCACCGGGGTGCTCCGTCCGGTACGCGATCAGCGCCGATCCCAGCGCGGCGACCTGACTCTCGATCAACTTGCCGTGTTCCGGGCCGGCGTCCGGCGTCCCCACGATCGTGGCCATCAAGTGGCGGATGTCGCCCAGCAGATGGTCGGGCACGCCGACCAGCTCGCAGATGATCCGCAACGGCAGCGGATAGGCCAACTCCTCGATCAGATCGACCTCCTCGTCCGGACGGGCGGCGAGACCGTCCATCAGTTCGGTGGTGATCGACTCGACCCGGGGGCGCAGCAGCTCGGTGCGCCGGTGGGTGAAGCTCGGCGAGGCCAGGCTGCGCAGCCTGGCCCGCTGCGTTCCGTAGGTGGCGAGCATGGAGTCCACCGCCGACCAGGTGTAGATCCACCACCAGGAAGGGTTGTCCGGGTACTGGGGCCAGAGGTTCCAGTGCCGCCGGGCGTCCCGGCTGACGTTCGGGTCCAGGATCAGAGTCCGCAGGACCTCGTGCCGGGTGGGCGCCCAGGCGGGCAGGCCGCCGGGCAGTTCCACGGGGACGATCGGACCGAGGTCCCGCAGCCGGGCGGTCTCGGCTTGGATGTCGGCACCGACCGGGTCGATGACGATGCGCTCTCTCGTTGTCACGAGGATCTCCAGAGGGTTCGCGGGAGCGGAACACGAGGGGCGGCCGCGGCCGTCGGCGCCGGATTCGCCGCTCAGTACACAGCAGGAACACGCGCCGTCACAGGCCGGGACGAAGTCCCTGCCCGAACCGCCCCGGATTGATTGCTCGCTCGTACGTCGGCCCTCGACGAACAGCCGCCGCATCGGCTCGGGGAAGATGTCACTGATGCTCCGGGAGGCGCTGAAGCATGCCCGCGCCCTGTCGCCGTGCCCGCGGCCCCGAGGTCCTGAGGCCCCGGCGGTCTGCCGCCCTGACGCATCGGGCGACCTGTCTGCCCGGTCGGACACCCCGCCCCCAACATCCTCAGTGGGCCTGCCCGCTCGGCCTAGATTCGGGGTCGTGCCCCAGCTCAGCTCGCATCCGGCGGGCGGCGGGCATCTCTGAAAGGGAACCCATGCGTCTGATGAAGGCTCTCTCGGGATTCGGCATCGCCGGGCTGCTCACCGCCGCCGGCGTCGCCATGACCGCGACCCCGGCGGCAGCCGAGCCCCCGCGGAACTCCTACGTGGCGACCTACTGGTCCGGCACCTCGCAGGGCGCGCAGACTCTGTGCGGCATCGCCCGCACGTCGTTCGCCGGCGGGGACCCGAGCGGCTACTACTGGTGCGACAACCTCCGGCAGGAGGGCGGCAGCTGGGCCATGAACCTGTGGGTGCGCCGCTGACCCGTCGCTGAGCGCGGGCGCCGCCCGCGCCCACCGACCCGGCAGACCCCGGCGAGCCCGCCGACCGTCGAGGCGGCCGGGGAGGATCTCGGCGAGCCGCCGTACCTGTCCGGCATCGATCCGCGCTCCTCCCGGAGCCTCCTCGCGCTTCGATCGGCGACCGGACAGGATCGCCGGGGCGTGACGAAGACGCCGAGTCCAGGTCTCGCGAGGAGGCTCCCGACGGCAGCCACGGACACCGAACGGGCCCGCGGAAGAAGGCTCGCGCCGCCACTGGCGCGGAGTTGCCGGTGGCGCCCCGGGATTCCCCTTCGCCCGACAGGGCGGCACAGGTGTACGAATCGGCCCGGGCGGTCGAGGCCGTCGGCGTCGGCATCAACCTGCTGCCGCACGCCGTCCGCGAGCTCTCCGAGCTCGGGCTCGCCCGCGAGCCGGCTTCGGTCGCGCTCCCACCGCAGCGCCTGAGCTACCGCGACCGTACGGGCGAGAGGCTGTGGGAGGAGCCGCTGGGAACCGACCCGCTATCACTGGCCGCTGCCGCCAACGGTCCTGGTGTTCTCGTACCGCATCCGCAGGTACGGGACCGGATGCCGGGTGGCACGGCCGCCCGCGCGTACGGCGCCTCAGGTCCCGCCCCACAGGGGGACCGCGTCGAGGGGGTCGTTCTTGCTGGTGTCGATGGTGCCGTCGGGCCGGTTGTAGACGTCGTCGGCGAGGGTGGAGCCAGGCGTCCAGTCGCCGGCGGTGTTGCGTTCGGCGAGTGGGACCTTGGCTTGCTTCATGCCGGTGTCGGGACCGGCGCGCAGGCTGTGGCTGGTGACCTTGAGCCCGTTGATGACGGACACCTCGGCCGCGGCGGCGCGCGCCTTGACCATCTCGTTCACGGCGCGGCCGGTCAGGAACAGCTTGCGGACCTTCGCGTCGGTCCGCCGTTTCAAGTTCCCGATCTTGGTCAGGGCGCGGAAGAGCGGCTTGTCGGGCAGGTGGGCGGCTTCGCCGCCGGCCGGGTTCTGCTCGGTGGCGCTGGGCTCGCGCAGTTCGCGGAGGTCGGCGAGCCAGGCCCGGACCCGGGTGACGATCCGGGTGAGGTAGGCGAGCAGGGAGTCCGGACTGCAGGGAACGTGCGCGGCGTGGGCCTTGCCGCTGCCGCGCTCCATCAGGTGGCCGAAGTACTCGGCGAGGTTCGCCGTGGTGGTGGTCGGCTGCGCGAGGCGGCCGTTCTGCTTGCACCACGCTGCGTACCGTCTGCGGGTGGTGTCGAGGTGGTAGCGGGTGTTGCGCGCGCCGCGGCCGTCGAGCCGGTCCTTCACCGCGGCCGAGAAGGTCAGGTCCTGCCTGGTGAAGGCCGGCACATCCCCCGCACGGGGTGGCAGTTCGCCGTCGAGGAGGAGGGTGTGCCGGGGCACCCGGAAAGCGGGCCCGACGGAACCGGCACCGCCCGGCGCCGGTTCCGCCCCGCCGACCGGTTCGGCGTCGATGAACCGCTACTTCGCCGACTTCATCCCCGCAGCCGTACGGGTATCTCCTGCCAGCCAACCGCAATGAATGACGCCATCTGGCGCAGCTGTTCCGGCTCGACGGCCAGGGTCATGTCCGGGAAGCGGTCGAAGAGGGCGGGCAGGACCGTGCGGGCTTCCATCCGGGCCAGCGGCGCGCCTATACAGCGGTGGACTCCGACGCCGAATGCCAAGTGATCATCTGCGCCCCGAGTGGCGTCGAAGAGGCCGGCGTCGGGACCGTACTTGTGCGGGTCCCACCCAGCCGCACCGAACGTCGTGATGATGGCGTCCCCGGCCGGGATCGTCACGTCTGCCACGGTCACATCCCGCACGGCGAACCGCAGTGGCATCGCGGCCAGGGGCGGATGTGCTCGAAGCGTCTCCTCGATCACCGCGTCCCACTCCACCTTGCCCTCCCGGACCTTCACGAGCTGGTCCGGGTCGCGCAGCAGGGCCACGATCGCGTTGCCGATGAGGTTCACCGTCGTCTCGAACCCCGCTCCGATGACCAGCATCAGCGTGTTCATCAGTTCTTCCTCGGTGAGCGGCGCCCCCTGATCGTCCCGGGCCCTGATCAGCTCAGTGGTCATGTCGTCGCCCGGGTTCTCGGTCCGGTATGCGACCAAGGCATTCGACAGGAATTTACGCTGTTCGTCTATGAACACAGGGTCGTCGGCGCGGATGACGGCGTTCATCAGCTTGCGTATGGGGCTGAGCAAGTGGTCGGGCACGCCGAAGAGCTCGAAGATCACCCGCATCGGCAGCGGATAGGCAAGGCCCTCGATCAGGTCGACGACCTCGTGATCTCGGGATTCCAGGCCGGTCAGCAGTTCAGCAGAGACCTCATCGACGCGGGGGCGCAGTGCCTCGGTGCGCCGCTTGGTGAAACTGGGAGCAACCAGGGCACGCAGCCGGGCGCGATAGTCGCCGTAGGTCGCAAGCATGGAGTCGACGGCACACCAGGACCGAAGCCAGCCCCAGTTGGGATGCTCGGCGAACTGCGGCCACAGGTTCCAGTGCTGACGGGCGTCTCTGCTGACGTCAGGATCGAGGATGAGCGCCTTCAGAGTGTCGTAGCCGGTTGGCGCCCAAGCGGGGATGCCGCCGGGCAGTTCCACAGGTACGACGGGGCCCAAGGCACGTAACCGGGCGGTTTCGGCCAGGATGTCGGCCCCGGTGGGATCGAGGGTGATGCGGTCGGTCGAGGCCACAAGGTCTCCAGGCAGCTTGATTGGTTTGGAAGGTGGGAGCTGATTCGCCCTAGCCCTGTCGCCAGTACACATTGCGAGCCAAGGACGTCCCAGGGTGAGCGCCGAACGTGTGCCTCAACCGCCCTGCCGACTGCACGGTCGGGCGATGGACTGGGATGAGGGAGATCGGCGAGAAATCTGGCATGACCGGGGGCCAAGCGCCAAGAACGGCATGGCCGAGCTCGCCGGGGTCGGATGCGAGAAGCAGTGCCAGCGGTTCCTCCTCAGTCATCCATTGCGGATGGCGGGCGTGACGTTCTTCGACGAGGCAGTCCTTCAACACCCCAAGCGACGGCTGAACGTCGCCTTCTTGCGGTGCTGCGGCCCGATGCGCAGGGCATCCTGGGGAATGTGGGCGTCAGGACGCCGTCGGAGAGGCGCCCTGGGTGACCGCGCCGGCGTCCGCCTGGTGGCACACTCCGCAACGTCTACCTCGGCCGGCCCACCCCTGATTCCAGCCGAAACGCGCCACAGGAAGCCGAATCCAGCTGTAGCCGCGGAATGACCCTCGCCTGACGACTGACCGGATGAGGCCGACCGATCTGGTGGCCGGCCCGCCAGAGGGCACGAATCTAGCTCCGCATATCCGGATTCAATTGCTTCGCTTCAACCCGCAGACGGACAGCGGATACTCTGAGAGATTCTCCGTTCACGACAGATGGCTCTCCGCGCTGCTGCTCAGTCTGGTGCAGTCCAGGGCCTTCCACTGAAAACCGTCTGCAAGGAGAGCGTTGTGGGCATTGAGATTCGGACTCAAGTGGACCCTCCCGGCGCTGACGCAGATGATCCCAGGCCTCAAGTCTCGCTGGATTGCCTATTTTCGATGTGCGGACGTCAGGGCTCCGCATGGAATGCGGTGACGGCATCCGCACCCAAGTATGCCCCCCCACTTCCCGATGGGGAACCGACTGTGCCCTTCTGTGCTCCACGGATCGGATGACGCGTCAGTCGGAAGGAAGGCGTAGTAGCTTTTCTTTCGAACCATTCGGACCAGAGAAGTGAGGGTAAATGAAGATGAAGCGAGCACTGGCTGCGCTGGGGCTTACGGGAGCGGCTGTCGTCGGGACCCTGGCGATGACCGCGACTCCGGCCGCGGCCTCGTATAACGAATACATCGGGACCTACTCCACGTGGGGTCAGTGCCAGTCCAATGCCAACTGGTGGAACGAGCATGCGCTTCAGGGCCACTACTACTACTGCGCTGCTCGCGAAGCCGGCGGTGTAAATCTGTGGCGAAACGTGCAGTAGCCAGTGGCGGTCCGCTGAGCTATTGCTGAGCTAGGCCGTCTCTTCCGGATCTTGGTTCCGGCGGGCTTCGCCCGCTGCCGCCCGCGCACATATTGGCGAGATGGACAAAGCCGAGGCGAGCGGTCAGGTGTGGAGGGACGAGGTCCGAGCGCGTCCGACGGCTGAGCAGGATCGGGATGCTCCGGCCCGGCTTGTCGAGGCGGACGCGGACTCCTTCGAGGTTGATCTGTACGAGCGCGCAGCAGATCCCCAGGTGTTACTGATCGATCGCGCCCAGAGGTCGCAGGCAAGGGTGCCCACAACCGGCTGCGGAAGTGGGCTGCCCACGGCACCTGGGAGAAGGTCTTCACGGCGTTGCTCGCCGGGGCCGACGCCGAGGGCGACCTGGACTGGGTCGTCGCGGTCGACTCCACGATCGTGCGGGCACATCAGCACGCCGCCGGGGCCCGTCAAAACGGCCCCGGCCGGCGAGCCGGACGACCATGCCCTCGGACGGTCCCGCGGCGGGCTGGCCACCAAGATCCATCTCGTTGCGGACAGTTGCTGCCGCCCGCTCGCTCTCGTCCTCACGCCCGGCCAGGCCGGTGACGCGCCCGCATGTCCCAAGGCTATGGCCCGCTTACGGGTGCCCCGGCCGGCCGGCCGGCCCAGAACCACACCGGAGAGGGTGCTGGCGGACGAGGCATATTCGTCCCGCGCGATCCGCACCCATCCCCGTCGACGCGGGATCCAGGCGGTGATCTCGCAGCCCGCCGACCAGGCCGCGAACCGCAAACGGCGCGGCCGCCACGGTGGCCGTCCGCCGGCCTTCGACCGCGAGGCCTACAAACAGCGCAACACCGTTGAGCGGTGCAGCACGGTCACGATCTCGCCGATCCGCACCCCCTCGTCACCTGGTGTCTCATCCCGCATTGCCATCTCCGAGGACCGTGACACACGGACCGTGGCGAAGGTTGACTTGGGGCATGGAGATATCCCTGATCGGCCGTGAGTCCGAGATGAGGACGCTTGCGGACTTCCTGGCCGACATCCCCCGCGCCGGCGGAACCATGGTGGTACTGGGGGATCCGGGGGTCGGCAAGACAGCCCTGCTCACGGAGGCCGCCGGTCGGGCCGGGGCCGGGCGGATGAGCGTGCTGCGAACGGTCGGGGTCGAGTACCGGGCCGAGACCGGATACGGCGCGCTGCGGCAACTGCTGACGTCGTCGCCGGCAACGCGGACGGCCGCTGTCCGCAGCCCCGCCCTCGCAGCGGCGCTCGGCTTCCAGCACGGCACCATCACCGGCGATCTCGGGCACGAACGGCTGGCGGACGAGGTGGTGTCGCTGCTCGCGGATCGTGCCGGCGGGCGATCCGTGCTCCTCGTCGTCGATGACGCGCAGTGGCTGGACCGGGCCAGCGCGGACGTCCTGGCCAGGGTCGCCCGCCTCTTGGCCCCCGGCATCGGGATGCTGACCGCGGCCCGCGCCGCGCATGAGAGCTTCTTCGACCACACCGGACTCCCGCTCCACGAGGTGGGCCCGCTCGACGCGGCCGCAGCGGAGGGGCTGCTGGTCAGCCGCTACCCGGCGCTGGCGCCCCGGGTCCGGCAACGCCTGATGGCCGATGCCGAAGGCAACCCGCTGGCATTGCTGGAGCTCCCCACCACGCTCACCGGTGTCCAACTGGCGGCAGCGCACGCACTACCCCCGCGCCTGCCGCTCACCCAACGCCTGCGGGCCGCGTTCGCCTCTCGGATCAGTGCCCTGCCCGCTGCCACCCGGCACCTGCTGCTCGTCGCGGCGTTGGAAGGCAGCGGCAACGCGCACGTCGTCCGCCGGGCCGTGGCGGGCAGGTGCGGCATGAAGTACTGGGCCGCCGCCGAACGGAGCCGACTGGTGCACACCGACGAAACCACCGGGCGTCTGGAGTTCCGGCACCCGTTGATCCGATCCGCCGTCGTGGAACTCTCCACCGGCGAGCAGCGCCGCAGTGTGCACCGTGTGCTCGCGGAGGCATGGACCGGAGTTCTGGAACAGCGGGCCTGGCACCTCGGCCGTGCCACGGTCGACCCCGACGAGCAGGTCGCCGCCCTCCTCGAGGAAGCCGCCGAGCTCAGCGCCGGACGGGGCGACGGGCCCAGTGGAGTGGCGGCGATGGTACGTGCGGCGGACCTGAGCCCCGACGGGTCCGCGCGGGCCCGTCGGCTCGCCAAGGCCGCCTACCTCGGAGCCACGCTCACCGGGAACCTGCGCGACGTCCCGCGGCTGCTCGGCGTCGCCCGGCAGGCAGCTCCCGGTCCTGACTCCCTGCCCGCCGCCGTCGCCACGTCGATCCACCTGCTGAACAGCTACGGCGACATCGACACCGCGCACCGGGTGCTCAGCGGTGCGATGGACGCGCATCGCCCGCGGCACGACGTGGTGGACGCCACGCTGTCGGATGCCCTGTTCACCCTGCTGATGGTGTGCTTCTACGGCGGCCGGGCCGACCTGTGGCCGGCCTTCGATCAAGCGCTGGCGAAGCTCACGTCACCACCGGAGCTGCTGGAGGTGACCCGAGCGACCTTCGGCGACCCCGCGCGCGCCGACGCCGGGGCACTCGCCCGTCTGGACGCCGAGGTCGGATCGGCGCTGGCCGCGGCCGACGCCGTGCAGGTCGTGCGGGTCGGTATCGCGGCGTCGTGCGTCGACCGCCTCGGCCCTCTGGAAGCATCTCTGCGCCGCATCGGTTACGGCGAGCGGGCATCCGACAACGTCTTCCCCGCCATCCAGGCGCTCGTGCTGCTCTGCCACCACGCCTGGTTCGCGGGCCGGTGGGACGAACTGCGCGGCGCCGCCCGCGACGCGCTGGAACTGAGCGAGGAGTACGCGTACACGCTGCGTTCATGGCCCGCGGCCTACCTCGTGGCCAACGTGACTGCTGCCAGGGGTGACTTCGCCGCCGCGCGCCGCTCGGCGGACCGGATGGACCAGTGGGGAGGGACCCGCCGTGCGCACACCGTCCGCCACTACGCCGCGCACGTCCGCACGCTGATCGCTTTGGGCGAGGGAGACTTCGAGTCGGCGTACCAACACGTGACCTCCATCGCGCCCGCCGGGTCCTTCCCGCCGTTCAACCGGATGGCTCTGTGGGTGCTTCTGGACACCGTGGAGGCAGCGGTACGCTCCGGCCGCCACGACGCGGCGCGGCGCCATGTGCACGCGGCCCGTGAAGCGGGTCTCGAACGGACGTCGGAAAGGCTGCACTTCGTCCTCCTCGGCGCCGAGGCCCTGGCCGCCTGCAGTGACGCGGAAGCCAAGCTGCGCTTCGAGGCCGCCCTGTCGGTGGAGGGCCGTCAACGCTGGCCGTTCGAACTCGCCCGCATCCATCTCACCTACGGTGAGCGGCTGCGCCGCGGCCGTGCACCCGCGCAGGCGCGCGGGCATCTCACCATCGCCGCCGAGACGTTCACCGGACTGGGTGCGACACCCTGGGCGGACCGCGCCCACAAGGAACTCCGCGCATGCGGAGGTTCGGTACGCGGGGCAGGAGCCGGAGGAAGGGGGAGCGCTCTCACCCCTCAGCAGCGGGAGATCGCCCACCTCGCCGCAGCGGGGCTGACCAACAAGCAGATCGGGGAGAGGCTCTTCCTCTCCCCGCGCACTGTATCGACGCACCTCCACGCGGTGTTTCCCAAGCTCGGTATCAGCTCACGCGCCGCCCTGCGCGACGCGCTGGCCTCACTCGAACGCATCTGAACCGGACCGGCGCCTACTCCGCCTCCTGCTCCGGGGCCCAGGTGCCCTCGACGGGGACGCTTGCCGCCGCGGCGATCCGGTCACGGGAGGCAAGTCGGCGGCGCGCCCTCGCCGGGGGGACTCCGGGACCCGTGACGGACGCTTCGCGGGCGGTGCTGCGCAGAACTTCTGCGTGCTCTTCTGCATGGTCCACACCGCGTCGGGTGGCTTCACTGGAGGGCATTGGACAGGCGCTGGGCCTGTCTCAGGGCGGCGGGAGTGAACATGGTCGGCATCAGGAACATCGTGCTGGTGCACGGAGGGTTCGTGGACGGCTCGGGCTGGCAAGGCGTCCATGAGCAGCTGACCTCGGACGGCTACCGGGTGCACGTCGTGCAGAACCCGACCCAGTCGCTGGCCGGTGACGTGACGGCCACGCACCAGATCCTCGACGCCATCGACGGACCGGCCGTGCTGGTCGGACACTCCTACGGCGGCGTCGTCATCACCGAGGCCGGCAACCACCCCAACGTCGCGGCCCTCGTCTACGTCACCGCGTTCGCCCCGGACAAGGGCGAGTCGGTCAACACCCTGATCGCAGACCCGCCGCCCGGCGCACCGGTGCCGCCGATCCTTCCTCCGCGGGACGGGGCCCTGTTCCTGGACCGGGCCAAGTTCGCGGATTCCTTCGCCGCTGACCTGCCCGCCGCCCAGGCCGCGTTTCTGGCCGACTCCCAAGTCCCCTGGGGAGTCGCGGCACTTGAAGGCGCCGTCTCGGAGCCGGCCTGGCGGACCAGGCCCGCCTGGTACCTGGTGGCCACCGACGACCGCATGATCCCGCCGCCCGCGCAGCGCGCCATGGCCGAGCGGATCGGCGCCGTCGTCTCCGAGACCCCCGGCAGCCACGCCGTCTACGTCTCCCGGCCCGCCACGGTGGCCGCCGTCATCACCCAGGCCGCCGAAGGCCGGGACGACAACGCCTGACGCCCCCGCCACCATTCCCTTGCCCCCGGACGGCACCCTCCGTCCCGGGCGCACCGTTGTCCAGATGAGAGAGATGCCCATGCCATCCCACCCCACGTTCACCCGCCGAAGAGTCCTGGCCACCGGGGCTGCCGCCGCGGCGTCCGCCGCGGTCCTCACCCCGCATGCCGCCACAGCCGCCGGCAGCCACGACGCACCCGGCCGCAAGCCGACGATCGTGCTGGTCCACGGCGGCTACGCCGATTCGTCCTGCTGGAACGCGGTCATCCAACGCCTCCAGAGCAAGGGTTACGACACGATCGCCGGATCGAACCCGCTGCGCGGCATCCCCACCGACGCCCCCTACATCGCCAGCCTGCTGGACTCCGTCGACGGGCCCGTCGTGCTGGTGGCGCACTCCATGGGCGGCACCGTCATCACCAACGCCGCCGCCGGCAAGGACAACGTCAAAGCGCTGGTCTACATCGCGGCGTTCGTCCCGGACGTGGGCGAGAGCCAGGCCGATCTGATCGCCAAGTTCCCCGGCAGCGAGGTCCAGGCGGTGAGCGTCCCGGTCCCGTACACGAAGGCGGACGGCACCACCGGCACCGATCTGTATCTGAGCAGGGACGGCCAGGCAGCCTTCGCGGCCGACCTCTCCCCGTCCGAGTTCCGCCTCCTTCAGGCCACCCAACGCCCCTTCGACGTGGCCTCCTTCACCTATCCGACGCAGGCCGCCGCATGGCGGACGATCCCGTCGTGGGGGCTGGTCGCCGGCCGCGACCGGACGATCCCGCCCGCGACCGAACGCTGGATGTACCAGCGGGCCCGATGCCGCAAGATCGTCGAGGTACCGTCCTCGTCGCACGTCGCGATGATCAGCCACCCCAGAGCCACCGCGCAGCTGATCGAGGAAGCGGCCCGCGCCACCCGGTGACCACCCGGCTCCGGCCCGCACCCGGGCCGGAGCCCGCATCCGCGCGGCCCACGACACCGGAGAGGAACCGACCGGCGAGCCGGGCGATCCGCTGATCCGGGCCGCCGCGAGGGACCTGGCAGCGTTACGCCGAGGTCCTGATGACCGGTTTCGGTCTGGCAACGGGCCCAGCGGCGCACACGACGGCCATGACGGACGGCCAGGTGCGGCGCACCTGGCCCAGCCCCACCAGCTCAGCATCACCTTGAGGAAGTGCCGGGTCTGGGCGACGGCGGCCCGCACCTCGTCGCGCCCGCGGGCCACCGTACCCCGGACGGGCATGGATCGAGGTCCGCCCGGGCCGGGTGCAGACGGTGCCACGGTCGGTGGCCGCGGCGCCGACGCGACGGAGGATCAGCGGTTCTCTTCGGCGGCCTGCTCGATGAGGCGTTCGACGACCTTCGGGTTGCTGATCATGACGATATGCGAGGCGCCCTTGACCTCGACGACGTTCTCGGCGCCGGCCCGCCGGTACTCCCATCGCTCGATGGCGGGCGGGATGGCCTTGCCGGCGACCACGCCGTAGGAGGGGCTGGTGCGCCATGCGGCGGGGCCGGACGACTCGCCGAAGGCGGAGAGGGCGAACGGCCGCTGCCCGGCGAACATCAGCTGGGCCTCCGTGCGGGAGACGTCGGCGGCAGCGCCTCGACGTTCGGGTTTCCGGCCGCCGCGTTGGTGATCACCGCGCCGCCGTAGGAGTGGCCGACGATCACGATCGGCCCCTGGACCGAGGCGAGGACGCTGCGGATGTAGATCGAGTCCTGGGCGATGCCGCGCAGCGGGTTCGCCGGGGCGATGACCGGACAGCCGTCCTTCTGCAACCCCGAGATGACTCCGTTCCGGTCGGACGCGTCGGCGAAGCCGCCGTGCACCAGCACGATCGTGGGCTTGGGCGGGCGCGGGCGCGGGTGGCGGTCGTCGGCGGCGACCGAGGCCGCAGGGGCCAAGGTGGCGAACGCCGCGGCGCCGGCCAGCGTGCGGGCGGCGGCGCCCGGAGCGAACTTGCGGTTCCCGCGCGGGGATCTCACCGTGTTCTCCGTGCTCGGGGGTGGCCGCCGCCGGCAACACCGCGGCCGACGGCGGTTGAAGGCCCCGCATCCGCCGCCCGGCCATGCGGGGCCGGGCGGATCGGTGCCGGAGCACGCGGCCGAAGGCCGCGGTCAGCCGTTCGCGGCCTTCTTGATCAGGTCGGCGACGACCTCGGGCCGGGACACGTAGATCGCGTGGCTGCCCGGGGTCTCGGCCACGGTGGCGCCGATGCGCCGGGCCATCGCGGTCTGCGCGGCGGGCGGGATCATCCGGTCCTCGGTGACGTGCAGGTACCAGCTGGGCTTGGTCTGCCAGGCGGCCTTGGTCACCGTGCCACCGAGGGCGTCGAGTCCCCAGGGCACCTGGGAATCGGCCATGAACGCGGCGTCCTGGGCGGAGACGTCCGCGGCGAATGCCTCGGCGAACCGGCCGCGGTCCAGGAAGAGGGAGCCGTCCACCGGCGGCAGGATGGGCGGCTGTGGCCCGTCGGCGGGGAAGCCGCCCAGCAGCGTGTCGACGGATTCGCCCTGGTCGGGGGCGAACGCCGTGACGTAGACGAGGGCTTCGACCTTGTCGTGGTTGCCGGCCTCGGTGATGACCGCGCCGCCGTACGAGTGGCCGACGAGGACGACCGGGCCGGGAATGTCGTTGAGTACGCCGCGGGTGACGGCGACGTCGTCGGCGAGCGACTTGGTCGGGTTCTGCACGATCCGCACGTCGAAGCCGTCAGCGGTGAGCACGTCGTACACGCCGCGCCAGCCGGCCCCGTCGACGAAGCCGCCGTGGACAAGAACGATGGTCGGGCTCATGGTTCCTCCTTGATTGTCGGACGCGGGCGACGCTACGGACCGGCGTCCGGCGGTGAATCCGTCAGACGACTGAGCCGGTCAGGCGCCGATCCCGGATCCTCGTACATGGTGCCGACAGGCGACGCACCCCGTAGGGTCACCACGTGCCTGAATGGATAACGAGCAGAGCCCTGGTGGGGCGTGCGCGGGAGCTTGGCGAGTTGCGCGTCTTCCTGGACGGCGTGGCGAAGGACGGCGGCTGCCTGCTGCTCGTCGGCGAGGCGGGAGTGGGCAAGACCTCGCTCCTGGCGGTCGCCGCCGACCACGCCGCCGCAGCCGGCATGCGGGTCCTGCGGGCGTCCGGTGTCGAGTTCGAGGCGGAGGTCGGCTTCGCCGGCCTCCATCAAGTGGTGGCTCCCCTTGCCGCCGAACTGGCCGCGCTCCCAGCCCCGTCGCGGCAGGCGATCAGCGTCGCCGTGGGCCTGGCCGAGGGGGCCGCGCCGGACCGGCTCGCACTGACGAACGCACTGCTCACCCTGCTGTCGGAGGCTGCCGGCCGGGACGCGTTGCTGGTGGTCGTCGACGACCTGCAATGGCTCGACCATGCGAGCGCCGTCCTGCTCGGCACTCTCGCCCGCCGCCTGGCCGGGTCGCGCATCGGGCTGCTCGGCGTCGTGCGGACCGGCGAGGGCGGCGTGTTCGAGGACGCCGGACTCCCAGAGGTCACCGTCGGACCGCTCGCCGCCGCCGACGCGACGGCACTCCTCACCGAGGCATTCCCCGAACTCCCTCCCCGTGCCGCCCAGCAGGTGATCGCAGAGGCACAGGGCAACCCCCTGGCACTGATCGAGCTCCCGGCGCACACCGGGCCCGGCGACGCCGACCCCCCGTTCGGCCGCACCCCCGTCGGCCGGCGCCTCCAACTGACCTTCGCCCGGCGGATCCAGGGACTTCCCGACCGGACACGCGCCCAGCTGCTCCTCGCCGCGCTCGACGGGTCCGGCGCCCTGTTCCCGGAGATCGCGCCCGCCGACCTCGAACCGGCCGAACACGCCCGGCTGATCCACATCCATCCGCTCACCCGGAGCATCCGCTTCCGGCATCCGCTCACCCGCTCCGCCGTCGTCGAGCTGTCGACCCAGGAAGAACGCCGCGACGTACACCGGCAGCTGGCGGACCGGCATCCGGCCGACTCCGAACGCCGCGCCTGGCACCTCGCCGAGGCCGCATCCGCGCCGGACGAACACATCGCCCAACTGCTGGAGGAGGCCGCGCTCAGGACGAAGCGGCGCGGCGACCCGGTCGGCGCCATCGGCCTGTTGCTACGCGCGGCCGAGCTGAGCCCGGGACCGGACGCGCACCACCGCCGGGCCATGTTCGCGACCTACCTCGGCGCCGACGTCACCGGGGACCTCACCGACCCGCGGGCGCTCGTCGCCCGACTCCCCGGCCAGGGCCACACGGTGACGACCGCCGTGGCAGCCGCGGCCTACATGGTCAACAGCGGCGGCGACATCGACACGATCCACCGCCTCCTGCTCGGTGCGCTGCGCAACGCCGCCCGGCCGATCGCGGCCTGGGACGCCCCGCTGAGCGAGATCGTCTACGTCATGCAGGCGAACTGCGCTTTCGGGTCCCGCGCCGACCTGGTGGGCGACTACCGCGCGGCGCTCGACCGGATCGGCCTCGCGCCTCCGGGCATCCTCGACCTGCTGGGGAACACGTTCCTGGAGCCCGCGCTCCGGGCCGGCCCCTCACTGGCCGCACTCGACGAGGCGATCGCCGGCATCGGTGAGCAGGCCGACCACGCCCACGCGGTGCGCCTGGGCATCGCGGCGCTGTACGTGGACCGGCTCACCGGATGCCGGACCGCGCTGTGGCGGGTGGTCGAACACGGCCGGGCCGGCGGGGCGATCGCGTCCGCGATCAAGGCGTTCGCGCTCCTGGGGTTCGACGGCGTGCTCAGCGGCGACTGGGACGCCGTCCTCGAACTGGCTGACGAGGGCCTCGCCTTCACCACCCGGCACCACTACCGGCTGCTCGGCGGCTTCCTGGAGTACGCCCAGGCGATGGTCGCCGCCGCCCGCGGCGACCGTGAGACCGTCCGGCGCCTCGCCGACGGCCTCGTGGCCTGGGCGGCACCGAACAGTGTCGGCTTCGTGCTCCAGCTCGCCGCGCACGCCAAGGCTGTCGACGCCCTGAGCCACGGGGAGTTCGAGTCGGCCTACAGGCACGCGGCCGAGATCTGCGCACCGGACATCGTGCCCACGCACAAGCCCGCGGCGCTGTGGGTCCTCCTCGACCTCGTCGAGGCCGCCGTCCGCGCCGGCCGCAGTGCCGAGGCACGCACACATGCCGACGACATCCGAAACTCGGGCGTCGCCGAGATCTCGCCGCGCCTGGCGATGGTGGCAGCCGCAGTGGAGGGGATGACCGCCCCGGACCCTTCGTTCCGTGAGGCGTTCGACGCCGCGTTGGCGACCCCGCGAGCCGACCGCTGGCCGTTCGCACAGGCACGGATCCGGCTCGCCTACGCCGAACGACTGCGGCGCGCCAAGGCCCAGTCCGAAGCCCGGCACCACTTGGCCAACGCCCTCGACACGTTCGAGCGGCTCGGTGCCGCCCCCTGGGCAGCGCGGGCGCGAACCGAACTCCGCGCGACCGGCACGCCCTCCGCGCACCCAGCCCCCGGGCCGGCCACCGCGCTGACCCCGCAGGAGCGCGAGATCGCCGAGCTCGCCGCCACGGGCCTGACGAACAAGCAGATCGCCGCACGGCTCTACCTCTCACCACGCACCGTGAGCAGCCACCTGTACCACGTCTTCCCCAAGCTCGGCGTCACCTCGCGAGCGGCCCTGCGGGACGCCCTCGCCCACTCGCCGCTCTCGCCCGACTGACGAAAGCCGAGATACCGGGCAGACCTGCCGGGCAAGGCCCTGCCTTCCTGCCCGGCACCCACCGCGATCACCCGACCGAGACTCCCGTTCGACGAACCGTCACCAGCGCCAGCACCCTCGACGGACCGTGACGGCGCGGCCGGCGCACTCAGCGGCTGGGGAGCGTAGAAGGAGCATGGGCGGCGCCGGGCCCGCACTGCACGGCCGAAGACCGGCGATTGTGCTGCGGTCAGGGTGTCGTTGGCGACCAGGACGTCGTCGTCGGCAGCCGCGGTCAAGCCAGACCCCGCGAGACGGGCACGTCGACGAAGGTGCCGACGGTCCGCCGAAGAGCGGGTCCGGTCACCTCCATCTGTGCTCGCCGCCGTGGCAGCCGTACAGGCCGCAGGTGAGCGGCTCGTCGTCGACGTCGAGCGCGGTCTCACCGGTGCGGCGGGGCAGAAGCACGATCCGGTACGGGCCCCCGGTCTTCCACAGCGCCCACCCATCACGGCCCGATGGCCGCGCGCCGGCGGCTCCGTTCCGGGGCGTACGGTCACGCCTCTGTGCCGGTCGCGGGCCGGGGCTTTCGAAGGCTGATGAACTCCTTGGCCCGCTCGACGCGTGAGCGGTGCGGGCCGCCCGTCGTGGTGCACCGGGCGTCAGCGCCCTGGCCGCAGCCGGGACAGGCCATCTCGTACACCCGCCACGGGGGCGGCGGCTTAGGTTGGTTCCGCTGCCGTTCCCTGCGTGCGTCGATGATCGGCCGGAGCCGCTCGTCATGGGGCACGTGCCGCACCTGACGGGTGTGGCTCACGTTGTCGACGACGCGCTCCTGGCCGCTGCCCGCTCGGCAGCGTGGACAGCTGGTTTTGATCCAGTGCCGCCGCGCGACCGCCGACCCGGCACTCCTGGGGCTCGGTCTCCCGCCTGCGGACGCCGAGCTGCTGGAGACCGGGTGGTCCGTCGTACGCACCGCCGACGTCGACGTCCTGCGCCCCTGAGAACCCGCTCATCGAACGGAAGGAAGCACGCACACCCCGTGCTCGACGTCGAGAAGCACTCCATGGAGATCTGGACTCTCTACGGCCACCACCGACTCGGCCGGACCTTCGACCTGCCGGAGCTGGACGGCTGGGCCTGGGACATCCCTCGTAGGCACGGGGTGCAGATCACAGGACTGAGCGAGTACGGCGTCGGACCGGGCGAGCACAGCCGGGGAACGCCCATGCGGCCGGGCCTGGTGATCGGCTACGGCACAGTCCGGCCGCGGCAGATGACCCTGCCCCCACCAGCACTCTGCTGGTGGTCGCCGGCCTGCCCCGGCCGGGGAGTGGCTGGCCCGCCTGCGAGAGCACACCGACAAGCCGGTCAAGTACCTTGTCCTGTCGCACTACCGCGCCGTACGCGTCCTGGGTGCGAGCGCCTTCGACGCCCAGGTCGTCATCGCCCACCACCGAACCCGTGACCTCATCGCCGAACGCGGCCGGCAGGACAGGGCTTCGGAACTCGGGCGCATGCCACGGCTGTTCAAGGAGCCCGGCTCCGTCTCGCTCAGCTGGTGGGGCTGGGCCAGGTGCGCCGCACCTGGCCGTCCGTCATGGCCGTCGTGTGCGCCGCTGGGCCCGTTGCCAGACCGAAACCGATCATCAGGACCTCGGCGTAACGCTGCCAGGTGTCGGGCGCGATGTCGTGGGTGCGGTCGGCCACCGCACCGACCATGTACAGAAAGGCGTACACGTCGGCGGCGGCGAAGTCTCCACGGACCGCGCCGGCCGCCACGGCGCGCTCCGCCAGGCCCTCGACGAGCCGGGCGAGATCGTCGCGCATCCGGGCGACCGGCTCCGCCTCCACGCTCGCGTTGGCGAGGACGACCTCCAGCGCCTGGTCTCCGGCCCGCCACCGCGCCGCCTCCAGGAGGTAGTGGCGCAGGGCCTGTCCGGGGTCCGGCTGCTGTGCGGATGCCGAGGCGAGGTGGAGGAACGTGGTGAACCGTTCGGTGAAGAGGGCGTCGATCAGCGACTGGAGGTCGGGGAAGCGCCGGTATGTCGTGGCGACGCCGATGCCTGCCTCGCGCGCGATCTCGTTCAAGGGCACCGTGGCCTGACGCCGCGCGAACATCCGGGCGGCTGTCCGCATGATGAGTCGGCGGTTTCGTTCCGCGTCCGCTCGCAGTGGGCGGTCCGTCTCCCGGGTCACACGGGGACGCTTTCCGTCGCCGCGTGCCGACGCAGGCGTCCCGCCAGCAGCAGCAATCCCGTGACGGCGCTCCACAGCAGCCAGGAGTAGACCCCGCCGCGCTCGAAGGCCCCGGCCGTGCTCGGCGACACGCCCACCAACGCCTCGCTCAGCAGACCCAGGACGCCCACCGCCACGCTGCAGGCGCGGTACACCGGCGGCAGCCCCAGATTCCGCAGAGCGCCCGCCAGAATGGCCACCGAGTTCGCGCAGAGGATGCCGACCGCAGCGGCTCCGCCGTGGATGAAGAGGCGGTAGTCCGGGCCGTCCGCGGAGCCGTGGAACAGCCCGACCAGCACCATGGCCGCACCGTGCGTGACGGCCAGGGCGACGAAGACGCGACGGGCACGCCCGGTGACCAGGCGGGACAGGAGCACGATGCCGGTCGCGAACAGTAGCCCTTCGAGCGCGAACGACGCGTTCATCAGAGGATGCAGCGGAGAACAGAGCTCACGGCCCTGGAACTTCGCACCGCAGTCGGGCACGCCGAGATCGCTGATGTAGTTGGCGGCGTAGCTGTAGGGCGGAGCGGTCCAGGCGGCCGCGGCGACCGCCTCGGCGGCGATCCACTGCACCGTGTTCACCACCAGGATGACCGCTCCCAGTGACAGGAAGGCATGGCGCGACATTCGACCTCTTCTCGTCAGGTCCTTGGAGCGATCACCCTACCCCTAAGTGGATTGATTAATCCACTTAGGGGGTGGGGCGGACCATCCTGGGCGTGTCACCAAGGCAAGGCCGGCACTCGGGAGGGGTGCGCGGCCGCGCTGGCCGGCAGGTGCCGGTGCCTCCCACGGAACGGCGTCCGTTCGACAGGTGCTTGGAAGACGACTGACAGGGCTTCGACAGCTTCTGTCGGCCAAGCTCGGGAGGAACCGATTCCCCAGCGATCCCGACGGGTCCCCACCGAGGAGCCGCCGCACGGGCCTGTACGCCGTCCTCGGCGTGGACGCGGCCGCCGTCCGGTACTGCGCCGCGACCTGTCGGCCAGATCCGTGGCAGCCGCGGAAACGGCCGTCGAACCGAAGCGACAACAAGAAAGCGAACTGACCGTGGAGCGAGCAGTGCCCGTCCTCGCCCGTACCGGGATCACCGTGATCCCGGTACGGCGCTCCGTACCCGCCCGCGACGGCGGGGCCTCCGCCGTCGCGGCCCCGCCCGCCGGACCCTCCGGTGCCGGCCCTGGTGGGTCCGGTGCCGCCGTGCCGACGCTCACCGAGGAAAGCGCTCGGACGCAGGGCGTCGATGTCACGATGCCCGGCGCGACCGCCACCAGCGACGCCTACCGGAAGTCCCTCCAGGTCTCGATCGACACGAAGGGGAACTGACATGCGCAGGGTCGAGCACGTGATGGGGTTCCCGGTGTCGCTGCGGATCGACGACGCGGACGTGCCCGAGGGGGTCGTGGACGGGGTGTTCGCGTGGCTGAGGGAGGCGGACGCGCGGTTCAGCCCGTTCGACCCCGACAGCGAGGTGTGCCGCCTCGACCGGGGGGAGACCGGGCCGGACGGCATGAGTGCGGACCTCAGGGAGGTGCTGGAGCTGGCGGAGCGGTACCGGGTCGAGACGGGGGGCGCCTTCGACGTACGGCTGCCTGGGCGGGGGCTCGATCCCTGTGCCGTGGTGAAGGGGTGGTCCGTACAGCGGGCGGCGCTGCTCCTGCGGGAGGCGGGGGTCCGGAAGTTCTGCCTGAACGCGGGGGGTGACGCGGTCGTCGCCGGGGGGCCCTGGCGGGTGGGGATACGGCATCCCGAAGCCGCGGACCGGATGTGCGTGGTGCTGGAACTCACCGACGCGGCGGTGGCCACCTCGGGACGGTACGAGAGGGGGGACCACATCGTCGACGGGCGTACGGGGTTGCCCGCGACGGACCTGCTGAGCCTGACGGTCGTCGCCCCGACGCTGACCGAGGCGGACGTGACGGCGACCGCCGCGTTCGCACTCGGCACGGAGGGCATCGCCTGGGCCGCCGGGCGGGCCGGCTGCGAGGTGTTCGCCGTCGACGACCGCCGGCGGGTCCGCAGGAGCAGCGGCCTGCCCGTCTACCGGACCGGGGAGTCCGAGGGAGCAGAGGACACCGGGGGGCCCGAAGAGATCGCGGGGAGATCCGGGAGATCCGGGAGATCCGGGAGATCGAGGGGACCAGGCGGGCAGATGTGACGGAACTCGACCTCCCCGCGGCTCCGCCCGTCGTTCCGGAATCCGGGCCGACGCCCGCGTCGCCCCGCGTTCTTGCGGGAGCGGCCACCGGCTTACCGGCCATGGCGGACCGCGCACCCCGCGTGAGCCGTCGCTCCCTCCTCGCCGCGAGCGGCGCAGGCGCCGCCGCCGAGGAGACCTCGGAGGCCGTGAACGAGGGCGAGCCGGAGTTCGAAGGCCCGATCCCGAAGCTCCCGCCGGACAGCAAGACCACCTCACTGCGCGGCGCGAAACGACCTGCCCCGTACCATCAACGCCACGGACCCCTTCTGCTCCGGAGACACGGCGGCGGACGGCCTGCTCGCAGTGGAATGGACCGCACCGACGCGACCCGGCCGATCCGGGCGTCCATCAGGACCGCCGTCGATCTGGACGCCTTCAACCCGGGACGTCGGGGCAACCCGCCGCCCGGCCCGGCCCGTGCTTCGCCATGATCGGCGACGCTGGGGACCGGACTCGGCCCCACGGCGCGCGGTGGCGGCTGCTGTCGCTTCCTCAGCAGGGGCGGAAGGAACTGATCTTGTCGTTGATCCACCAGGGAAGTGTGGCCCACCATTCCCAGGGACCGATCCGGAACTCCAGCCCACCGTAGCCGGGGTGCTCGTAGAAGCAGATGGAGTAGGACGAGTCGTTGACGATCGAGGAGACCTGGTCCTGGTACTGACCCATGTTCGAGTTGACGTTGGGCATGTGGAAGGGGAGGGAGTAGCCGCCGTAGTTGTCGTCCCGCCGGAGACACAGGCTGCGCCCGTCTCCCATGCAGCCCGCGGCATCGGCGGGGGACGCGTTCACGAGGACACCGGCCGAGGCGGCGAGGACGGAGGCGGCGCCGAGCAGCGCCAGCCGGGACTTGAGGTGCGAGAGGACGGAAGTCCTGCCTTCGACGCTGGAGCGCATGACTGCCTTTCTGCCGAGGTGCTGTCCGCTTGCCCGTACCTGACCAGTACGGGCAAGCGGACAGAGTGGAGAGGCCTGCTCCGGGCCGGTCGGGCATGACGGGTCCGGAGCGCGTGCTGTCGTACGGATCCGCTCCGGTCAGCAGGGGCGGTAGGACGAGATCTTGTCGTTGATCCATCCGGGGATCGTGGCCCACCATTCGCCGGGGCCGATCCGGAATTCGAGGCCGCCGTAGTTGGCGTGCTCGTAGAAGCACAGGTGGAGGTCGGTGCTGTTGCCTATGGAGGACACGCTGTCCTTCGCCGGGCCGGTGAGGTTCGCGATCTGCGAGGGCGCACCGCCGGGGTACACCGGGATCGAGTAATTGGGGTTGGCGTAGATGAAGACGCCGGACAGGGCGCCGGCCGGAGCGGTGGTCGCCGCAGCAGCCGTGGGCGCGGTCGCCACCAGGCCCGCCGACGCCGCCAGGACTCCCACGGCACCTGCCGTGACCACACGCTGTCGGAACTTCCTCAACAGTGGCATGAACGTGTCCTTTCCTTGCGGGCAGGAGCCCGAAGCGAAGCGCATCGGACCCAGGGGGCGGGCGTGTGCCATGGCGCGATGCTGCATGTTCTTGCTGAAAGCATCGGAAAGAATTTTCTCCAACCGGAGCCAGGAAGACAAGAGTTCGGACTGAGGTTCGCCGTCGACACTGACGGCCGGACGTGCCGGCCTGGTCCACGAGTCGTAGGGCGATGCGAGACCCGGGCCGGAGTGGGCGGTCCGCCAGAGGGAGCCGGCCGGCGAGGTGGCGACCGCGATCAGGTCACGGACCGCCTCGGGGGCAAGTGGAGCCCGGCCGCGGTGCACGGCGGCGATGACGATGTCGACGAAGTCGAGGGCGGTGAGCTCGAAAGCGCGCAGCCCTTCGGAGGTCACTCCGCGGTCCAGGCCTCGACGCCCACCAGGACGTCGACACCATCAGGGCACTTCTGCCCGACGTGGACGACGAGGCGGTCGACCTGGCGTTCGGCGAACGCGCCGAGGCGTTCATCCCGATCTTCCGCGAGCAGCGCGCGGGTCCGACCCGGCGATCACGGCCGCCGTCATGTACCGCGTGGTCACCGACGGCGACACCGGGCAGGTCCGGTACTGCAGCGGCCCGGACGGTGAGGCGATCCCCCGTGTCAAACGGCTACGTCACCCCGTCCCCGCTCTCCGGAGCGGGGACGTCGACTTCCTGACCGACTTCGCCATGGATCCCATGGGGCGGTGGCGCCACGTCGACAGCGACAAGGGCAACAGGATCGTGCGGTACGTCATCGACGTCGAGACCGGCGTGTTGACGCCCACCGGACGGGAGTCTCCCCAGCCCGCCCTGGACATGGTGGTGCTCCGTGGTCCACGCCCGGCCGTTTGAGGGCCGCCGCGCCCAGCGGCGCACGGGAAGCCTGCCGATGCCTCAACGGCGTTGCGGCAGGCATCCGGTCACACGGTGCCCGGCAGAGCGCCGAGCTGCTGCATGAGCGAGAACAGGTTCGCCACGCCCCAGTGCTCGGTGATCTTTCCCTCCCGGACCCGCATGGCGTCCACGGTGTCGAAGCGGATGCGCCGGCCGGTGGGCGCGATACCGAAGAACTCGCCCCTGTGCGTGCCGTGGTAGGTCTTGTAGGTCGTCACCAGGTCACCGTCGGCCGCCTGCCAGTGGATGTCCGCACGGAAGTCGGGGAATGCCTGACGGAGCACCTGATAGAGCTCGCGCGCGCCGGCCTTGTCGGGAGTCCGGCCCGGCTGGGGCGTGTGGTCCAGGAAGTCGTCGGCGAACAGCTCGTCGAAGAGGGCGAAGTCACCACCGCCCTGCACCTCTTGGGTGTTGCGGCGGACGACGGCCTTGGCCGCCGCACTGAGATCGTTGTCGCTCATGCGGATCCTTCTCGGACAGGCGCGCTCGCGTGGTACGCGGGTCGACAGCGGAGTCGGTCACGGGGCGGGGCCCCGAGGGTGAGTACCGTACCGGTCGCTCAGCGTGACGGACGTGTTCCGACATGCGCCTCGGCGTCAGCGACCTCGGAGAGACCGCTCCGTCGACGGGTGCCGGTGCGCCGGAGGGCGGGCCGAGCGGACCGGCCGCCCGGTCGTCAGCCTTCGGACTCCCGTTGGGTCCGCAGTGCGACGACCTGCATGTCCAGCGCGAACTCGAAGCGTTCGTCGAAGGTGCCGGTGTTGACGTAGGTGGCGGCTTCGCGCAGCGCCGGGTAGGCGGGGTCGTCGAACACCGTGGTGTCCTCGGGGGTCGAGAGGGACTGGGCCTGCTGCTCCTGGGTGATGCCGAGGATGAGGTAGAAGAGGGTCCAGTTCGCCCAGGCGGCGGTGCGGGGTGGGAAGCCGGCGTCGAGGAGGGTCTGGATCATCGTGTCCGCGAACCGGTAGGTGTTCGTCTCCGTCGTGGACAGGCCGGCCAGCAGGCGGGCCGCGTCGCGCCGGGCGAGGATCGCCCCCCGGCACCAGCGGGCCAGAGCCCGTACGCGGTCCTCCCAGGGGCGGGGCAGGGCGGCCGTGTCCAGGTCGGCGAGGACGGCGTCCGACATCAGCACCAGCAGGCGCTGCTTGTTCTCCACGTGCCAGCGCACGGTGTTGTGCTGAACGCCGAGGCGGTCCGCGACGGCGCGCATCGTCACCTTCTCCAGCCCCTGCGCGTCCAGCACGTCCAGTGCCGCGTCGACGACGGCCGTCCGGCTGATGTTCATGGTGCCCTTCTCTGCCGTGCCTCGTACCCCGCGGGCAATATACAGCGCCATCGCGCCACCTCTTGTCCAATGGACAAGAGGTGGTTATTGTCCATTGGACAAGAGAGAGGAGGACGAGATGGTGAGTGGCCTTCAGTCCCTCCGGGATCCGTCCGCCGAAGCGACTTCCGCGCGCGAGATGCGGGTGTTCGTGCGCCAGGTGCGGTGGGAGGCCGACGGTGTCGTCTCGGTCGACTTCGCCCGCCCCGATGGGCAGCCGCTGCCCCCCTGGCGGCCGGGTGCCCACGTCGAGCTGGCGCTGCCGACGGGCGTCGTGCGGCAGTACTCGCTGTGCGGATCCCCGCAGGACCGCTCCGCGTACCGCATCGGGGTGCTGCGCGAGCGTGCGAGCCGGGGCGGATCCGAGTACGTGCACGCCTTCCTGCGGCCGGGGCAGAGCGTGCGGTTGCGCGGCCCGCTCGACAACTTCGACTTCCGGCGGGAGGAGTCCTACCTCTTCGTCGCGGGAGGAATCGGCATCACTCCGATTCTGGCGATGGTCCGGCAGGCCGCCGCGTGGGGCCTGCCCTGGAAGCTCCTCTACGGCGGCCGGACCGCCGCCTCGATGGCGTTCACGGACGAGTTGAGCACCCATCAGAGCAGGGTTCACCTGTACCCCAAGGACCGGACGGGCCGGATTCCGCTGGCGCAGTGGTTGGACCGTCCGCGCCCCGGCACCGCCGTCTACGCCTGCGGACCCGAGTCACTGCTCGGCGCGATCGAGGAACGGGCCTCGCACTGGCCGCCCGGGTCGGTCCGCCTGGAACGGTTCAGGGCACGCCCCAAGCCGCCGCGCGACAACATGGACGTCGAGGTCGTGTGCGCCCGCTCGGACCGCACAATGCTCGTACCCGCGGACACGAGCATCCTCTCCGCACTCCAGCACGAGGGCCTGCCCGTGACGGGCTCCTGTCGCGAGGGCGTCTGCGGCACCTGCGAGACACGGGTGCTCGAAGGTGAGCCCGACCACCGCGACGACATCCTCACCGCCGAGGAACGGGCGCACGGCGACCGCATGTACCCCTGCGTGTCCCGGGCGCGGAGCCGGCGCCTGGTGCTCGACGTGTAGGACGCACACGACTCGAATCCCCGGAAGGGCCGCCATGAGCATCAGCCTGGAACGCGGCGTCCGCACGGCCGCCGACGACTACACCCCCCTCTCCATGGACCGCGTACGCGAGGTCATCGGACACCCGCCACCCTTCATCGCCGACAAGAAGGACACCCGCATCGGCGAGTTCACCGCCCGCTTCATCGCGCACAGTCCCTTCTTCTGCCTCGCCTCCTCCGACGAGGCCGGGAACCTCGACATCAGCCCCAGGGGCGACCCGCCCGGCGCCGTGCGGGTGCTCGACCCGTGGACCCTGGCCATCCCCGACCGGCCCGGCAACAAGCTCGCCGACACCTTCGAGAACCTCACCCGCAACCCGGGGATCGCCCTGGTCTTCCTCGTCCCCGGGCTGCGGGAGGTCGTCCGGGTGAACGGGACCGCCTTCATCAGCGACGACCCCGATCTGCTGCGCGCCCTCGGTGCCGACGGCAAGCCGGCCGTGCTCGCCATCGTCGTGCGCGTACAGGAGGTGTTCTCCCAGTGCGGCAAGGCTCTGATCCGCTCGCGGCTGTGGGACGGCGACGCACGACGCCTGGCCGAAGCCGTCCTGCTCGGCGGCGACTTCTACACCATGACCGTGGCAGAGAACGCCGCCAAGATGGCCGAGAACCTCGGCGACCAGCTCGGCGAACTCACCGAGATCGCCGAACACCACTACCGCACCACGCTGTACTGAGGCCCCGTGCCGGCTCCCGGTAGCGGTCAGTGATCTCCTCGGCCTGGCCGGCCGGCAGTGG
Organism: Streptomyces sp. NPDC090025; assembly: GCF_044748125.1. NCBI lineage: Bacteria > Bacillati > Actinomycetota > Actinomycetes > Kitasatosporales > Streptomycetaceae > Streptomyces > Streptomyces sp. NPDC090025. Next base: position 178,110 of record NZ_JBIVFL010000008.1, on the reverse strand, counting down.
ACCGCCGTGGTCCGAGGCCCGGCCGTCGGCCCGGTCCAGAAAGTGCGAACGGACACCGTCGGCGTCCTTCCCGGCAGACGGCGCACACGGCCGGGGACGTGGTGGTGTTCTGACTCCTGTCGGCGGCCCTTGATCTGCGACGCTGCCGCCTATGCTGAAGTGGCCCACAACGGGGCGGAGTTGCCCCGCCGCGCAGCCGTGGTTGCCGGTCGAAGGTGCTGGGGCGCCGGTAGGGGCCACAGGCAGGCGGGGGAGGATTCACCGTGATCGGACGTACGGAGACGGTCGACGGGGGCGTCGAGCTGACCCGGGCCGCGCAGGCCGGGGACTCGACCGCGCTGGGGCTGCTGCTCGAGGAGCACCGGGCAGGTATGCGCGCCGTGGCCCTGAGCATCCTGGGCCCGGGCCCCGACGTCGACGACGTGGTCCAGGACGCGGCCGTGGTCGCCCTGGTGCGCATCGCGGAGCTACGGGATCCGCGGGCCGTCGGGCCATGGCTGCGGATGATCGTCCGCAACCGGTGCCGGACGCTGCTGCGCGGCGTCGTGCCTGTCGGGTCCGTCGACGCGCTCCACCCGCGGCACCCGGATCCCGGCCCCGAAGAACTGCTCGATCGCCACGCCATGGGGGACTGGGTCTGGGAGGCGGTCGAGGAACTCCCGGATACGCTGCGACTGCCACTGGTGCTGCGCCACTTCACCGACGGGGTCACCGCCTACGACCGCATCGCCCAGGTCTGCGGCGTACCGGTGGGAACGGTCCGCAGCCGGCTGAACCAGGCACGGGCCAAGCTGACCGGAGCCCTCGCGGCCACGGCCGACCGGGCGCACGGCGATGCCCGCACGCGCACCGCGGAGAGCTGGGACGAAGCCCGCCACACCCTGGACGAGGCCGTCGCCGGGCACTTCGGCCGGGTCCTTGCGCAGGGCTGGTCCCCTGAGGTCGCCCTGATGAACGGCCGCACCCGGTTGGGCGGGACTGATCTGCTCACCCGCGGTATGGAGGGTGATCTGGCCGCCGGCGTGCGCCAGAGGCCGGTGAACGTCGCCGCCGGGCGGACCCTGACGGTGTGGGAGATGGACCTGCTCAACCCGGCCGACGACCCCGACCACTGTCCCGAGTCCGTGGCCTGGGTCATGACCCGGACGGGCGGCAAGGTGACGCAGCTGCGCCTTTTCCATCCGACTCCGCTCAAACGGCCCGCCATGCCGGAACGTCCGACCGGCTGAGCCCCGGACCGGCCGCGGACTGTATGACGCGCGTCACAGCCCTGCGATCGAACTTCTCCTCCGCCCCCGCGTCTAGTCGGTGTCATCGCCCCACCACACAGAGCGGGAACACTCCATGGCACCTCTCCACGGGCCCCTGGCCGAAGGCGTCCACACCCTCAAGCTGTCGGACGTCGTCCTGCGCTACCACGTCCACGGCACGGGACCGGTGTGCCTGGCGCACCCCGGCGGTCCCGGCATCGACTGGGAGTACCTGCGCGTTCCGGAGCTGGAGCGGCACCTGACCATGGTCTACGTCGAGCCGGCCGGAACGGGCGGATCCACCCGCCTGTCCACCCACCCCCACGGCTACACCCGCGAGCTCTACAGCCGCCATCTCGCCGAGTTGATCGCGCAGTTGCCGGTCGACAGGGTCCACCTGCTGGGCCACTCGCACGGCGGTTTCGTCGCCCAGTACCACGCGGTGCACCGCCCGGAGAGGCTCGCCGGGGTGGTGCTGTACGAGAGTGCCCCGGTCACCGGGGCCGAGCACGGCGAGGAAGTCGCGCGACAAGTCGGGGAGTTCGCCGCCCGGCATGCCGGCCGCCCGGAACTCCCCGCCGTGATGGCGGCCTTCGGGTCCGTCCCGGCGATCGGCGACGACGCGGCGATGGTGGCAGCCGCCCGGGGGATCGTGCCCGCGTACGTCGCGGACTACTGGGCGGACCAGCCCCGTTGGAACCAGTTCCGCCAGGCGCTGCGGGCGACGTACATCTCCGGACGCGACGAGCACGGCCGTCCCGACCTGTTCGACGACCGCGAGGCGCTGGCCACCCTGCGGCTGCCCGTACTGGTCGTGGTCGGCCGCCATGACGTCGTGTGCGGGGTCAGGTGGGCCGAGGAACTGCACAAGCTCATCCCCGGCGCCCGGCTGCTGGTCCTCGAACACAGCGGTCACTTCGGGCACCTGGAGGAACCCGACCTGTTCGCTCGCGGGGTCGCCGCCTTCGTCACCGGCTGCCGCTGACCCCTGTCACGCCGCCTGATGACCATCCTGAGCGGGGAAGGAAACGCCGGCGACCGGCCCACCCGGTCGTGCTTCCAGGCCGTGATCATCGGCTCGATCGACGCCCACTGCTCGTCCGCCGAGTCACTCGGGTACGGCTCTCTCCTCACGCTCCGCACCTCGGCATGGACATGCCCTTCAGAGGTAGCTCACGCCGGTCAGCTGTTCGGCCTCCGCCCAGAGCCGATGGCCCGTCCCGGGGTCGCCCGCTTCGGCACCGATCCGGGCCTCCCTCACGTCGCGGCCACGCATCTCCTGGTAGCCGGAGGGACCGAAGAACTGTCCGCCTCGCACGTCGGGCGCGGTGGCGGCATGGAGCAGCGGCGACGAGCGCCGGCACCTCTTCGACCTCGCCCGCGCCGCCCGGCGCCCGGTCCGAGCCCATCCCCACCGCAGCGCCGAACGCGTCCCGGAGAGCACCCGGCGCCTGCTGCATGTCCTGGCCACCCCCGGCCCGGTGCTCGGCCGCCACCTCGACGTCCTCGCCTGGAACCCGCTCGCCGAAGCCCTGCTGGGCGATCCGGCGGACCGGCCCCCGGCGGATCGCAACACGGTCTCGGTCCTGTTCCGGGAGCCCGAGGCACGCATGCTCTGCCCGGGTTGGGAGAACATGGCCCGCCAGTACGTGGCGATGTTGCGCGCCGCCGTCGCCGATGACCCGGACCATCCGCGTGCCATGGCGCTCGTCGGCGAGTTGAGCATCCACAGCGCCGCCTTCCGGCGCCTGTGGGCCAGGCATGACGTGCGGGAGAACGTCCATGGGACCACGCTGTTCCAGCACCCCGAGGTCGGCGGAATCACCCTCGACTGGGACACCTACCCCTTGCCCGGCGATCCTGGCCCGGTCCTCCTGGTCTTCACCACCGAACCCGGAACCACGGATGCGGGGCGCCTCCAGCTCCTCGCGTCACTGTGGGCGACCCGCGACACAGCCCCCCGACGGTCTGCGGCCGATGAGATTCGCCGGCAGCCCGCGTGAGCGAGGTGCGGCCTCATCCGTCCGTGGCAGGACATCGTTGAGAACCACCAGGAAGAACTGCGCTCGATGCCAACGGGCCGCGGCGGCACGTCTCATCGGGACGAAGGCCCCCGGATGACACCAGGGTTCCCGCGAGGTCTCCGGTTCTCGTACTCACGGCGGGCCGGTGGGCGGTGCGACGGCGAGGGGTCGTAGCGCCTTGTGCACCGTCCCGGTCGCGGCGCCGTGACGGAACACCGTGATGGGAGCGTCGAGTTCGCCGATCACAGAGAGCGTTTCGCCGTCGTGGGTGCAGGCGAGGTGGGTGAAGGCGAGGTGGCGGGGCCCGGTGCCGGGCGGCAGAGCCTCCTCGCTGACGCGCTCGTCACCTGACATGGCGCTCTGGGGCCCCTGTATCGACGTTCGTCCAGGGCTTGTGGCCCCGGCATGGTGTCTCCATGCACCCCCGAGCCCCCAACTATGGTGTCCCACCACATACGCCACCGACCTGCGCGTTTCTACGGTGTGGCGACACGAACTCGTCCCCGTCACCCCGCTCGGAAGTGGTGCACATGGCCGCCGCAACTCCCGCCCCCGCGTCCCCCACACCCCCCGGCTCGCTCAAGCGCATCGTCGCCGCGAGCCTCATCGGGACCACCATCGAGTGGTACGACTTCTTCTTGTACGGGTCCGCCGCCGCGCTGGTCTTCAACAAGCTGTTCTTCCCCGGGTCCGACCCGCTCGTCGGGACGCTGCTCTCGTTCCTGACGTACGCCGTCGGGTTCGCCGCGCGGCCGCTCGGGGCGCTCGTGTTCGGACACTACGGGGACCGGCTCGGGCGGAAGAAGCTGCTCGTGCTGAGCCTGCTGATGATGGGCGGGGCGACGTTCGCGATCGGGCTGCTGCCCACCCACGCCACCGTCGGGTCCGCCGCGCCCGTGCTGCTCACCGCGCTGCGGCTGGTGCAGGGATTCGCGCTCGGCGGCGAGTGGGGCGGCGCCGTGCTGCTCGTGTCGGAGCACGGGGACGCCAAGCGGCGCGGGTTCTGGGCCTCGTGGCCGCAGACCGGCGCGCCCGCCGGGCAGCTGCTCGCCACCGGGGTGCTGTCCGCGCTCACCGCGCTGCTCTCGGAGTCCGCGTTCACCTCGTGGGGCTGGCGGGTGCCGTTCCTGCTCTCAGGCGTCCTCGTGATCGTCGGCCTGTGGATCCGGCTGTCCGTCGACGAGTCGCCCGTCTTCAAGGCCGCCCTCGCCGCCGCCGAGGAGCGCAAGGCCGACTCGTCCGCCACCACCCAGACCGAGAAGATGCCGCTGGTCGCCGTGCTCCGGCACCACTGGCGTGACGTCCTGATCGCCATGGGCGCCCGGATGGCCGAGAACATCTCGTACTACGTCATCACCGCGTTCATCCTCGTCTACGCCACCACCCAGGTCGGCCTCACCAAGCAGACCGCCCTCAACGCCGTCCTCATCGGCTCCGCCGTCCACTTCGCCGTCATCCCGCTCTGGGGCGCGCTCTCCGACCGCATCGGCCGCCGCCCGGTCTACCTGATCGGCGCCGTCGGCGTCGGCCTGTGGATGTTCCCCTTCTTCGCCCTCATCGACCGGGCGACCTTCGGCAGCCTGCTGCTCGCCGTCACCGTCGGCCTCGTCCTGCACGGCGCGATGTACGCACCGCAGGCCGCGTTCTTCTCCGAGATGTTCGCGACCCGGATGCGCTACTCCGGCGCCTCCATCGGCGCCCAGTTCTCCTCCGTCGCCGCCGGAGCCCCCGCCCCGCTCATCGCGACCGCGCTCCTCGCCGACTACGACAGCTCGACCCCGATCGCCCTCTACGTGATCGCCGCCGCGCTCCTCACCGTCGTCGCCATCGGCTGCGCCCGCGAGACCCGCGACCGCGACCTCGGCGACGTCACCGGCGAGGCCGCCGCCCGCACCGCGGGGCCGGTCCGCGCCGACGCCTGACGCGTACGGCGAAGGGCCCCGTTCCGGTCGTACCGGAACGGGGCCCTTCGCCGTACGCCGACCGCGTCAGGGCTTCTGCGGCTTCTCGCAGATCACCTTGTCGCGCGGCGTGTAGTGGGTGTTGTAGCTCTCCCGCTTGACCTCCTGGCCGCCGTTCTTGAAGACCCGCTCGACCTTGATGTCGAAGCCCTCAAGCGGCTCCTGCACCTCGCACTTGGCGCTGGAGTCGCGGCGCTCCTTCGGCTGCGTGATGTTGGTGCGCGGGCCCGCGACCGCCTCCACCGAGTCGTACTTCTTCGTGCCGAGGAAGCTGACCGTCACCGACTTGTCCGTCGAACTCGCCTTGATGTAGATCGGCTTGCCCGAGTCGTTGCGGAACTTCAGGTCCAGGGTGCCCCACGCCACCGTCGCCTCCCGGCCCGCCGGGTAGCGCTCGATGTAGAACGAGTGGGCGCCGTGCTCGACCGGCTTGACGCCCGCGAAGAACAGCGCGTTGTACATCGTCGTCGCCACCGCCGAGACACCGCCGCCGGGCGCCTTCTGGTACTGGCCGTCCATGATCATGGTGCCGTCGACGAAACCGTTCTCCTTGGTCCGCTCGCCCACCGTGCGGTTGAAGCTCCACACGTCGCCGGGCTGCACCACGGAGCCGTTGATCAGCTCGACCGCGCGCCCGATGTTGGTCGTACGGTACGGGGCGGACGGGAAGTTCACCGTGAACGTCGACATCTGCTCGGTGATGCCCTGCGCGGCCAGGCTCTTCGAGGTGACCTTCGGCTCGGTGACCTTGGTCGTGACCGCCGCGGTACGGGCGGTCGTGCCCTGCTTCGTGAGCAGCGGCTCCACCGCCTCGCCCAGCGCGTCCGCCGTGACCTCGCGGCCCGCGCGGCCCTCGCGCTCCACGACCACCTTGCCGTCGCGGACCCCGAGCTGCGCCTCGACCGGGGCGCCGGTGAAGGTGCTCAGCGGACGGGCCACGTCGGGATCGCGCATCAGCGCCTTGGCGTCGAGGGACGGGGTGAGCCGGCCGTTCGCCGCCTTCACGTCCAGGTGGTCGCCGAGCGTCGCCGCCGGGATCGACAGTCGCTTGTCGCCCGCCGTGAGGGTCACCGGAGCCGAGACCGCCGGGTCCGCGAACTCCTTCACGAACCGCGACACCTCGGCCTTGCCGACCTTCGGCTCGGTCACCGAGACCGGCAGCACCACGGGGGCGGCGCCCGACGGGGCGACCCCCGTCTCGCCGCCCGACCCGACGGCGGGGCCGGTGCCCGGGTAGGCGGCGCGCAGTGCCTCGACGGCCTTGTCGGTGTCCAGCTTCCGGCCCTCGCGGGGCTCGGTGACGACCGGCTTGCCGTCCTTGAACGCCACCGACCCCTCGCGTACGGCACGGTCGTGCTTCTTCGCGGTCTCCGCGACCGCCGCCCCGGCCTTCGTCGCGTCGAACGAGACCACCGGCTCGACATCGCGACTGCCGGAGGAGAACAGCCGGCCGATCACCGTGAACGGGTCGCGCGCCGGGTCCGCCGCGCGCTGCGCGGTGGCCGCCACGTCGACCGTCAGCCCGGCCGCGGCCGGGTCCACCGTGGCCCGGGTGTCACCGATGGTGACCGGGATCGGCGCCTTCCAGGCGTCGGGGGCCGAGGCGCTGAGCCGGGCGGCGGCCTCGGCACGGCTCAGGCCGCCGATGTCGACGCCGTTCACCTTGGTGCCCGCGGATATGTCGTCACCGGCGGTGACGAGCCCGGCGACGTACAGTCCGCCGGCGACGGCCGCGACCACACCGGTCGCGATCGCCGCCGTGCGTATGTGGCCGCGGCGCCCGTGGGAGCCCGCGGCGGCGGTGCGGTCGTTCGTGGAGCGGCGCACACAGCCTCCCGGTGCGGTGAGGAGTCGGATGACTCGACGGAAAGATTCGGAAAGATTCGGCAAGATTCGAACGGAGCCGACGGAGCGGACAGGGCTCGACAGGCTCGGTCGGGGGCCGTGACCGGCCCTCCGGACGCCCTCGGACGCCGCCGCCCCGAGACAGGGGGCGCCCCGGAGATCCCCGGGGCGACATGACGCCGCCGGGGTGCGGGGCATCTCTCGACCGTACGCCGAATGGGGGTGAAAGATCCAGATGGTCCCATTTATTACTGCGGTGACACTCCTCTCACCTGCCCCGGAGCCGACGGATTAAGGTGGCCCGGTGCCCCCGCCCCCCACCGGCCCCCAGGCCCCGACCGCCCCCACCGGCCCCACCGGCCCCGCGTCCGTCGACCGCGCGCTCGCCATCCTCGACGCCGTCGCCGACGCCGACCGGCCGCTCGGGGCCAAGGCGCTCGCCAGGACCCTCGGCTGCGCGCTCTCGACCGTCTACCACCTCACCGGCCCGCTGATCGCACGCGGCCATCTCGCCCGTACCCCCGAGGGGTACGTCCCCGGGCCCCGGGTCCCCGCCCTGCACCGCGCCTACCAGCGCCACCACGGCCTCGGCGGCGGCCCCGTCGCCGAACTGCTCGGGCACCTGCGCCGCACTGCCGGGGCGGAGGCGTACTTCACCGCCTACCGCGACGGCACCATCACCGTCGTCGACACCACCGCGCCGCTCACCGACACCGGGCACCCCTTCACGCCGGGCCCCGAGGCCCGCGCCCACGCCACCGCGCACGGCAAGGCGCTGCTCGCCGAACTGCCCCGGGCCGCCCGCCGCCGCTACCTGGACGACCACGGCATGGCCCGCTTCACCGACCGTACGATCACCAGCCCCGAGCGCTTCGAGGCGGAGCTGGCCCGGGTGCGCGAACGGGGCTTCGCCGTCTCGGTGGGGGAGGCGGACCCCGCGTACACCTGCCTCGCGACCACCCTCCCGCCCCCGCCCCCGGACCCGAGCGGCACCGCCCACGGAGGCGCACCCGCCCCCGGTGCCGTGCTCGCGCTGTCGCTGTCCCTGCCGACCGGCGACTTCCGGCGGCGGCACGGCGAGCTGCGGGCCGCCCTCGCCCGCGCCGTACCCCTCTTCACCGCCGTGATCCCGACCCCGCGGCCGTGATCCCCGATCCCGCCGCGTGATCCCGACCCCGCGCCCGCGATTCCGACCCTGCCGGAATCCCGCGCCGCAGCGGTGGCCGGGCGGCGGTCCTGCCGCCACCATGGGCGCATGATCTTCATCGCCGTACGTTTCACCGTCCGCCCCGAGCACGCCGACGGCTGGCTCGACCGCGTCGCCGACTTCACCGCCGCCACCCGCGCCGAGCCCGGCAACCTGTTCTTCGACTGGTCGCGCAGCGTCGACGACCCGCACCAGTTCGTGCTCCTGGAGGCGTTCCGGGACGCCGAGGCGGGCGCCGCGCACGTCGCCGCCGACCACTTCAAGGCCGGACTCGCCACCATGGGCGAGGCCATCGCCGCGACCCCCGAGATCATCAACGTCGAGGTCCCGCAGCAGGGTTGGGGCGAGATGGGCGAACTCGCCCGCTGAACCGGGCCCCCGGCCCCGGCCGCCCCGGCCGCCGCACCCCCGGCTGCGGGTGCGCCGCCCCGCCGTACCCGCGAGACTGGACGGACACGACGTTCCACGTCTGCGCCGTCCACGCCGCCCTGGCGTGCCACGGCGTTCCGCGTCGGAGGGGGCGTCCACGATGCCGCTGCGACAGCCGTCCGGGACCGCGCCACCGCGCCGCTGGACGGTCCTCTATCTGCTCTTCGTCGCCTGCGTCACCGTGGCCTACCTCCAGGTGCCGTCCCGGCACACCGTGCTGTGGGCGCTCATCGGGCTCAGCGGTGTCGCCGCGCTGCTCACCGGCGTCCGGCGGTACCGGCCCGCCCGCCGCTGGCCCTGGCTGGTGCTGGCCGCCGCCAACGTCACCTTCGTCGCCGGGGACACCGCGTACAACGTCCTGGAAGCCTTCTTCGGCGAGGACCGGCCGTTCCCGTCCGTCGCCGACGCCTTCTACCTCGTCACCTACCCGCTCTTCGCGATCGGCCTGTACGGGTTCATCCGCCGCCGCGCCGCCGGGCGGGACCTGGCCGTCGCGCTCGACGCGCTGATCCTCACCTCGGGGCTCGCGCTGCTCTCCTGGGTCAACCTGATCACCCCGCTGGCCACCGACCCCTCCATGTCGTGGATCCAGAAGACGATCTCCATCGCCTATCCGCTCGGCGACGTACTGATGCTGGCCATGCTGGCGCGGCTGCTCGTGCCCGGCGGACTGCGCTCCCGGGCCGTGCAGTACCTCACCGTCGGCACCTGCGGGATGCTCTTCTCCGACGTGGCGTACGGCCTCCAGCAGGTGCGCGGCACCTGGGAGGTCGGCACCCCGTGGGACCTCGGCTGGGTGGTGTTCTTCACCGCCTGGGGCATGGCCGCGCTGCACCCCTCGATGACCGGCCTGACCGAACTGGCCCCGGAACCGGCGCCCGGCATGGCCGAGCGGCGCCTCGTGCTGCTCGCCGTCGCCTCGCTCATCGCGCCCGTGCTGCTCCTTTTCCAGTCACTGCGCCAGGCCCCCGACCACGACATCGGCGTGATCGCGATCTTCTCCGCGATCATGTTCCTGCTGGTGCTCGTACGGCTCTGGGGCATGATGGCCGACCATCGCAGGGCCGAGGCGCGCGAGCGCAGCCTGCGGGTCGCCGCGGCCTCGCTGGTCGCCGCCCTGAGCCCGCGCGAGGTCGCCGCGGCCGTCGAGACCGCCGCCGCCACCCTGTTCGGGCCCGGGGCCGCGCACCAGATCATGCTGCTCGCCCGCGACCGGCGCGGCCGGCTCGCCGCCGTGTCGACCGGGCGGCGGCCGTGGCACGTCCAGGTCACGGAGCTGACCGCGCCGGGCGGACCGCCGTGGCCCGAACTGCTCGCCCAGGGCAGCCGGTTGCTCCCGGCGGGCGCCGGGGAGACCCCCCGGCCGGGGCCGGTAGGACCGCCAGGACCGGCCGAACCGCCGGGACCGGCCGAAGCCCCTGCCGCCGGACCGACCGACCCGCCCACCCCCGCCCGCCTCGACCCCGCCCTCGCCGCCGCCGTCGCCCCCGAGACCCACGCCCTGCTCTGTCCGCTCGCGCTCCCGGCGCCCGCCGGGGACGAGCCGCTGCTCGGGGTGCTGCTGCTCGCCGGGACCGAGAAGAAGCTCGCCGAGATCGCCGGGCCCGCCCAGTCGCTGGCCTCGCAGGCCGCGCTCGCCCTGGAGCGGTTCGGGCTGAGCGAGGAAGTCAGCCGCCGCACCAGCGAGGCGTACTTCCGCACCCTGGTGCACAACACCTCCGACGTCATCCTCATCGTGGACGACGACGACACCGTCCGGTACGCGAGCCCCTCGGCGGAGAGCATGTTCGGCCACGCCCTGCTCCCCGGCACCCCGCTCACCGAACTCCTCGCCCCCGGCGACGCCGCCGGCGCCCTGCGGATCCTCGCCGACGTGCGGGCCCGGGGGAACGCCGACGCCCGCGACGACTGGAAGCTGCGGCACGGCGGCGCCGCCGACCTGGAGGTCGAGGTCCGGTGCAGCGACCTGCGGGCCGAACAGACCGTGCACGGCCTGGTGCTGACCCTCCGCGACGTCACCGAGCAGCGGAAACTGGAGCGCGAGCTCACCCACCGGGCGTTCCACGACTCGCTCACCGGACTGCCCAACCGGGTGCTGCTCCTGGAGCGGATCGAACGGGCGCTGCTGCGCGGCCGCCGCGAGTCCACCCTCACCTGCATGCTCTTCGTCGACCTCGACGACTTCAAGGTCGTCAACGACACCATGGGCCACTCGGTCGGCGACGAGCTCCTGGTCGCCGTCGCCCGGCGGCTCGGCGCGGTGCTGCGGCTCACCGACACCGCCGCCAGGCTCGGCGGCGACGAGTTCGCCGTGCTGATCGAGGGCGCCAGGGAACCCGGCGACGCCGAGGCGCTGGCCGCCGAGATCGTCCGTACCCTCAGCCGGCCCTTCCAGCTCACCGACGGCGCCGTGTCGGTGTCCACCAGCGTCGGCGTCGCCACCGTCCTCGACAGCGCGCACGCCGAGGAACTCCTCGGCCACGCCGACCTCGCCCTGTACGCGGCGAAGGCGGCCGGGAAGAAGCGCTGGCGGCGGTTCCGGCCGGAGCTGCACTCGCGGCTCGTCGACCGGCACGAACTCCAGGCGGGCATGGACACCGCCATCGCCGAGCACGCCTTCGCGCTGCGCTACCAGCCGATCGTCGAGGTCGACGACGCCTCGCTCGCCGGGTTCGAGGCGCTGATCCGCTGGCCGCACGCGCGGCGCGGGATGGTGCCGCCCGACCAGTTCATCGCCCTCGCCGAGGAGAGCGGCCACATCATGCCGCTCGGCGCCTGGGTGCTCGACCACGCGGCCCGTGACATCGCCCGCTGGCAGCGCGCCAGGCCCCGGACACCCGCGCTGCGCGCCAGCGTCAACGTGTCCGCCCGGCAGTTCCGCGACCCCGGGCTGCTCGACGTGGTCCGGCGCACCCTGCGCACCACCGGGCTCGCGCCCGGCTCGCTCGTCCTGGAGCTCACCGAGTCGGTCCTGATGCGGCGCGACGAGCAGATCGGCACCACCATGCGGGCCCTGAAGGACCTCGGGGTGTCCATCGCCATCGACGACTTCGGCACCGGGTTCTCCTCGCTCAGCTACCTCCGCGAGTTCCCCATCGACGTGCTCAAGGTCGACAAGACCTTCATCGACGACATCACCACCGACCGGCAGCAGGTCGCCCTCGTCGAGGGCATCGTGCGGATCGCGGAGATCCTCGGCCTCCAGGTCGTCGCGGAGGGCATCGAGAACGAGGACCAGCGGGCCCTGCTCGCCGACATGGGCTGCCGCTTCGGGCAGGGCTATCTGTTCGCCCGGCCGATGACCGCCCACCAGGCCGAGACGTTCCTGCACCGGACGCCGCCGGCCGTCGACGGGCGGCGGCCGGGACACCTCGACGGGCGGCGCCCCGCCGCCCCCGCCGTCACCGCCACCCCCGCCGGGGCGGGGGCCACCGCCTCCACCGCCTTCTCCCGTTCCGCCGCCGCCCGGGCCAGGAGCGCGGGCCCCGGGCGCACCGCCGCGCCGTCCCACGCGTCGGCCGCCGTCGCCGCCCGCAACGCGCCGCGCTGGCAGGACCTGGAGCGGCTCAAGCGGACCAGCCCCATGTGCGACGCCGTGATCGACGCCGTCGACGGGCGGCGGCTGCGGGTCGGCGACCACTGGCTGATCGACTTCGCGTCCTGCAACTACCTCGGTTTCGACCTCGACCCGGAGATCATGGCCGCCATCGACCCGCAGGTCCGCGCCTGGGGCACCCACCCCAGCTGGTCCCGGCTGATCGGCAGCCCCCGCCTCTACCCGCGCATCGAGGAACGCCTCACCGAACTCCTCGGCGCCCCCGACACCCTGCTGCTGCCCACCATCACCCTGATCCACCAGTCGGTGATCCCGCTGCTCGCCGCGGGCGGCCGGGTGTTCGTGGAGGCACAGGCGCACCGCACCATCTACGACGGCTGCGTCGTCGCCCGCGGCCAGGGCGCCGAGCTGCGCCGCTTCCGCGCCGACCAGCCCTGGGAGCTGGAGCGGATGCTGCGCGAGACCCCGGCCGGAGTGCCCCGGCTGGTCTGCATGGACGGCGTCAACAGCATGACCGGCAACTTCCCCGACCTGCGCGGCACCGCCGGGATCTGCCGCCGCCACGGGGCGCTGCTGTACGTGGACGACGCGCACGGTTTCGGGGTGATCGGGGAACGCGGTCCGGGCGAGACCAGCCCGTACGGCGCGCGCGGCAACAGTCTGGTGCGGCACCTCGGCGAGAGCTACGACGGGATCGTCCTGGTCGGCGGCTTCTCCAAGGCGTACTCGTCGCTGCTCGCCTTCCTCGCGGTGCCGCGCCGCCTCAAGGACCACCTCAAGGTGGCCGCCGCCCCCTACCTGTACTCCGGTCCCTCGCCGACGGCCTCGCTGGCCACCGCGCTCGCCGGGCTCGACGTCAACGAGCGGCGCGGCGACGCGCTGCGGGCCGACCTGCACCGCAAGACGGCGCTCGTCCTGGACCATCTGCGGGCCCTCGGCGTCGCCACGCCCAACACCGACGGGCTGCCGATCGTGGAGATCCCGCTCGGCGACGCCGCCGATCTGACGGCGGTCGCCGGATATCTGTGGGACCGGGGGATCTATGTGACCCTCGCCGGCTATCCGCTGGTGCCACGCGACCGGGTGGGCTTCCGCATCCAGCTCACCGCCGCCAACACGGACGAGGAGATCGGTCAGTTGAACGACACACTCACCGGGCTCGCCCACCGCTTCCCGCTCCAGCGCCCGTTGTCCGTGACGGGCGCCCCGCCGCGACCGGGGGAGTCCCGGTGACCGGCCCCGAGGTCCGGCACAACCAGGACGCCGACTGGGACGCCTGGCCCGTCGCCGCCTATCTGGCCGAGAACTACCGGGAGTTGCACCACATCGACCGAGGGGTGATCACTCACCACTCCGGCTTCTACCGCCGCTTCCCGCCCGGCGGCCTCGCCCGCACCCTCGAACTCGGCGCGGGCCCCAACCTCTACCCGCTGATGCTGGCGGCCGCCGCCAGCCGTCACATCGACGCGCTCGAACCCGGCGCCGCCAACAGGGAGTATCTGTACCGGCAGTTGACCGGCGGCCCCGACGCCTCCTGGCAGCCGTTCTACCAGCTGTGCCGGGCCCTCGACCCGGCGCTCCCCGCCACCCTCGACGAGGCCCTGGGCCGGGTCCGGGTGGTGCGCGGCGACGCCGAGGACCTGACCGACGGCGGCTACGACGCGGCCTCGATGAACTTCGTCGCCGAGAGCGTCACCGAGGACCCCACCGAATTCACCACGCTCTGCGCCGCGTTCACCCGCGCGGTACGGCCCGGCGGGCACCTCGTCGCCGCCTTCATGGAACGCATGCCGAGCTACCGCATCGGCGAAGGCCCGTACTGGCCCGCCCTCCCCGTCGACGAGGCCGTCCTCCACGAGGTGTTCGGGCCGCTCACCACCGACCTGCGGATCAGCCGCCTCGCGAAGGACCGCACCCTTCCGGAGTACGGCGACACCGGCATCCTGCTGCTGACCGCCCGCCGCCCGCCGTGACCGGCCCCGTGACGGTAACCGCCTCAACCCGCCTCCCGCTCCGGTCCCGCACCCACGGCGTGTAGTCGGCGAGCGACGATCCCGGCGTCCCGTCGTACAGGTTGTGGTCGAACGCCCACAGCAGATCGCCCAGTCCGCAACTGTCGAACTGGTGGAACGCCGCCGCCATCACGCCCGGCCGGTACGCCGCGACCTGCTGGCCCGCGCTCTCGCCGTCGATGTGCCGGAAACCCTCCGCCCGGGCCACCGCCACCACCCAGCGGGCGGAGGACCAGGCGCGGACCGTGGCGTCGGACGCGGTCGGCAGCCGGGCCGGGTCGGCCGGGGAGCAGCCGTTGTCGACCGGACTGCCGGTGCCGTCGACCAGCGCGGTGGTGACGACATGGACCCGGTCGCCGTGCCCGATCAGGCCGAGGACACGGAACAGGCCGATGCCGCGCCCGATCAGCCGGGCCGTGTGGTCGTCGTCCAGGTGGTGGGAGACGGCCCTACGGTAGTCGGACGGGTAGTAACCGGCGCCCGGCACCAGGACCTTGAGCTCGGCCCGCGGCGCCAGCTCGCCGAACAGGCCGAGCTGCCAGTCGACGGCGTCGGCCAGCTCGCCGAGGTACCACTCGTACCAGCGGGTGACCTGGTCCTCGCCGAACGGCGCGCCCCGGTAGGTGGTTTCGCCGGGCCGCCAGCCCGGGTACGGGCTCGCCGCCTGGGCGTGCGGGTCGTACGCCCAGAACGAGCCGGTGGCGCGGCCGTCCGACACCGCACGGGGATAGCCGAGTTCACCGTTCTCGTCGATGCCGACCCGGATCGCCGCGACCCCGTCCAGGCCGATCCGCTCCGCGACCCGCCGGACGTAGCGGCCGACCTCGTCCCGTACCGGGGCGCTGAACACGATGTTCGGCACGGCCGTCGAGGTGTCCCCGTACTGGTCGCGCCACACCGACTCCGGGTAGGCGTCGGCCAGCCAGTCCGGCGGATGGTTCAGACCGAGCCCGGCCTCCACCTCAAGACCGGCGTCCCGGAAGGTCCGCAGCCGGTCCCTGACCTCCCGCGCGTACCCCTCGTCGTACACCCCCCGCTCCGGCTCGAAGCGGGCCCAGTCGATCTGCAGATGCGCGATCCGCAGCCCGTGCGCGTACTCCTCGGCGGCCCGCTCCGGCGCCGTCTGCAAGGTGCCGAACCGGTGCCCGGGCCCCGCCGCCGCCCCCGCCGTCCCGCCGCCCCCGACGGCCTGCCGGAACACCCCGAACCCGGCCGCCACCAGCGCGAGCACGGCGAGCACCACCAGCGCCCCGGTCAGCCCGGCGGACCAGGCCCGCCGCCGCCCCGCGCTCATGGCAGCAGCTCCCGGTACAGGGCCGCGTACCGGGCGGCGAACCGCTCCGGCCCGAAGCGCTCCTCGACCGCCGCCCGGCCCCGCTCGGCGAGCACCTCCCACGACCGCGGCTGACCGAGCAGCCACGCCAACTGCTGTCCCGTGCGCCGCGCGTCGCCCGCCGGGGCCCGCAGCACCGCGTTGCCGAAGTCCGCGAACTGCGGCAGATCGCTCAGGATCACCGGCCGTCCGGTGGCCAGCGCCTGGAGCACCGTGAACGGGATGTCCGCCTTGCCGCCGATCGTCGTCGGCGGGAACAGCAGCACGTGCGCCGCCGTGATCAGGTCCCGCATGTCGTCGACGTAGCCGCGCACCTCGACCGCCCGCAGCCCCGCCGCCGAGGCCCGCTCCCGCAGCGCCGCCGCCAGACCGTGCCGGTCCTGCCCGGGCCGCCCGCGCATCGCGAGCACCAGCCGGAACTCCGCCCCCGCCCGCACTGCCTCGGCCGCCGCGTCGATCGCCGTCTCCGCGCCGCCCCCCGGATCGTGATGCCCGGCGTACAGCACCATGGGCAGTCCGGCGGGCCGCGGCCGGGACGGCCAGCGCTCCAGCGGGAGCATCGGCGGGATCACCCGTACATCCCCGAAGTCCGCGGCCCGCAGCCGCCGCGCCATCGACTCCGAGAGCGCGACCGTGGTGCCGAGCGGCCGGGTCCGCGCGAGCAGCCGCGGGTCCATCACCCCCGGCACCGTGTGCACCACGGGCCGCGCGCCGAGCAGCACCGGCCGCAGCCAGGAGAACGCCGGGAACGTCCGCCCCACCGTCAGGAACGCGTGCACCAGATCGCAGCGGCGCGCCGCCACCGCCCCGGCCAGCGCCGCCTGCGCCCGCTCGGGCAGGTGCGGCATCCCGTCCCACGACAGGATCCGTACCGCACGCCCGCCAAGGCCGTACGGCGGCGGCCGGCCGCGCCGGTGCGGCCACTGCGCGAACCAGGTGAACTCGACGTCGGGCAGCGCCCCGAGCACGTCCGACGCGAGCCGCACATCGGCGCCGTCCGCCCCGTCCAGCGGACTGCTGGTCAGGAGGAGGACGCGGGGCCGCCGCGGGCTGACACTCATCCCGGCCCCACCCCCGTGCCCACCGCGGCCCGGACCGCCGACAGCGGCGGCACCGGCGGCAGCTCGTACAGCGCGAGCGTCCCGTAGGTGTGCCCGCGCACCGCGAACAGCAGCCGCGCGCCGGCGGTGAGCTGCCGCACCTCGTTCACCGGCGAACGCCCGTACCCCTGCTCGATCACCTTCCACGGCACGATCAGATAGTCGGCGCGGTGCGCGGCCCGTTCGGCGGGCGTGACCCAGTGGCCGAGCCGGTAGCGGTCGCTCAGCGCCCAGGAGGTCACGCCCCTGGTCTTCTGCCCGTCGACGGTCACGATGCCGCTGCCCGCCGGGACGTGCGCCCGCAGATAGGCGCTCAGCTTCACGAACCCGTCGTCCGGTGTGCCGCGCTCCCGCGCGTACACGACGGCGGGCGCCACCAGCGCCGCCACGATCACGGTGACCATCATGGCCCGCGGCGCGGGCCGGGCGCGCGGCACCCGTACGGTCACCGCGAGCGCCACCAGGTTCGGCACGAACAGCAGGTACAGCGCCTGCTCCTCCAGGGTCCCGATGCCGAGCGCGTAGCCGAGGGTGACGATCGCCGAGGCGTGGAACAGCGCGAGCAGCCGGTACACCGGCTCCCGGCGGCGCAGCAGCAGCACCAGCGCCACCGGCGTCAGGGCGAGCAGCAGGTAGGTGGTCGCGTAGCCGGGGAGTTCGGCGGCGAGCCGCCCGGCGAGCGACGGTGTGCCGGGGGAGTTGAACCCGGTCTCCTGCGTGATCCCGAGGAGCCGCCGCAGGCCGTACGTCTTCTCGTCCCAGAACTGCGGGAAGTGGCCGGATCCCGCCACCACCGACACGTACACCGCGTACGGCACGACCGTGCCGCCGAGCGCCACGGCGGTCAGCCGGCGCGGCGGGCCCCAGCCGAGCAGCAGCGCCAGGAGCAGCGGCAGGACGGTGATGAGCGTGGAGTGGTCCTTGGTCAGGATCGCGAGGCCGAACAGCAGCCCGCCGAGCAGCGCGCGCGGCCGGTCCCGGCCGGACGCCCCCGGGCGGCACAGCGGGATCAGCACCAGGAGTCCCGCGAGCACCCACATCATGGTGCCGGTCTCCAGGAGCACCCGGTTGTTCTGCCGGATCGCGAACTGGTCGAGCGCGAAGACCAGTCCGGCCACCGCCCCGGCCGGGACCGACCGCACCCGCGCCACCAGGACCACCAGGAGCGCCGCCGTCACCCCCGCGAGCAGCGCGTTGAGCACCCGGAGCGAATGCACCTCGGCGATCACGTCCTGGTGCTCGCCGACCAGCCGCATCCAGCCCGCCTCCAGATAGAAGAAGCCGGGCGGATGCAGGAAGAACAGCCCTTCGCTGGTGCTCGGGAAGCCGCCGTGCCCGGCGCTGCGGCCCAGCTCCTGGTAGATCAGCTCGTCGACGAACACATCGCCCGCCCGGCGCACCAGGACCAGCCGCAGCGTCACCGTGAGCACCGCCGCGCCGAGGGCGTACCCCCACAGCGGCACCCGGCGGGCCGGCCGCCGGTGCGTGGGTGGCGGTTCCGCCGGGCGCGGGGCGGTGGTCCCGGCCACCGGCGGGGCCTCGGAGCGGCTCATGACGCACCTCCCGGCGCCGGGCTCGCCGCCCGTCGCGGCAGCGCCGCCCCGGCGGGCAGCGCGTACACCTCGGGGACCAGCGGGACCGTGCCGTCCGGGAAAAGGCCGGGGAACTGGGTCCGGTAGCCCCGCAGCAGCTCGGCCTTGGCGTCGAGCCGGTCGTCGAACCGGCCCTCCCGCGCACCGGCCCCTGCCGAGGCCCCGGCCCCCGCCCCGATCGCCGTCCCGGTCCGTGTGTTGTACGGAAAGTCGCTGTAATAGAGGACCGGCAGCCCGGTCAGCTCGGCCGCCGTCCGCACCAGGAGATGGTCCGCGTGCCCGCCCACCCCGAGCGGCGCGAACAGCACGCCACGGCCCGGCGCCAGCAGGTCCCGCACGGTGTGCGTGACCAGGCGCAGCGTCCCCGCGTCCCGGGGCGAGATCCCGCCACGGACCAGATGCAGCCGGTACGTGGGGTAGATCTGGCCCAGTTCCGGCACGAGCCGCGCCGCCCGGCGGCGCACCGCGCCCGGCGCCGGGTCGCGGCGGAACAGCCCGTCCACGAACCCCGCGTGGAACCGGGCGACGCCCAGCCGCCCAAGCACCGCCCGGTCCTCGGCGCGCCGCTCCGCGTACAGCTCCGCCGCGTCCACCGCGCCGCACAGCCGCAGGAAGCGGCGGGCCGACAGGGTGTACGGCGGCGGCCCGGCCTCCGTGAACACGGTGAGGACCGTCACCCGCACCGGGAGCGCGGCACGCGGATCGAGCAGGGCGGTGAGCAGCGCGCCGCAGGAGAGGACGGCGTCGTCCGGATGCGGCGAGAGCACCAGGACCTCACCGGGGGCACCGGCGCCGGCGGCCCCGGCCGCCCGGCGCGGCGCCGCGAGCGCGGTGACCGCGGCGAGCGTCCCGGCCGCGGTCAGCGCGGCGACTGGGGTGTCTGCCATGGCACTCTCCGCTCCTTCCGGGGCCGCCGCGGCCGGGCGGGGCCCTCCACCAGACGGCGGGTCAGCGCCAGATAGCGGCCCGTCATCTCGTCCCACGTGTAGTGCTGCGCGGCCAGCCCGGCCTGCCGCCCGAGCCGTCGCCGCAGCGCCGGATCAGCCGCCAGGGCCCGCATCCGCTCGCCGAACGCCGCCGTGTCGAACGCCGGTACGGCCACGTCGCCGCCGCCCCGCATCCAGCGCAGCGCGGGCAGGTCGAAGTGCAGTACGGGCTTCCCGTACGACATCCCTTCGAGCGCGACCAGACCGAAGGTCTCGTGCCGCGACGGCAGCACCAGGAACGCGCTGTCCCGCAGCAGCCGCCGCTTCAGTTCCTCGTCCGCGTACCCCACC
This sequence comes from Streptomyces sp. NPDC090025, assembly GCF_044748125.1. Lineage (NCBI taxonomy): Bacteria > Bacillati > Actinomycetota > Actinomycetes > Kitasatosporales > Streptomycetaceae > Streptomyces > Streptomyces sp. NPDC090025. The sequence continues at coordinate 158,524 of NZ_JBIVFL010000008.1, read as the reverse complement.
CAGCGCACCCCGGGGCCGAACTCGGCGAGCCGCTGCGCGAGCCGCCGTTCCTCGGCGGCGGTGCCGCTGCCCGCGAGCACCAGTTCCATCGGCGGCCGGGTGGTCGCGTAGGCGTCGAGCAGCAGGTCGAGCCCCTTGACCCAGGCGTCGATCCGGCCCAGGAAGAGAATCGAGTCGCCGCTGCCGAGCCGGGCGTCGTCGAGCTGCCGCGGCTCCACCCCGTTGGCGATCACCTGCACGTCGGCGTGCGGGCTGAGCCGCTTCACCGCCGAGGCGTCGGCCTCGTTCAGGACCACGATGTGCCGGTAGCAGCGCAGCCCGATCCGCTCCACCAGGAAGAACGGCACGTGGTAGCGGCGCCACAGCGCCTCCGCGCTGCGACCCTGGTCGATCCCGACCACCGGGGCGCGCGACACCAGCGGCAGGAAGCTCGTCGAGAACGGCGGCGTGAAGCTCTCCAGCCACACGTCGTGCGGGATCCGGCGGGCCGCGAACGGCAGCAGCGCGAGGAACAGCAGCTGCCCGGCGCGCGGCCCCGCCCGGCACACCGGCAGCCGCACATAACGCACCCCGCCGCGCAGCTCGCTCCCGGCCGAACGGCCCGCCGTCACCACGGTCACGTCGTACTCGGCGGCCAGCCGCCGGGCCAGCTTCTCCACCACCAGAGCGCCGCCGCCCCGGTAGTCGGAGTTCTCGGCGTCGTCGTAGATGGACACCACCACCCGCTTGCGGGGCGGGTCGTCGGGCGGCTCCGGTACGGGGCCGGGACCGGCGCCCAGGACCTGCGCGAGCGCCCGTTCCGCGAGCTCGGCGGGCGGCCGTTCGCCGTCCAGCCGCACCACCCGGGGCAGCCGCGCCGCCCAGTCCCGGTGCCGGGCCCACCACACGGCGGGCGAGCCGGTCCGCCGCTCCCAGCCGCGCCCCGTCAGCGTGCCGGGCCGGGTCTCCGGCAGCAGGGTCAGGTCGTAGCGCCCGGCGAGCGCCGCGAACCGGCGGGCGGCCCCGTGCCCCGGCGGCAGATCGAACTTCACCAGACCGTCCAGCGGCCCCCGGTCGGTGAGCAGCACGCTCGGCCGGCCCCGGGCCACGACCGCCAGGCCGAGCCGGGCCACCCGGAGCCGAAGCGCCAGCTCACCGGCGTCCAGCAGCCCATGGGCACGGCGGAACCACGATCCCCGGCGCTCGGGACGCGTGGCCCGCCGGCCCGGTCCGCCCGGTTCCCCCGCATCCCTCACCCGTGGGGGAACCGGGAACCATCGGCACAGCACACAGCCGTAGCAGTGCACGGTCGCCACCGCGAAACCCCGCCGCCGCAGCAGCGCGGCGAGCGCCCGCACCAGGGACGACTTCCCGGTGTGGTCGGGGCCGGAGACGGCGACGAGAAGTCCCGTACGAGGACGAGGGCGGGTACGGATACCCGTACGGGTCCGGGCCTGGGCAGCGGCGACGGTGCGGGGGCCGGGGCTGGCGCTCGGGCTCGGGTCGCGGCGGGGGCCGGGTGCCGGGTCGCCGGGGGTCCTGGTCACGGCACCGCCCTCCGCCGTACCCGCTTGGTGATCACCAGCGGCACCCGGAGTCCCGCCTCGCGCACGGCCGCCCGGGCTCGGCCACGGGCCAGCAGATGCCCCGCGTGCTCGGCCCCGGCCCGCAGCGAGGTTCCGACCGGCAGCGGCAGCGGGAGCGGTACCGGCTCGCCCCGGTCGAGCCGGTCCACGGCCTCCCGGGCACACGCCAGGGCCCGGTCCGCCCCGTCGGCCCAGCCCTCGCGGGCCGCCTCGGCGCGCGCCTCGGCGATCAGCCCGGGGCGGGCCAGGGCGCGGAGCGCGAGGAGTTCGGACAGGTCGAAGGTCAGGTTCTGGAACAGCGCGTGGGCCAGCCAGATCCGCAGCCGGTCGGCGGGCGGCGGGACGAGCCATAGGCCCTCGGTGGTGGGCACCGCCCGGTCGAAGAGCCGCTCCGCCGGGACCACCGGCACCCCGAACCAGCAGACCGCGCGGTGCAGATGGGCCGCGGGTCCGGTCGGCGGCGCGAGCAGCACCTTGCTGGAGCGCTCCAGCCAGTAGGTCTCCCGGCGGACCGACCAGCCCGCGAGCGCGTCCTGCGCCCGCCGCCAGGAACCGGCGGGCACCACCAGGTCGAAGTTGCCGTACACGTAGTCGCCCGACAGGTCCGCCTTGATCAGCACGACGGGGACGCCCGCCGCGTCGAGCCGGGCCGTGGCCTCGGTCAGCCTGCGGCGGAACAGGGCGGTGGCCGCCGCCACTTCGGTGCCGGTGGCGGCCAGCCGGTCCGGGTAGGCACGGGCGAGGACGCCCTCGACCTGGTTGCGGCGGGCGAGCGCCAGAGCGGCCCCGAGCTCCGCGTCGGTCGCCGGACCCGGGCGCCCGTGCCAGACCGCGTCGAGCAGGATCCGTGCCGCCGGATCGCCGGGCCCGTCGTGTTCCCCGGGCCCGTCGTGTTCCCCGGGCCCGCCGTGCTCCCCGGGTTCCGTGGACGGCGCCGCCGTCTCGCCGGTCGGGTCGCTGCGCCGCCCGAAGAACCACCGCAGGACGACCGCGGTGACCGCGAGCGCCACCCCGAGCCAGGCCACCGGCAGCGGCCGCAGCAGGACCAGGGCGGCGGCGACGCCGAGGAACCACAGCGCGGTGACGGGGACGGCGAGGCGCGCGCCGGATCCCGCCCCGGCACCGGCACCCTCGTCGCCGTGGAGACCGAAGCCGTACCGGCGCGCGTGGCGCACGGTGAACAGGGCGAGCGCCGCGAGCGTGCCGCACATCCCGCCGACCGCCATGCCGAGGACCCCGGCCGCCGACCAGCCGGCCGCGAGCCCGGCCACGTACCCGAGCAGCCCCGCGATCAGCGGGCGCAGGCAGCCGTAGTCGTTGACGGCCTGGCAGAAGGTGACGAGCAGGGTCAGCGCGCCGAGCGCGAGACCGGTGACGGCGGTGAGCGTGAGCAGCGTGCCGACCTGGTCGTACCCGGCGGGGAAGACCCGGTCGAGGATGCCCTGCGGGACGGTCGCGGCGATCGCGGTCAGCGGCACGGCCACCGTGAGGTACATCCGCAGCGCCGCGCCCGCGAGCGGGGTGCCCGCGCGGCGCCGGGACAGCGCGGGCAGGAACGCGATCGACACCGCGCCCGCGAGGAACAGCGGCACCCGGCCCAGCATCACGGCGGCCTGGTAACTCGCCGCCGCCGCACGGTCGGTGGGCAGCACCGCCACCAGGATCACGTCGACCGCCGCCATCAGCGCGACCACGCCCTGCAGCGAGGCCACCCCGACCGCCCGCCGCCACAGCGCGCGGTTCGCGGTCGTCGCGAGCCAGGCGTCCGGGCGGGTCACCGGACCGTCGGCGGCCGGACGCCCGGCAGCAGGGCCGCGGCGCGGCCGGAAGAAGGCGTACGGCAGCACCGCCACCGCGAAGGCGGCGAGCGCCCCCGGCGCGCCGAGGCCGAGCACGGCGACGAACAGCAGGCCCACGGCCAGTTTGAGGACCGCCTCTGCGGTGGTCAGCAGGCCGAGGGTGCGCAGCCGTTCGGTGCCCTGGAGCCAGCCGGCGCTGACCCGGGTGACATAGATGAGGAAGGTCGCCGCGGCGACCACGAGCGCCGTCGGCGCGCTCGCGAACTGCCCCGCCACCGTGGCCACCACCAGCGCCGCGAGCAGCCCGCCCGCCACCCCGGTGACCACGGCGAACCGCACCGCCTCGGTCCGTTCGGCCTCCGACCGGGCCCGCGCCAGGGCCTGCGCCAGCATCCACGGCACGGTGACCACGGCCACCGCCGCCGCGCACACCACCAGGCCCTGCCCGGCGGCGAACACGGCGTAGTCGGCCACGTCCAGGAGCCGGGTGAGCGCGAGCGCGTACGCATAGTTGAGGACACCGACCGTGACGGCGGCGGTGGCGATCCAGCGCGCCCCGCGCACCGCCGTGACCTCGTCCGGCGGGACGGGCGCGCGGCGGGCGACGGGCGCGGCGGAGGTCATGACCCGTTCGCCTCCGGGCCGGTCGAGGGTGTCCGCGCGGTGTCCGTGCCGCTGCCGCCGCCGCTGCCGCTGCCGGGTGCCGTGCCGGGTTCCGGCACCGGTGCGGGGTCCGTGAGGCGCCGGGACGGCCCGCCCACCAGGACGTCCCGGGCCCCGGCCAGGGTGACGGTCGCGTCGGCGACACCGAGCCGGGCGAGCGCGGTGAGCGCCTGGACCTCGTCGCAGCCGTGCAGCAGCACCTGGAACGCGTCGCCCTCGCGGTGCCAGGTGTCGGTCTGGCGCAGCGCGTCGCGGGCGGCCCGCTCGGTGGCGTCGGCGTCGGGCGGGGTGAACCGGGACAGCACGGCGAGGTCGTTCGCCCCGCGCCGGGACCGCCGGTGCCGGTGCACCCGGTGCACCTCCTCCAGGACGACCTGGGCGAGGCGTTCGGCGCTGGCGTCCCAGGAGAAGGCCGCCGCCCAGGCCCGGCAGCGCGCGGCGGCCCGGGCGCGGGCGGCCGGGTCGGCGAGTTCGCCGAGCGCCGCCGCGACGCCGTCGACAAGTCCGGTGACGAGATCATGGGTGCGGCCCTGGGCGGTCCCGGTACGTGCGGGGTCGCCGATCAGCCAGCCGTTCACGCCCGGCTGGATCGCGTCCCGCAGCCCCGGCACGTCGTACGCGAGCGCGGGCGTGCCGACCGCGTTGGCCTCGATCACGGTGAGGCCCCAGCCCTCCGCCGCCGACGGCACCACCGTCAGCCAGGCCCGCCGGAACAGCTCCGCGCGCCGCGCGTCGCTCACATGGCCGTGGAAGGTCACCGCGTCCGCCACCCCGAGCCGCCCCACCAGCGCCCGCAGCGCGGCCAGTTCGGGCCCGTCGCCGCACAGGTCGAGCCGAAGCCCGGGGAACCGCTCGCGGAGCGCGGGCAGCGCCCGTACCAGCAGGTCCACCCGCTTCTGCGGCACCAGCCGGCTGACCACGGCCAGCGTCGGCGGGTCGGCTGCCGAGGGCCGGTCGGAGGCCGCGGACGCGGGGGTGCCGTCGGGGGCCGCCGGGGCACCGGCCGGGCAGCCGTTGGGCACGATGTGCAGCGGGTTGCCGAAGCCGAGTTCACGGCGGGCCCCCTCGCGGGTCGACGGCGACACCACGACGATCGGCCGCCCCCGGTAGACCCGGCGGCTGACCTGCTTCTCCAGGACCCGCCCGACGGCGCTCAGCGGGCCCCCGAAGCGTACGGCGAACTGCTCCTGGTGGACGTGGTGGATGACGCACAGATCGGCGGTCCAGCGCGGGGTGAACAGCGGCGAGAAGAACGGGATGCCGTTCTGGAAGTCGAGCACGGCGTCGTAGCCGTGCCGGTGGCGCAGCAGATGACCGGCCGCCGCCGCGTACACCCCGAAGGTGCCGCCGCCGCGCACGATCCGGATGCCGTCCCGGACCTCGCGCGCCGCCGCGCCCGGATAGCGGGCCGACACGAACGTGACGTGCGCCCCGGCCGCCGCGAACCGGCGGGCGATCTCGTGCGCGTACGCCTCGGCGCCGCCCGCCTCCGGATGCCACGGGTCACGCCAGTTGAGGAAGGCGATGTCGAGGCGGGCGAGCCGGTCGAGGGCGGTTCCGGCGCCGGGAACGGCGTCACCGGCGGGGCCAGGGGCGGGGGCGGTGCCGGGGGCGGGCTGGTGGGTCACGGAGTTCATCGGTGCTCACCTCGCCAGCGAGATCCGCAGCAGATCGGCCATCGAACGCAGCCCGTCGCGCCGCGCCGAGAACGTGGAGCCCGCCCGGTCCGTCCACTCGACGGGCACCTCGACGACATCACGCCCGGCCTTGACCACCTGGGCGAGGAGTTCGACGTCGAAGGCGAAGCCGTCGACGTGGCAGTCGCGGACGATCGAGCGGGCCAGCGTCCCGGGGAAGAACTTGAACCCGCACTGGGTGTCGGCGATCTCCGGCAGCGTGAGCCGCGCCAGCGAGCGGAACAGCGCGCCGCCGCCCCGGCGCAGGGTGCCCTGCTCGACGGCGAGGTGCGCGCCCGGCGCGTGCCGGGAGGCGATCACCGCGCCGTGGCCCGCGCGCAGCAGCCGCATCACCCGGTCCAGGGTCTCCACGGGCGTGGCGTTGTCGGCGTCGGCGAAGCCGATGAACCGGGCCGCCGAGGTCTCGATGCCCCGGCGCACCGCCGCGCCCTTGCCCCGGTCGCCGCAGCCGATCACCTGGAACCCGACCCGCCCGGCCGGGCCCGCGGGCCCGTCGGCGGTGAAGGCGTCCAGGGCGTCGAGGGTGCCGTCGACGCTGTTGTTGTCGACCACGACGACGGCCGACGACCAGGGGCGGTCGGCCAGGAAGCGCAGCGTGGCGGCGACGGTGCCGGGCAGCCGTCGGCGTTCGTTGAACGCCGGGATGATCAGCTCCAGTTCGACCGGCGGCCGGGTCAGCGAGCGCGGTGCGGGAGCGTGCGGGTGCGCGGTGGTCATCGCGCCTCGCCTCCTCGGAGGGGGGCGCGGCGCGGAGCGGGTCGCGCGGGGATCAGGGCGGGGATCAGGGCGGGGACGAGCCTGGCGGCGGGGCCGGTCGCGGTACGGGACGCGGTACGAGGTGCGGTACGGGCCCTGGGGCCGGTCGCCGGGCCGGGTGCCGGATCAGGTCCGGCCGCTGGTCCGGCCGGGCTCGCGGCGCGGCGCCGCCCGCGCGCGGTGTGCGTCCGGGCGGCGCGGGAGCGCCTGCGCCGGGGTGCGCAGCGCGGCCGGGCGGCCCCGACGCGGCGACGGCACAGCCGGGCCGCGTCGCGCACGCGGTCGGAGGCACGCCGGGCGGGGTGGACCGGGTGCCCCGGACGCGCCACGGCGGCGGCCGGGCCGTAGCGGGAGGTGCGGGTGCACGGCGAGCGGCGGCGCGCGTCGGCGGACGGCCAGTCGGTCACCCGGCGCAGCGGATGCGGGGCGGGTGCCACCGGCGCTCGGCTGATGGGGAGGGAGGTCATGACGCGCCTCTTCCGACAACCGACCCTGCCGAGGGTCTGTGGTGGGCGAGCGTGCCTCGCCGTGCGCGAAGCACTGACTTCCACCCTTAATGCCGGGTATGTCCCTTGTCAACCTCTGGGGCCGGGCCGTGATCCCGACGGGCCCCTCCCGACGGCCCGCCGGACGCGCCGCCCGCCGTCCCGCCCCTCACCCCGCCCGGAGCCGTACGGCGGGCCGCATCCGCTGGAGCATCGTGTGCGGGCGCTCCTCGATCAGGGTGCCCAGGATGCGGCCGCCGTCGCGGAGCGTGCGGGACGCCGACGGGCCCTGGTGGCGCGGGAGTTCGAGACTCGGGACCTCCGCGATCCGCAGACCGTAGTGCAGTGCGTGGGTGACGAGCTCGGCGCCCAGCTCCACCCCGTCCGGACGCAGATCGAGCAGACCGACGAACTCGCGCCGGAACGCGCAGAACCCGTACCAGAGATCGGTGAGCCGCTGCCCGTACAGCTGCCGGGCGAGCCGCAGCAGCGCGCGGTGGCCGAGCCGCCGTACCAGCGGGTAGTCGGCCGGGTCGCCGCCCGCGATGAACCGGGAGCCCTTGACGAAGTCGAAGCCGCTCTCCAGATAGTGCAGGTAGTGCGGGATCTCCTGCGGCGACATGCTGCCGTCGGCGCCCATCAGGACCAGATGGTCCCCGGTCGCGGCGAGCAGCCCGGCGTGCGGCACCTCGCCGCGTCCGGTGTCCCAGGGGCCCAGCCTGCGCACCCGCACCCCGTCCGGCGCGGCCCGCCCGGCGCCGCCCGCACCCCCGCCGACCAGGACCACCTCGCGTACCGCCCCGGGCAGCCGGGCGAGCAGCCAGTCCGGATCGCGGTCGCCCGGCCGGATCGTCACCACCAGGCTCGCCGTGGTGACGGCGGCGGGGGCGGCACCCGGCCGGCCGGGCAGCCGGTCGGTGGCGCGGCGCAGCGGATGCGGCTCGCCGTCGCGGGGGTTCTCGGGGCCGGTCATGGGGCGTCCTCCGGGAGGTGCGGAGTTCCGTTTCCGTGGACGACTTTCAGGATCCGGCGCGCGCCGCCCCCAGGTCAAGCGCCGCCGACGGCGCCCGGCGGCCCGTCCGCCGCTCCGCCCGCCGCTCCGTCCGGCGGGGCGGGCCGCGGTCCTGCGGCGGCCACCGCCCGGGAATACAATTCCGGACATGGCCGGGCGCATCGAGGACTACGCCCTCATCGGTGATCTGGAGACCGCGGCCCTCGTCGGACGCGATGGCTCCGTCGACTGGTGGTGCGCTCCCCGGTTCGACTCACCCGCCAGTTTCGCGGCCCTGCTCGGCGGCCCCGAGCACGGCCGCTGGCTCCTCGCACCGGTCGGCAACCGCCGTTGCGGCCGCCGGGGTTACCGAGGCGACACCCTGGTCCTCGACACCGTCTGGGAATCCGTCGGCGGCACCGTGCGGCTCACCGACTTCATGCCGCCGCGCCGACGGGGCGGCCCGTGCCTGGTGCGGATCGTGGAGGGGATCGCCGGACGGGTCGAGATGCGGGGCGAGTTGAGCGTCCGCTTCGACCACGGCGGCGTCGTGCCCCGCACCCACGCGCCCGACCGGCGCACCGTCGTCAGCGTCGCCGGACCCGACGCGACCCGGCTGCACTGCGGACCCGGCGCGGGGGAGCCGGACGTCACCCCGGCCCGAACCCGCTTCGCGTTCCCGGTGGAAGCCGGGCAGCGGGTCGTGTTCACGCTCGGCTGGCACCCCTCGCACGCCCCCGCGCCCCCGCTGCCCGACGCGTCCGCCGCCCTCGGCGGCACCCTCGCGTTCTGGACCGACTGGGCGGCCGGCCTGCGCTACGAGGGGCCCGCCAGGGACGCCGTGATGCGCTCCCTGATCACCCTCAAGGCCCTCACCTACGAGCCGACCGGCGGGGTCGTCGCCGCCGCCACCGCCTCCCTGCCCGAGCACATCGGCGGCCGGCGCAACTGGGACTACCGCTTCTGCTGGCTGCGCGACGCCACCTTCACGCTGTCCTGTCTGCTGCGCGGCGGCTACCGGCGCGAGGCCGCCGCCTGGACCGACTGGCTGGTGCGGGCGGCGGCCGGTGACCCGGCCGACCTGCAGCCGCTGTACGGGGTCGCCGGACAGCGCCGACTCCCGGAGACGCACGCCGACTGGCTGCCCGGCTACGAGAACTCACGCCCCGTCAGATTCGGCAACGCCGCCGCGGCCCAGTTCCAGCTCGACATCTACGGCGAGGTGCTCGGCACCCTCTACTCCGCCGTCCGCGCCGGGGTCCCGATCGACGGCCAGGTGTGGGAGCTGATGGCCGCGCTCCTGGACCACGTCGCCGAGCACTGGCGCGAACCCGACGAGGGCATCTGGGAAGTCCGCGGCCCGCGCCGCCAGTTCGTCCACTCCAAGGTGATGGCCTGGGTCGCCGCCGACCGCGCGCTGCGGCTCGCCCGGGTCGCGGGCCTGCGCGGCTCGGCCCGCCGCTGGCAGGCGCTGCGCGGTGAACTGCGCGCCGACATCTGCCGGTTCGGCTGGAGCGACGAGCGCGGCGCCTTCACCCAGTACTACGGGAGCCGCCGGGTCGACGCGACCGCCCTGCTGATCCCCGTGCTCGGCTTCCTGCCCGCGACCGACCCCCGCGTCCGCGCCACCGTCGACGCCATGACGGGCCTCACCGACCGAGGCTTCCTGCGCCGCTACGACGAGGCGCCCGACGGCGAGGTGCACGAGGTCGACGGCCTCGCGGGCGCCGAAGGGGCCTTCCTCGCCTGCACGTTCTGGTACGCCGACGCGCTCGCCCTGACCGGCCGCCCGGCCGAGGCCCGTACCGTCTTCGAGCGGGTCCTCGACGTCCGCAACGACGTCGGGCTCCTTGCCGAGGAATGGGACCCGGCGGCGGGCCGCCAGCTCGGCAACATGCCCCAGGCGCTGAGCCATGTCGCCCTGGTGAACACGGCGTTCGCGCTCGACGGGACCCGCCGCAGGACCCGGATCACCGCCCAGGCGCCCGCCCGCCGCCCGGCCCTGGCCTGACCGCGCCGCCGGCGCCCCGGCGCCCGCCAGGGCCACCGGCCGCCCCCCGGAGGACCCCCGGGCCACCGCCCCGCACGGTCACCGAACGTCACTGATCGCCACCGGACGCCACCGCGCGCACCCCCGCCGGACCCCGGCCCGCGACCCCGGCCGCCCGGGCATCGTCGTTCGGGTGACTCCAGCGGGCGCCACCGCGCCCGGCGGGGTCGAATCGAGCCATGGCACCCTTCGACAGGCCCCGTACCGACGGCTCGCCGCCGCGCATCGACGCCGCTTCCACGTGGTGGTACGCCGCCGTCGCCGGAGAGGCCGCCGGATCCTTCAGCGCCCGTGTCCGGATACGCATGCGGCGGGTCAGTCTCGCCGCGATCATGCTCCTCACCCTGGCCTACGCCGGACTCGTGCTCGCCACGACCGGCCGCCGCTGGGGCGACGCCGCCGTCGCCGGGCGGCTCACCGACCCGGCCGTCGCCCGCTTCCTGCGCGACCACCCCTCGCTCCAGGGCCTCGGCACCCTCTCGCTCGCCCTCGTGCTGCTGCTCGTCGTCGCGCTCGCCGTGCTCCGCAAGCGCTACGCGGCCCTCACCGCCGCCCTCGGCAGCCTCGCCGCCGCCCTGGTCGCCGCCGAACTGCTCCAGCGCTACGCCCCGGGCCCCCGCTTCCTCGACGCCTCCGGCGTCGCCGTCGAGAGCGGCTTCCCCAGCAGCCCCGCCGTCCTGGCCCTGGGCCTCGCCCTCGCCCTCGGCCTGGTCGTGCCGTTCCGGCTGCGCGGCGTCGCCGTCGGCCTCGGCGCCCTGTGGGCCGTCGCCCTCGGCGGTCTGAGCGTCGCCACCGGCCGTCACCGCCCCGGCGACGTCATCGCCGCCGACCTCCTGGTGCTCGCCGTCTTCGCCGCCACCGTCGCCCTGCTCGCCCGCCGCGGCAAGGTCCGCCCGGCCTCCCGGCGCGGCCTGCCGCCGCAGCGCCTCCTCGTCCTCGTCCCGCTCGCCCTGCTCGCGCTCGGCGGGCTCGCCCTCGGCGGCTGGCTGCTCACCGGCTGCCTGCCCGGCGCCGGACCCTTCCCCGTCGAGCTGCCCAGGACCGCCCACCGCTGCGGCCAGGCGCTCGCCGCCGGGACCGGCGCCGCCGTCGCGCTCGCCCTGCTCGGCCTGCTCCGCCACGTCGACATCGACCCGGGCCCCGCCCCGTACCGGATCTCGCACCCCGTTCCCGAGGACCCCTTTCCCGAGGACGCCGATCACGAGATATCTTGATGTCGAGCAATCTTGAGACGCAGACGCAGACGTGGAGCGGAGCACATCCGGTGACTGACTCGACCATCATCTACACGCACACTGACGAGGCGCCCGCGCTGGCGACCTACTCGTTCCTGCCCGTGATCCAGGCGTACGCCTCGACCGCCGGCATCAACGTCGAGACGCGTGACATCTCGCTGGCCGGGCGCATCATCGCCTCCTTCCCCGAGCGTCTCGAGGAGGGCCAGCGCATCGCCGACGCCCTCGCCGAGCTCGGTGAGCTGGCCAAGACCCCCGCGGCCAACATCATCAAGCTGCCGAACATCTCGGCCTCGATCCCGCAGCTCAAGGCCGCCATCGCCGAGCTCCAGGCACAGGGCTACGCGCTCCCGGACTACCCGGACGACGCCCGCACCGACGAGGAGCGCGACATCCGCGCCCGCTACGACAAGATCAAGGGCTCGGCCGTCAACCCGGTCCTGCGTGAGGGCAACTCCGACCGCCGCGCGCCCGGCGCCGTCAAGAACTACGCCAAGACCCACCCGCACCGCATGGGCGCCTGGACCTCCGAGTCCAAGACCGAGGTCGCCACCATGGGTGTGAACGACTTCCGCTCCACCGAGAAGTCGGCCGTCCTGGCCGCCGCCGACACCCTGCGCATCGAGCACGTCGCCGCCGACGGCACCACCACCGTGCTCCGCGAGTCCGTCCCGGTCCTCGCCGGTGAGGTCGTCGACGCCTCCGTGATGCGCGCCGCCGCCCTGCGCACCTTCCTCGCCGAGCAGGTCGCCCGCGCCAAGGCCGAGGGCGTGCTGTTCTCCGTGCACCTCAAGGCCACCATGATGAAGGTCTCCGACCCGATCATCTTCGGCCACGTCGTGAAGACCTTCTTCCCGGCCACCTTCGCCAAGTACGGCGAGGTCCTCGCCGGTGCCGGCCTGTCCGCCAACGACGGCCTCGGCACCGTCCTCAAGGGCCTGGACACCCTCCCGCACGGTCTCGGCGACGAGATCAAGGCGTCCTTCGACGCCGAGCTGGCCGACGGCCCGGCGCTCGCCATGGTCGACTCGGACAAGGGCATCACCAACCTGCACGTGCCGTCCGACGTCATCGTCGACGCCTCGATGCCGGCCATGATCCGCACCTCCGGCCACATGTGGGGCCCGGACGGCCAGGAGGCCGACACCCTCGCCGTGCTGCCGGACAGCTCCTACGCGGGCGTCTACCAGGCCGTCATCGAGGACTGCAAGGCGCACGGCGCCTTCGACCCGGCCACCATGGGCTCCGTCCCGAACGTCGGCCTGATGGCGCAGAAGGCCGAGGAGTACGGCTCCCACGACAAGACCTTCGAGATCGCCGCGGCCGGCACCGTCCGCCTCGTCGACGCCGCGGGCAACACGGTCCTGGAGCAGGAGGTCGCCGAGGGCGACATCTTCCGCGCCTGCCAGACCAAGGACCTGCCCATCCAGGACTGGGTCAAGCTCGCCGTCACCCGCGCCCGCGCCACCGGCGACCCGGCCGTCTTCTGGCTGGACGCCGAGCGCGCCCACGACGCCCAGCTGATCGCCAAGGTCGAGCAGTACCTGCCGCAGCACGACACCGAGGGCCTGGAGATCAAGGTCCTGTCCCCGGTCGAGGCCACCAGGTTCTCCCTGGACCGCATCCGCCGCGGCGAGAACACCATCTCGGTCACCGGCAACGTGCTCCGCGACTACCTGACCGACCTCTTCCCGATCCTGGAGCTGGGCACCAGCGCCAAGATGCTGTCGGTCGTCCCGCTGATGGCGGGCGGCGGCCTCTTCGAGACCGGCGCCGGCGGTTCCGCCCCGAAGCACGTCCAGCAGCTCGTCAAGGAGAACTACCTGCGCTGGGACTCGCTCGGCGAGTTCTTCGCGCTGGCCGCCTCCTTCGAGCACCTGGCCGGCACCACGGGCAACGCCCGCGCCCAGATCCTCGCCGACACCCTCGACCGCGCCACCGGCACCTTCCTCAACGAGGACAAGTCGCCGACCCGTCGCGTCGGCGGCATCGACAACCGCGGCAGCCACTTCTACCTGGCCCTGTACTGGGCCCAGGAGCTGGCCAAGCAGACCGAGGACGCGGACCTGGCCAAGGCGTTCGCGCCGCTCGCCGAGACCCTCGCGGCCAACGAGGCCACGATCGTCGAGGAGCTGAACGCCGTCCAGGGCGCCCCGGCCGAGATCGGCGGCTACTTCCAGCCCGACCCGGCCAAGGCCGCCGCCGTGATGCGCCCGTCGGCCACCTTCAACGAGGCCGTCGCGTCCCTCGCCTGAAGCACCCCCGGCACCCGCCCGACGGGGGTCTCGCACCCCCGTCGGTGAAGGCGCGATGACGCGCCGGTGACCCCCCGGCCGCCCCGGACGGAACCCCTCCGTCCGGGGCGGCCGTGTCGGTGGCGCATCCGCCGTCCGGGTGTGAGTCTGGAGGGATGAGCTGGGCATCATGGACGACCGCCGGTGTCTACACCGGGCGTGGCGGGGTGCTGACCGTCGAAGCGGGTGTGCTCACGGGCGATCTGACCGTGCACACCACCTACATCGACGGTGAGGCACGTGTGGCCGTGCAGTACAGCGGCGCCTCCGACTGGTTCACCATGTCGGGAAGTCCGGTTCCCTGCGGATCGGAGGAGAACAGCCGGGACCTGCACGACGCGGTCGTCGCGGCCGTACGGGAAGGGGGCGGGGCCACGGTGCCGACCCTGCCGCACCTGTCGGGGTAGCCCGCGGGTGGCCGTACGGGCGTCCGTACGGCACGGTGTTCCCGGCAGGAACCCGGCAGAAAACTGTTATGCGGACCGCCCCCGGCGGTCTCCTGATCGTGGCCCGCACCCGGCGGGCCCCGGACGACAGGCCCCAGGGGAGCACCACACATGCACAGCGACGTGCACAGCGATGTCCACGGCGACGAGCACCGCGACGGGCACCGGGACGAGAACGGCACCGCCGCGCTCGTCGAGGCGGCGCGGGCCGGTGACGCGCTCGCCGAGGACGCGCTGGTACGGGCCCACCTGCCGCTGGTCTACAACATCGTCGGCCGGGCCCTGGACGGCCACGCGGACGTCGACGACCTGGTCCAGGAGACGATGGTCCGCGCCCTCGACGGGCTGCCCGCGCTGCGCGACCCCGGCCGCTTCCGGTCCTGGCTGGTCGCCATCGCGCTGAACCGGGTACGGCGCCGCTGGCACGAGCGCCGCCGGGCGCCGCTGCCCGGCCTGGAACGGGCCGCGGCCCTGCCCGACCCGGCGGGCGACTTCACCGAGCTGACCATCCTCCGCCTCGGCCTCACCGGCCAGCGCCGCGAGGCCGCCGAGGCCACCCGCTGGCTCGACGAGGACGACCGCGAGGTGCTCTCCCTGTGGTGGCTGGAGGCCGCGGGCGAACTGACCCGCGCCGAACTCGCCACCGCTCTGGAGATCCCGCCCGCGCACGCCGCCGTCCGCGTCCAGCGGATGAAGGGCCGCCTGGAGACCGGCCGGGCGCTGGTACGGGCGCTCGCCGCCGCACCGCCCTGCCCCGGGCTCGCCGACACCACCGCCGCCTGGGACGGCCGGCCCTCCCCGCTCTGGCGCAAACGCCTCGCCCGCCACCTCGACGGCTGCGCCCGCTGCGCCGCCGGCCGCTCCGGGCTCGCCCCGGCCGAGGGGCTCCTGGTGGGCCTCGCGCTGGTGCCGCCGCTGCTCGTGTGGGCGGGGCGGGGGAGCGGGGGCGCACCGGCGATGGCGACGGTGGCGGCGGACGTGGTCCCTCCCGGGCCGGGGTCCGGTCCGGGTCCGGGACCCGGCGCGGGTGCGGCCGCGGGCGGGCGGCGCGGGCTGCTGCTCGGCGGCGGCGCGGTCGTGGCGCTCGGCGCCGCCGTGCTGCTGCTCATACCCGGCGGCCCCACCGAACCCGACCGCGCGCTCACCCGGCCGGTCGTCACCACCCCGCCGTCGAGCACCCCCGCCGCGACCACCCCGCCGCCGCGCGCCCCGTCCCCGACGCCCACGCCCCGCCGCAGCACGGTGCCGCCACCGCGCCCGAGCCCCGAGGCGGAGGTCACCCGGCTGGTCAACCGACACCGGGCGGCGGCCGGCTGCGGCCCGCTGAGCGTCGATCCCCGGCTCTCGGCGGTGGCCCGTACCTTCGGCGCGGACATGGTCGAGCGCGGCTATCTCGCCCACACCGACCCCGAGGGCACCGACTCCGGCACCCGGCTGACCCGGGCCGGATACCCCTGGGGCGCCTGGGCCGAGAACCTGGCCCAGGGCCAGCGCCGCCCCAAGGCGGTCGTCGACGACTGGCTCGCCGACCCGCCGCACCGGGCCAATCTGCTGAACTGCCGCTACCGGCACACCGGCGTCGCCGCCGTGCCGGGCCCGGACGGCACCGTCTGGGTGCAGGAGCTCGCCGCCCCGAGCGGCCCCTGACCCGGTCATGCGGGGGGGGCAGGCCGACGGGTCAGCGCCGGGTGGCGAAGTCCTGCACCCACCAGGGCCCGTTCGCCGTCAGGTTCACGCCGACGCCGAGGTCCCGGAAGGAACAGTTCAGGATGTTCGCCCGGTGCCCCTCGCTGTTCATCCACTCCGCCACCGCCTGCGCGGGCGACCGCGGCCCCCGGTGGATGTTCTCGCCCCAGGACGACCAGTCGTACCCGGCCGCCGTGATCCGGTCGCCCGCGTCCCGCCCGTCCCGGCCCGCGTGGGCGTAGTAGTCGCGGGCCGCCATGTCGTCCGCGTGCCGCTGGGCGGCCGACCGCAGCCTGCCGTCCGCCCGCAGCGCCGGGCAACCGCCCTTGCGGCGCTCGGCGTTGACCAGGTTCACCACCTGCGTCACATACTGCCCGGCGGTCGTCGCGGGCGCCTCCCGCACGGCCGCCACCGGTACGGCCGCCGGGCCCGGGTCCGGGCCGTCGGGGCCGCCCGTCACATACACCCCGGTGAGCAGGGCGAGCGCCGCCGCGAGGGTGCCCACGAGGGCCGTCCCGGCCCGGAACGAGGGCCCGCGCCCGCCACCGGGCGGGCGGACGGGCCGCGGGCCCTCCCGCCGGTGTCTGCCCCGGCCGGTCCGCCGGTCCCGCCGCTCGGTGCCGTGGCCACCGTCGTCGCCGTGGTGCCGCATGGAACTCCGCCCTCTCGTCCGTCGAGGCCGCCGGATCCGGTGCCGGAAGGGCCACCGGGACGACGGCGGTCATACTTTCCGGTCGCGGAGAGCGCGACACTCCTCGTCAATCCTGCGGGTCAACCTCCTGCGGCACCACCGCGACCGGGCACGGCGCCAGATGCAGCGCCGCGTGCGCCACGGAACCGATCCGGGAGCCCAGCGCACCGCGCCTGGCCCGGCGCCCCACCACCAGGAGCTGCGCCGCGCCCGCCCCGGAGAGCAGCACCTGCCCGGCGCTGCCGAGTTCCACGTGCTCGGTGACCGGCACGTCCGGGTGACGTTCCCGCCACGGCGCGAGGGCCTCGCGCAGCGCCTTCTCCTCGTACGGGACGAGCCCGCCCGCCTCGTCGGCGAGCCGCAGCGACCCCGGGCTGTACGCGAACAGCGGCGGCAGGCTCCACGCCCGCACCGCGCGGACCGAGGCGCCGCGGGCCGCCGCCGTCTCGAACGCGAAGCGCAGCGCCGCCGCGCTGTCCTCCGGCGTGCCGTGCTGGCCCACCAGGACCTGCCCGCCCGACGCCTCGGCGGCCTGTTCGGCGGGCAGATCGTCCCGGGCGCGCACCGCGACCACCGGCACCGTCGCCTCCGCGATGATCTGCTGGCCGTACGAGCCGAGCAGGAATCCGGTCACCGCGCCGTGGCCGCGCGAGCCGAGCGCGAGCAGTTCGGCCCGGCCGAGGGTGCCGAGCAGCGCGGCGACCGGGGCGTCCCCGATCAGCTCGGTGTCGAGGGAGAGCTCCGGGTGGCGTGCGGTGAGCGTGGCCGCCGCCCCGCTCAGCACCTCGCGGGCGGCCCGCTGCTGGGTCGTCGGGTCCTGGACCAGCGGCAGGTCGAGCGGCTCCCACCGCCAGGCGTGCACGAGCCGCAGCGGCAGGCCCCGCCGCAGCGCCTCCCGCGCGGCCCAGTCCGCCGCGGCGAGGCTCTCCGGGGAACCGTCCACTCCCGCGACGATCTCACGACTCATCAGGCTGCCTCCGTCGGTGCGCTGTGGGGCCCGCCGTGCACGGAACCCTCGCCTCCAGCTTGGGCCATCGGACCCCCTTCCGGCAGGGCCGGACGTCCCGACGTGGCCGAAGCGGCGCGCTGCCGGCCGCACCGCGCGCGGCTCACACCAGCAGGGTGAGCCGGGCGTGGCTGCCGTTGAGGTAGTGGTCGCCGATGTCCCGGAGCCGGTGGTCCGGCGCGACGGACGCGGTCAGCGCCCTGACATCGCGCCAGAAACGGTCGAAGCCCGGCCCCTGGAGCCGTGGTTCGGCGCCGGTTTCCGTCGCCGGGTCCACCAGCTGGAGGATCCGGGTGGTGATGTCGAGCGCCGCGCGATGGGCGACCGTCTCGGCCGCCGCCACCAGGACGGCGATGTCCGCGCGTTCCTCCACGCCGAGCAGCCGTCCGGCGGCGAGCCCGTGGGCCAGCGCCTCCGTCGCCCGCTCGACGACGGTGGCGGCGGTGTGCGCGGCCGTCGCCAGCTCGCCGTACGCGAGGAGCAGGTACGGGTCCCCGGCCGGGAGTTCGGCGCCGGGTCCGGGCCCGGCCTGCCGGGCCCGGCTGATGTCCCGGGCCTCGGCGAGCGCGCCCTCGGCGATGCCGAGCCCGACGTGCACCAGGAGCAGCCGCAGGGCGAGCGGGGCGAGCGTCGCGTACGGGGCGATGGCGTGCTCGTCGCGGGGGAGCGCGCCCAGCACGTCGGCGGCCGGGACCGGCACCTGGTGGAAGGCGACCGTGCCCGCGCCGACCAGCCGCTGGCCGACCCGCTCGGCACCGGCCTCGGCCCGTACCGCCGGGTGTGCCGGGTCCACGAGCAGGAGCAGCAGGTCGCCGGTCTCGGTACAGCGGGCGCCGACCACCAGCCGGTCCGCCACCGCGACGCCGGAGGCGAACGCCCGCCGCCCGTCCAGGAGATACCCGCCGCCACCGGCCGGGGTCGCCGTGAGGGCGGGCCCGCCGGTGTCGGGCCGGGGCGGCTCGACCGCTCCGGCGAGCAGCCAACGGCCGCGCACGGTACGGGAGTCGAGCGCGTCGGCGGCGGAGCCGGGGGTGGCGGGGCCGGTGTCCTGGGCGAGGAACCGGGAGGTCCAGGACAACACGGTGTGGTGGGCGAGGAGTTCACCGACCGAGCCGTCCGCCGCCGAGAGTTCCCTGATCACCCCGCAGGCCGTCCGCCAGACCCCGGCGGGCCCGTGCGGCCCCGGCGCGGTCAGCAGCGCGGGCAGTCCGGCCTCCTGCAGCCGGGCCGCCTCGTCGTACGGGGCGCGTCCGGCCCGGTCCCGGGCGGCGGCGTCCACGGCCAGGTCGTCCGCGAGTTCGCGGGTGACCCGGAGCCAGATCTCGTCGTCGGCGGGACGGTCGGAGGTGGGGCGCATCACGGACTTCTTCGGCGTTCTCACGTCACCTCACAGGATCCCTAGTATCCCCACTGGATTAGTAGGGATAGTGGCAGAGGTGCCGCCGGGGCCCCAAGAGCCGTCCGCATCGCGGACGATGACGTCTCGCGGGCTGGGCAAGGAAGTGAACTCGGCGCCGTCAGGGGTTGGTCCAGGCCGCCGGGTCCTCGGCAAGGGCCACCACGTCGGCCGGCAGTCGCGCCGCCGCGATCTCGGCCAGCGAGACACCGTCGAGCACCTGGCGGACATTCGCCCGCAGCGCGACCCACAGCGTGAGCAGCGACTCGGCGGGACCGGTGTACGTCAGTTCCGGCGGCCGCACCCCGCGCACCGACACCAACGGGCCCTCCACGCACCGGATCACATCGGCGACCGAGATCTCCGCCGCGGGCTTCGCCAGCCAGTAGCCGCCGTTGCCGCCGCGCTGGCTCTGCACCAGGCCGCCCTTGCGCATGTCGCCGAGGATGCCCTCCAGGAACTTGTGCGAGATGCCCTGGCAGTCGGCGATCGCCTCGGCCTTCACCGGACCGCTGTCCTGGGCGGCGGCGAGCTGGAGGGCGGCCCTCACCGCGTAATCGGCCCTGGCTGAAATGCGCATACGCGCATTATGCATAGCCGTCCGGTACCGCACCCTTGACGCCGGAACCCGGTGCTCCCACACTCGGGGTCGGGAAACCCGAGCGAACAGGTAGGGAAGCATGGCAGCCGCCGCAGCACCGGACCGGGCACACACCGCCCGCCCGCCGCGCCCGCTCGCCCTGACCTCCCGGCGCCACATCGACCTGCTGCGGGTCTGCAGCGCGGTCTGAGCCGCCGCCAGGACCCGCCCCGGACCGCCGCCGTGCCGGACGAGCCCTTCCGCCGCCGCGCCGCCGCACCCCCACCCGCGCGGAATCCGGCCACCGCGTCGGTCGCTGCCGGCCCTCCCGGCCCTCCTCTCCGTACCTCCCGCCGCCTCCGGGCGGGCGCCGCCCCGCGCCCGCGCCGCGACCCGGCACCGAGCACCCAGGGAGCACCATGTCCGTCGCCCGTCCCGCCCTCGCCGCCGCCACCCTCGCCACCGGCACCCCGCCCGCCTTCCGCGGCCGGATCGGCCGGGACGTCCGCAGCGGCCACTACCCCGTCCCGCACCGCTACCGGCTCCACCTGGCCCCCGGCGAACCCGGCTGTCTCGCCGTCGCCGTCACCCACAGCCTGCTCGGCCTCGACGACACCCTGCCGCTCCAGCTGCTCCCGGCGCTGCCCGACACCCCCGACGGCGGCTACACCGCGCTGCGCCCGCTGTACGAGGCGAGCGCCCACCTCTACCGGGGCCCGGCCGCCGCGCCCGTCCTCAGCGACGGCTGGACCGGCCGGATCGTCTCCACCCACGTGCCCGACATCCTGCGCGACCTCGCCCTGCGGTTCGGCGGCGACGGGCCAGGACTCCTCCCGGCGGACCGGGCGGACGAGCTGCGCGCCGTCGCCGACCTGTGCGCCCGCAGCGTCAACGCGGCCGCCCAGCGCGCCGGAGAGCTCGGCCTCGACGACACCGCCGCCCACCACGACCCGCTGACCGTCCTGTTCGCCGCGCTCGGCTCGCTCGAACGGCGCCTCGGCAGCCACCCGTACGTCCTCGGCGACCGCATCACCGCCGCCGACGTCACCGTGTGGACGACCCTCGTCCAGCTCGACACCGTGCACCGCTGGCACCTCGACGCCGCCGCCATGGAACGGGTCGCCGGCCACCCCGCGCTCTGGGCCTACGCCGCCCGGCTCGCCGCCCACCCCGCCTTCGCCCGCCACCTCGACCTCGACGCCCTCCTCGACCGGCACCGCGCCCACTGCCGGGGCCGCGAGGCCGCCGGAGCCGCCATGCGGATCGTGGACTGGCCCGCCCCGCGCCCCTGACCCGGCACCCCGGTCGCGGAGCGTGACCGTGCGGGTCGCGCCGGTGCCCGGCCGCCCCCACCATGGGGTGACCGGGGGGCCGGGCGAGACCCAGGAGGACCGATGCTGCTCCCCGACCGCGCCGCGATCGACCGGCTGCTGCGGAGCTACCACGCGCTGGAACGGCAGGTCGTCGCCCGGCCGTCCGACCTCGTCGCCCGCAGCCGCTTCGAGGACACCACGTACACCCTGTGCGTCCTCATGGGCGAGCGCAGCGCCCGGGCGGCGGTGCGGGCCGCCGAGCACTACACCGCCGCGCCCGCCCCGGCGCCCGCTCCGGCGCCTTGATGGCGCCCGGAGGGGTTCGACGGGCACCGGCCGGGGTATCCGCCGGATAGCGTCACGTCACGTACGGGCACGGCGAGTCGGGCGGGAGGTGTCGGCGATGGACGGTGCACAGCTCTCGCCGCGCGAGCGACGGATCCTCGCTGAGATCGAGCAGGACCTGGGGGCCGACACCGGCTTCGTCCGGGCCCTCGGCAGCGGCCGCACCCGGCTGCGCCCCGGCACCGGCCGCCTCCTCGGCCCGGCCACCATGGTGCTCGCCCCGGTGACCCTGATCCTCTTCGTCATGGCCGTGGCGGGCCAGCACCCGGCCCTCGTCTGGTCCTTCGCCGTCGCCTGGGTCCTCACCCTGGTGTGCGCCCTGCGCCTGCTGCTGCGCTGGTCGCACCGCCACCTGACGGGCGACGAACGCCCCCGCCCGGACGAGGACGAACGGGCACACCCCTGAGGGGTGTGCCCGGCGCTCCCGGTCAGTTGCCGCGGGCCCCGAAACGGCGCCACAGCCACAGTGAGAGCGCCGCGCCGAGCGCCGCCCCCACCAGGGCCAGGGGCAGGCCCGCCGCCGTGCCCGACGGCGTCGCCCCCTTCGCCGCCGCCCCGGCCGGAGCGGCGTGCTCGTCGGCCGCCGACGCGGCCCGTACCGCCCCGTCCGCCGTCCGCCCGGACTCCTCGCCCGGCTGCGGACCCGCCTGCGCGCGGACGTGCGCCGGGTCCGTCCCGGCCGCCCGGGCAGCACCCGAACGGGACCGCACCCGCTCCGTCGCTGCCGCCTCCCGGGTGTCCCTGCCCGGCTTGAGTGAGCCCACCGGCTGCACCCGGCCCGACGCGTCGAAGCCCCAGTCGAGCAGCTCCCGCGCCTCCTCGTACACGGCGAGCCCGCCACCGCCCTGCGGGTTCATCACCGACACCACGAGCGTCCGCGCCCCCCGCTTCGCCGCCGCGATCAGGGTGTTGCCCGCGCCGCTGGTGTAACCGTTCTTCACACCGATCAGACCCGGATAGCGGCCGACCCCGTCCGCGCCCGTGAGCAGCCGGTTGGTGTTGGCGATCCCGTACGACCAGCCGCCCGCCGGGAAATCGGCGTACGGCGTCGAGCAGTACCGGGTGAACTGCGGGTCCTGCAGCCCGGCCCGCCCGAAGACCGCCAGATCGTACGCGGACGACACCTGGCCCGGCGCGTCGTAGCCGTCCGGCGACACCACGCGGGTGTCCCGGGCCCCCAGGGAGCGGGCCTTCGCCTGCATCCGCCGGGACATCGCGTCCCAGCCGCCGTTCATCGACGCGAGCACGTGCACGGCGTCGTTCCCCGAGCTCAGGAACACCCCGTTCCACAGGTCCGACACCTTGTACGTGTAGCCCTCCTTCACGCCCACCATGCTGCTGCCCTCGCCGATCCCGGTCAGCTCCTCGTCCGAGACCGTGTGCCGCTCGTCCGCGCTGTGCCCCGGCAGCGCCGTCAGCGCGAACAGCGTCTTCAAGGTGCTGGCGGGCGGCAGCGGCTTGTGGGCGTTGCGCGCCGCGAGCACCTCGCCGGTCGACGCGTCGGCCACCACCCAGGCGACCGCCGACACCGAGGGCAGCGCGGGCGCCCCGCGCAACGGCTGGACCTGGGTGCCCGACCGGTCGAGCCGGGCGGGATCGACGAAGGAGCGCACGGGCGGCGTGGGCTCGGCGGCGACGGCCGCGGCAGCGGGCACCGGCAGGGTGATCAGCAGGGCCGAGGCACCGGCGGCGGCAAGACGGACAGCTGGCGTGACGATCATTCAGCCACCGTAGGAACCCGCACCGGCCGCCGCAGGACGGAGTGCGCCGACCGGCCCAATCGTGTCGCGACGGTCCCGCCGAACGGGCGCGTGGCGGGACTGTCGGTGGGACAGGGCATCCTGGTGACGTGTCCTCACTCCCGTACCAGAGCAGGTCCGTTGCCACCCCCGGCGCCGCACAGCCGCCGTCGGTCGAACACATGGTCGTCTGCGGCGACGACGTCCTCGCCCACCGTCTCGCGGCCGAGCTGCACGAGATGTACGGCGAGCGCGTCACCCTGCTCGTCCCCGGGACGAGCACTCCCGCCGACCGGCCCGCCGCGACCGGCACCGGACGGGCGCTGGCGCTGTTCGGCCGGGTGACCGCCGCCGTCGCGCGGACGGCCGCGGCGGGCGGCCCCGCCGGCGGCTCCACGGGCGGTCCCGCGGGCGGCGCCGCCGGGTCCGCGCCCGCCGAGACACGCACCATCCGGCTGATCGAGACCACCGAGATGGACGACACCGCCCTGCTCGACGCGGGCATCGAGCGGGCCGCCGCGCTCGCCCTCGTCTTCGAGGACGACGAGCGCAACATCCGCGCCGCGCTCACCGCCCGCCGCCTCAACCCGCGCGTCCGCCTCGTCATCCGGCTCTACAACCGCAGGCTCGGCCAGCACCTCGCCACCCTCCTCGACCAGGCCGCCGCCGTCGCCGAACCCGGCCTCGACCCGGACAAGCCCGACGCCACCACGACCGTGCTCTCCGACGCCGACACCGCCGCCCCCGCGCTCGCCGCGACCGCCGTCGCGGGCAGCCGCAAGGTCATCCAGGCCGGGGGCCTGCTGCTGCACGCCGTGGACCGCACCCCGCCCGCCCCCGGCGAGGTCGCCGACCCCGGCCTGTGCACCCTCGCCCTGCTCTCCGCCACCACCACCGACCCGGCCGGCTGCGAGGGCGCCGAGGGCAGCGGCGCACTCGGCCCGCGGCTGCTGCCCGACGACGCCGAGATCGCCGCCGCCACCGGACGCGGCATCGTCGCCCTGGAGACCGTCCGCTACGAGGGCCCCGCCCAGTCCACCGGCTGGCTCAGCGGCACCGGCCTCCCGGTCGGCTCGCTGTTCTCCCGCCGTCTGCGCTGGTCGCTCGCCGGAGTCCTCGTCGCGGTCCTCGCGCTCACCGTCGCCTCCACCCTCACCACCGGCGACCACCCCCTGCACGCCGCCTATCTGATCCTGCTCGACATCTTCGCCATCGGGGACCCGGCCGTCGGCGAGCACACCAGCCGCCAACTCCTCCAGATCCTCGCCGGATTCGTCGGACTCCTGCTCCTCCCCGTGGTCATCGCCGCCCTCCTGGAAGCCTTCGGCACCTTCCGCAGCGCCACCACCCTGCGCCGCCCGCCGCGCGGCCTCTCCGGCCACGTGGTGCTGCTCGGCCTCGGCAAGGTCGGCACCCGGGTGCTCGCCCGGCTGCGCCGCATGAACATCCCGGTGGTCTGCGTCGAGGCCGACCCCGAGGCCCGCGGCCTCGCCCTCGCCCGCCGCCTCCGGGTGCCGACCGTCATCGGCGACGTCACCGAGGAAGGCGTCCTGGAAGCCGCCCGGATCCACCGCGCCCGCGCCCTGCTCGCCCTCACCAGCGTCGACATCACCAACCTCGAAGCCGCCCTGCACGCCCGCACCATCAGCCCCGGCCTGCGGGTCGCCCTGCGCCTGTACGACGACGACTTCGCCACCGCCGTCTACCGCACCCTGCGCGCCGTCCACCCCGGCTCCGTCACCCGCAGCCGCAGCGTCTCCCACCTGGCCGCGCCCTCGTTCGCCGGGGCGATGATGGGCCGCCAGATCCTGGGCGCCATCCCGGTCGAACGCCGGGTGCTCCTGTTCGCCGCGCTCGACGTCGCCGACCATCCGCTGCTCGCCGGACGCACCGCCGCCGAGGCGTTCGAGCGCGGCGCCTGGCGGGTGATCGCCCGTGGCGAGGCGGGCGTGCCGCTGGACCGCTCCGGCTACGGGGCGGTGTCGGAGGTCCCCGCCCGGCATGTGCTCGGGCCCAGGGACCGGGTGGTGGTCGCCGCCACCCGCCGCGGCCTCGCCGAACTCCACGGCCGCTACCCCCGCAACCCGGCGTCCGTGACCCCCGAGGGGCAGGCGGCGGCGCCGTCGGCGCCGGGGACGGCCGCACCGGTGGCGCCCGGGGCGACCGGGGCGCCTGAGGACGCCAACTCCTGACGCTCCACCGCCGGTTCACCCGCCCGGCCCTATGATCTGCCCGTCCGTGGACCGCGCGCCGCCCGCGCCGGCCCCCTGCCGCGCCGTCAGGAGCCCCCGCCATGACCGTCACGCCGCACCGCCTCGACCCGACCGGCGGCTGCCCGCACGCGGACAACGCCCGGCTGCTCGCCCGGGGCGCGGTGACCCCCGTGCTGCTGCCCGGTGACGTCGAGGGTGTGGCCGTGCTGGGTCATGACGCCCTGAAGGACTTCCTCGGCAGCGCCGACGTCGCCAAGGGGCCACAGCACTTCGCGGCCCTCGCCGAGGGCCGGATCCCGGTCGGCTGGCCGCTGACCACCTTCGCCACCGTGCCGGGCCTCACCACCGCCGACGGCGCCGACCACCGGCGGCTGCGCTCCCTGGTCGGCAAGGTGTTCACCCCGCGCCGGGTCGAGGAACTGCGCCCCCGTGTCGAGGAACTCACCGCCGGGCTGCTCGACGACCTCGCCGCCGCGGCCGAGGCGGGGGACGGCGTCGCCGACCTGCGCCGCCACTTCGCCCTCCCGCTGCCCCTCGGCGTCATCTGCGAACTCCTCGGCGTGCCCGCCGACCTCCAGGACCGGATGCACGACTGCTCCCGGCTGATCGTCGCCACCGACACCGGCCCCGAGGAGACGCTCGCCGCCCACCGGGGGCTGATGGCCCTGCTCGCCGCCGTCACCGCCGACAAGACCGAGGACCCGGGCGACGACCTGCTCGGGGCGCTGATCGCCGTCCGCGAGGAGGACGGCGACCGGCTCAGCGAGCAGGAGCTGATCGGCACCGCGATGCAGCTGGTCATCGCGGGCCACGGCACCACCCTGAACCTCGTCACCAACGCCGTCCGCGCGCTGTGCGCCCACCGGGACCAGCTGGCGCACGTGCGGGAGGGGCGCGCCGACTGGGCCGACGTGGTCGAGGAGACCCTGCGCTGGGACGGCCCGATCAGCTTCTTCCCGTTCCGCTACCCGGTGCGCGACCTGACCGTGGACGGCACCGTGATCCCCCGGGGCACGGCCGTGCTCGCCGGGTACGCGGCGGCGGGCCGCGACCCCCAGGCGTACGGCCCCGACGCCGCCCGCTTCGACGTCACCCGGGGCACGGCGGGCCGCCACCTCTCCCTCGGCCACGGCGCCCACTTCTGCGTGGGTGCCCCGCTGGCCCGGCTGGAGGCCACCATCGCCCTGGAGGCCCTGTTCACCCGCTTCCCGGACCTCGGCCTGGCCGCCCCCGAGGAGGAACTGCCCCGCCTCGCCAGCTTCGTCAGCAACAGCGTGGACAGCCTCCCGGTCCGCCTCGACGGCCCGGGACCGGCCTGACGGGAATCAGCCAGGCGGCGGCTCGCAGTGCCGAACTACCGCTCCCCGTAAGGCATTTCGGGTCCACGCACGTTTGACTCGGCTACGGTGGCGGGAGATTCCACAGCGAGGCGGACAGGGGGAGGACGCATGGTGTGGGACGAGTGGGAGCGGGCCAAGACGGCCGCGCGGGACCGCCAGGACGTCGCGACGCGACTGAACCAGGCCCCGGCCGCGGGAGCCACCGGGAACAGTGATCTCGTGGTGTTCCACGACGATCTGGGCGCCGTCGGGCACGAGGCCGCCATTCTGCACGGGGAGCTCAAGAAGCGGGCCGACATCGCCGGGGCCGGCATCGATCAGAACGGGGCCGGCTCCACCATGCGGGCCGCCGCCGCGCTCAAGAGCCACAACCTGACGCTGGGGGCGGAGCTAGAGCTCACCGTCGAGGTCTGGACCTCGCAGGTGAAGCACGTGCTGCAGGCGTGCGCGCACATCTCGAACCACCTGGACTACAGCAGGAAGCTGCACGCCCAGGAGGACGCGAAGATCGCCGCCGAGTTGCGGGGGCGGACCGGCCCGCCGTCCGTGTCCGAGCTCGACGACCACTTCACGTAGGGAAAGGGGCCGGACCCATGGGGGTTCTGACGTACACGGATCTCATGGCCCTGGACCTCACGGGCCTCGGCACCGCCGCGGCCGACTGGCGGACCGCGGCGGGCGAGCTGGCCAAGCTGGAGGGCGACGTCCGCGGCGGACTCGTCAAGAAGTCGGCCGAGGCCCGCTGGGAGGGTGTCAACGCCGCGGTGACGAGGGAATTCGTCGGCAAGACGGCCAAGGAGTTCGCCGACCTCCAGCGGGAGGCGGACAGCATCGCCAACGTCCTCGCGGACGCGTACACCGAGTTGGCGCTGTACCAGCGGCAGGTCCGGGAACTCACCGAGGACGCCGCCAAGGGCGACCCCTCCCACAAGCCGCCGGACCTCGGACTCGCGGTCCTCGCGGGCGCGGACGGCACGGTCATCGTCACCGAGACCATCTGCCCCGAGGGCGGGACGGACCAGCGCACCAAGGACCGCATCCGGTGGTACCGGGACACCCTGAACGGCATCATCCGGCACGCCGCCGAAGTCGACGCCGCCGCCGCCCGGGCCCTGCGCAACAGCCATGGCAGCGACGCGCAGAACCCGGGCCACGCCTGGTACGCCTCGCTCGACGGGGAACAGGTCCCGCGCGCGATGGAGCTCGCCGCCCTCGGCAAGGGCGCGAATCCGGAGCAGCGGGCGGAGCTGCGCCGACTGTGGGAATCGCTCAGTCCGGGGGCACGGGCGCAGCTCTGGCTGGCCCGGAAGGACGAGCTGATGGCGGCCGGCATCCTGAGCCCGGCCGCGCAGCAGATCGCACCGGACCCCGGTGCCGGTGACTACGACTCCGAATCGGACGGGTTCGACGACTGGAAGACCCAGCAGAAGATGAGGCTGCTGATCCAGGCCGCCGACTTCAAGGGCATGACGGACGCGGCCCGCCACATGTCGCACTACCTCGGCAACAGCGGCACGCCCATGAACCTGCCGGTGGACAAGATGATGGCGGACGTGCCCGAGTTCAAGCTGTACATCGACAACATCGTCCGGACGAACCAGGACGACTGGCGCGCTCAGGCGCTGGAGGAGTTCCGGAAGAACGGCGGGCAGCCGGTCGCCTTCCCGGTCGAGGCCAAGGCGCCCGAGGGCGGCTTCTACTTCTCCAAGGAACTCGACCAGAACTGGTTCTACGCCGTGGGCGGGACCAACGCCGATGTCACCGGGGTCGTCACGGTGGTCGCCGACGAGAACGGCAATCCCCGGGTCGGCATCGACTACCAGGCCAATGTCTGGGACCGCTACAACTGGGACAAGGACAAGGGCGTGAAGATCGGTCCCCTCTCGATCCCCGACGGGGACATGGCCGAACTGCACCGGGCCGGAGTCGCCCAGGAGTTCGACGTGTCCGGCAGCAGCGGGGTGCGGTACTACGAGCTGGGGACCGCCGAGGCGAGCAACCAGGAGCAGCTCCCCGGTCCCGGCGACAGCAGGGACGGCCGGACCGATCCCACCCGGGAGCAACAGCAACCGCAGAACCGGCCGCCGGCGGCCGGTGACGGGCGGGGCGGGGGCCGGTGACCGGATCGTCCACCGGCGGTACGCGCCGCCGCCCCGGGCCGCTCGCGGTGCGGGCCGCGGCGGGCGTGCTCGCCGTCCTGCTCGGCGCGGCGGGGTGCGCGGATCCGTCCGGGTCCGGGGGCGGCGGCGACGGAGGGCACACCGGCCGCGGCTCGGGAACGGGCTCGGACTCCCGCTGGGCGGCCGGCATCACCCCGGAGTGGATGAGCCGTCAGCTGCGCCTCCGGGTGCCGGACACCGCACGGTCGGCGAAGGCCGCGTACGAGGTCGACTCCCGCTTCGACACGGCTCTGCTCACCTTCACGCTGACCCGGGTCGAGGCGGAGACCTACCTCAAGGAGAACCCCCCGGACGGACGGTGGCTGGAGCCCGTGGCCGCCACGGACGTCCCGCCGCACGACTTCGCCCACTTCGGCGTCCCGGAGCCGGAGACCCTCAAGGACGGGGTGCGCTACGGATACGTCTGCCCGGGCTCGGCGACGCCCGAGCCCCCCTCCAGCCTGCCCGACGTGTACGACGCGCCCCAGAAGCGCTGTGCGCTGCTCTACGCGCACGAGTACGCCCCGGACCGCACCCGCGTCTATCTGAGGGCGCACTATGAACCCGGTCAGGGACCGGCCCTGCCGGGCAGTCCCTGACCCCGGCCCCGCCGCCGGTCAGGCGGGCATGCCCCGCTGCGCGGTGGGGGAGGCCCGCAGGGAGGCGACCAGACGCAGCAGCCGGTCCTCGTTGCCCGAGAGACCGGCGGCCCGCAGGGCGGCGTCCGCCTCGGCCATGGGGTGGGTGAGCATCGCCGCCGCGTACGGTTCGAGGCGCGGGTCGGCGAGCACCGCCTGGGTGGACTCGAGCAGCCGCAGATATGCCTGGGCGGCGGCGCGCTCACTGCCGGTGACGGTGTTCATGTCGGGCTCCCTCTCGACGGTCTGAGGCTGTCTCACCCCCACCCTCTCGCACGGGTCTGACAACGGGCCCGCGACCGGCGCCGTGGACCGGTCCTCAGCCCGCCGCGTCGCCGTCGAGCAGCGCCGCGAGCCGCTCCAGGAACACCCGCTGACCCGGCACCAGGAGCGGCTCCGCCGCCGTCAGACCGAACCAGCCGACCCGGTCGATCTCGGGGAACTCCCGCAGCACGCCGGAGCCGCGCGGCCACTCCATCGTGAACGTGCCCGGCACCACCCGCTCGGGGTCCAGATCGGCGGCCACCGCCCAGATCGTCACCAGCTTGCCGCTGCTCTGCCGGGCCTCGCCGAGGTCCCGCCAGTCGCCCTCCGGCGCGGGCAGCCCCAGCTCCTCCTCGAACTCCCGCCGGGCCGCGTCCCGGGGCGCCTCGCCGGGCTCGTACTCGCCCTTGGGGATCGACCAGGCGGCCTCCTCGCGGGCGGCCCAGAACGGCCCGCCCATATGACCGAGGAGGACCTGCGGGGCGCCCTCGGGCGTCCGGCGGAACAGAAGGAGACCGGCACTGCGCTTGTCGGACATGCGCCCAGTGTGCCGGAATCCCGGCGGCTCATGGCGCCCGCACAGCTCGTTCATGGGAAACCCGGGTGAACTGTCCGCGCACCCGCAACGTGTGCCTCATGAGTTCCCGGGCACCCGTACCCCTGTCGAAGGAGAAGTCACCCATGGCGGACACCACGCGCCGACGCACCGTCCTCGCGGCGGGCGCCGCCGCGCTCGCGGGCACCACGCTCGCGGCCTGCGGCACCGACAGCGCCGACGGCACCGACAAGCCCGACAAGGCCGACAACACCGGCGGGAGCGCCCCGGCCACACCCGGCGCGCCCGGCGCGCCCACGACCGAGAGCCCCGCCACCGGCGGCGGCAGCACCGGCACCGAGCTCGGCGGCACCGCCGACATCCCCGTCGGCGGCGGCACCGTCTTCCCCGACGCCAAGGTCGTCGTCACCCAGCCCACCGCGGGGCAGTTCAAGGCGTTCTCCGCCGTCTGCACCCATCAGGGCTGCTCGGTGTCCGGCGTGACCGACGGGCACATCGTGTGCCCGTGCCACCAGAGCATGTTCAAGGTGAGCGACGGCTCCGTCACCGGCGGCCCGGCGACGCGCCCGCTGCCCGCCGCCCCGATCACCGTCAACGGCGACCGGATCATCCTCGGCTGAGCCGTACCTCCACCGCGCCGCCCGCCGGATCCACCCGCGCCGCCCACCACGCCGGGTGCCGCAGCGAGCGGTGCGGCGCGAGCAGGGCGGGCAGCCGCCGCTCGTGCAGCAGCCGGTCGCCCTGGCGGACGGTCAGGACGGGCCCGAGCAGCCGCTCCGACGGCCGGAGCAGCAGGACCGGCGGCGCGCCGGAGCCGTGGCGGTGGCCGGGCGGGTCGAGGCGGCCCGGGGTCAGCCAGGCCAGCGCCCCGGCCGGGTGCAGCGCGGGCCCGTGACCGGGCCAGGGCGCGCCCGCCAGCCGGGCGAGGACGGCCGGGGCCACCGCCCGCCCCTCCGCCGCGGCCGCCACCGCAGGCTCCACCCCGCGCAGCAGATTGCCCACCGCGAACACCCCGGGCACCGAGGTGCGGAACTCCCGGTCCACCTCGGGCCCCCGGGTGTCCCGGGCCAGCGACACCCCGCCGCCGCGCGCCAGTTCGTGATCGGGCAGCCAGTCGCCGGTGAACACCACCGTGTCGCAGCGCAGCAGTCCGGTGCGCCCGTCCGCGCCCCGCACCACGACCCCCGACAGCCGTCCCCGGCCCACGAGTTCGAGCACCGTCGCCCCGCGCAGCACCGGCCCCGGCAGCCGGGGACCGGACGGCCGGTCGGCGACCACCGCGACCACCGGCACCCCCGCCCGGCGCAGCGTGAGCACCGCGCTCCGGGCCACCGGGTCCGAGCCGACCACCACCGCGCGCCGCCCGATCCGCTCCCGGCGCAGCCCGAACAGCTCGACGGACTGCTGGAGTTCCCCCGTGCTGTACACCCCGGCGGGCCGCGATCCCGGCACCAGCCGTGCGCTGCGCGGCCGTTCGCGCGCCCCGGTGGCGAGGACCACCGCCCGCGCGGTGATCCGTTCGGGCCCGGTCGGCGCCGTGACCTCCACCGTGCCGGGCCCGGCCCACCCGGTGGCGCCGACGCCGGTACGGAGCACCGCCCCGGCCCGTACCGCCGCCCGCACCGCGCGCCGGGCGTAACCAGGACCGGTGAGACCGCCGAAACCGCCCCGGCCGCAGTGCCGGGGCACCCCGCCCGCCAGCGGCTCCCGCTCCAGGACCTCGACCCGGCCCGCGCCCGCCGCCGCGAGCCGGGCGGCCGCGGCGAGTCCGGCCGGGCCGCCGCCGATCACCAGGACGTCGACCGTACGGTTCACCGCACCCCCTCCTCGAACAGCGCCCGCACCCGCGCCCCGCAGGAGAACCCCTGGCAGCGCCCGGCCCTGGCCCGGGTGCGCCGCCGCAGCCCGTCGAGCGAGGCGGGCGGCACGGTGGCGGCCAGCGCGTCCCGGATCTCACCGAGGGTGACCCGCTCGCAGTGGCAGACGAGCGTGCCGTACGCCGGATCGCGGGCGATCAGAGCGGCGTCCCGGTAGGGGCGCGGGAACGCCTCGCCGAGGTTCGGCATCCGCAACCGTGCGAGCGGCCGTTCCGGGCCGAGGTCGAGGCCCGCGTCGGCGAGCAGTCCGACCGTGTGGCGGCCGAGGGCGAGCGAGGCGGTCAGGCCGGTGGAGCGGATCCCGCCGACGGTGACGTACCGCAGCTCGGGGTGGGCCGCGATCCGGTAGTCCTCGGCGCCGGTGGCCGCCCGCAGCCCCGCGTAGACGGCGGTGACCTCCTCGTCCAGCAGCGCGGGCAGGATCCGGCCGCCCTGCTCCCGCAGCCCGGCGAGCCCCTCGGCCGTCGACTGGGTCGCGGCCTTGTCGGGCAGGTCCTCGGCGGTCGGCCCGAGCAGCACATTGCCGTACACGGTCGGCGCGATCAGCACCCCCTTGCCCAGCGGCCCCGGCACCGGCAGCAGGATGTGCCGCACCAGCGGGCGGGCGAACTTGTCGAAGACGACCAGCTGGCCGCGGCGCGGGGTGACGGTGAAGTCGGTGCGCCCGAGCAGGGCGTCGAAGGCGTCCGCGTACAGTCCGCACGCGTTGACCAGGAACCGGGTGCGCAGCACCCCGCGCCGGGTGACCAGGCGGTGCGGTGCGTCCGGGCCGCCCGGCCGGACCTTCTCCACCGGGCAGCCGAGGTGCAGGTCCACCCCGGAGCGCACGGCCTGGGTGGCGAAGGCGAGCGGGGTGGTCCACGGGCAGATCACCGACTCGCCGGGCACGTCGAGCGCGCCGAGCGCCCCCGGCCCCAAGTGCGGCTCACGGGCGTACAGTTCGGCGGCACCGAGCGGCCGGGTGCCATGATGCCCGTTGCGTACGGCCTTGTCGGCGAGGCCGGGCAGCCGGTCCAGCTGGTCCTGGTCCCAGGCGACGAGCAGGGCGCCGACCGGTTCGACCGGGATGCCGGTCTCGGCGGCGTACGCGGCCAGGAGCCGGCCGCCCTCGCGGACCAGCCGGGCCTCGAGCGAGCCCGGTACGGCGTCGAAACCGGTGTGCAGGATCGCGGTGTTGGCCTTGGAACTGCCCTCGCCGATGTCCTCGCGCGCCTCGACCAGGGCCACCCGCAGCGAGTGGCGGGCCAGTTCGCGGGCGATGGCGCAGCCCACCACGCCCGCGCCGACGACCACGACGTCGTACCCGCCGCCGGGCGCCGGACCGTCCGGCAGCGGGGCCCGCCGGGTGACCACCCCGGCCCTGGCCCACTCCCCGGCCCCGGCCCGAACCGCCGCTTCAGCTCTGGGCCCGGTGCCGTCCGCGCCCCCGCTCCCGCCCCCGTCCGTACGCGCGCCCACCCGCCCGCTCACGCCCCCGCTCCGGGACCGGTCGGCCGAGGTCCGGCCGTCGCGTCCCGGCCGCCGTCGAGCACGGTCGCCACCGCCGCGCGGAAACGTTCCATGCGCGCCTCCGCCTGGTCGGCGGAGATCCGCGGCTCGTACACCGCCGACGGCTTCCCGTCCGGTACGGCGTCCCGGACGGCGAGCCCGGGGGAGTGGCCGAGCCGGGCCACGGCCGCCGCGCCGAGCGCGGTGGCGTCGGGCAGGGCGGAGACCTCCACCGGGCGCTGGAGCAGATCGGCCTGCGTCTGCATGAGCAGCGCGGAGCGGGTGAGGCCGCCGTCGACCCGCAGCGTGCCGAGCGGTGTCCCGAGGTCGGCCGCCGCGGCCCCGGCCAGCTCGGCCACCTGCGCGGCGATCCCCTCGCAGAGCGCCCGCACCAGCTGTCCGGGCCCGGTGTCCAGGCCGAGCCCGGTGAGCGAGCCGCGCGCGTCACCGCGCCACCAGGGCGCGGCGAGGCCCGCGAGCGCCGGTACGAAGGTGACGCCGCCCGCGTCGGGCACGGCGCCGCCCACGGTGTCGAGGTCCCCGGGCCCGGAGATCACCCCGAGTCCGGTGAGCCAGCGCACCGCCGACGCCGCCGTGAAGACCTGCCCGTCCAGGCAGTAGTCGGTGCGTCCGGCGAGCCGCCAGGCCACGCAGGCGACGAGCCCGCTGTCGCCGCGGCGCGGCACGGACCCGGTCGGGGCGAGCAGGAACGCCCCGGTGCCGTAGGTGCACTTGGCGGTCCCCGGCTCGGTGACCCGCTGGGCGAGCAGCGCGGCCTGCTGGTCGACGAGGAGCCCGGTGAGCGGGAGCGGCGGGCCGAAGGCGGTGGTGGTTCCCACCGGGGTGTCGCAGTCCACGACGTGGGGCAGCCGTTCGCCGCCGAGTCCGTACAGGTCGAGGGCGCGCGCGGACCAGGTCGTGGTGTCCAGGTCGAGCAGTCCGGTGCGGCCCGCGGTGGCCGCGTCGGTGACGAAGGCGCCGGTGAGCCGGTGCACCAGCCAGGAGTCGCTGGTGGTGACCACGCCCGCGCCGGTGGCGCGGCGGCGGATCCAAGCCATCTTGGGCGCGGCGAAGTAGGGATCGAGCGGCAGACCGCTGATTCGTGTCAACTCAGGTGCGTGCGGGGCGAGTTCCTCGCACACCGAGGCGGCCCGGCGATCCTGCCAGACGAGCGCGTCGGTGAGCGGTTCGCCGGTCGCCGGGTCCCAGGCGAGCACGGTCTCGCCCTGGTTGGCCAGGCCCACGGCGACGACCGGCTCCGCCGCGTCGGCCAGCGCGGCCCGGCCGGCCGCGACCACGGAGCCGTACAGCTCACGGGGGTCGGCCTCGACGAGGCCGCCGGGCAGCGGGCGGGTGCGCACCGGGGTGAAGCCGGTGCCGATGACCCCGCGTTCGGGGCAGACGACGAGGGCCTTGGTGCCCGACGTGCCCTGGTCGACGGCGAGTACCGGGCCGGTCATGGCTGCGACTCCCTGGCGTTCACGGGTTCCCTCGATGCTCGACGAACGGCGATCTTGGTCCTGATCGCGGAACGGGTCAGCCTGACGGTGCGGGGGTGTTCCGTCAAGGCGCCGACGGAGAACCTGTCACCTCGCGACCCGATGCTGACATTGGATCAAAAACAGTCGCTGGCCGGATAGTTGCGATCACCCAACAAAGTGGATCGGTCACTTCGGGCGACCTCTATAGTGATCGCCGATCAACGGCCCGGTCCGGCCGGGAATTCTCCCAGGGGACTGACCACCCCTCCGCCCACCGCACCGAGGAACCATGTCGCCCACCCACCGCCCGGCCCCCTGATGGCCGCGCAAGGCTTCCGCCCGGTCTACCACCCGGCGGGCCACGACCACGCCCTGCGCGGCGCCGTCCAGGAGCTGCGCACCGGCCGCTGGGTGGCGATGGCCCGGTTGCTGGACGAGACCTCGGGCTGGCCCGGCTGGACCCGGCGCACCCAGGTGCTCGCGGCCGTCGCCGCGGGCACCGACGTGGTGGAGGCCTGGCGCACCGAGGACCCGAACTCGGTCGCCGCGGACGTGATGCACGCGCGCGTGGCCGTCGAGCGCGCGGTGCGCGCCCACCGCACCACCCACGCCCGCACCCGGGAACTCTGGCAGGAGGCGTGGACCGCCTGCCTGGCCGCCGCCGACCGGGCCCCCGCCGATCCGGTGCCCTGGGTCTGCCGCCTCGCCCTCTCCGTGCTCGACGCCCAGCAGCGCATGGAGGAGCACCGGCTCGCCCCGCCCGCGCCCATGCTGCCGCCAGGACCCTGGGGGCTGCTCGCCGAGGCCGAGAAGCGCGACCCGTACAACCGCGAGGCGCACCACCGGATGCTCCAGTTCGTCTACGCGCGGCGCCCGGGACCGCTCTCCGAAGCGGTGAACTACGCCCAGTGGGCGGCCACCTCGGCACCCGTCGGCTCCGCCCTGCACGCCCTGCCGCTGTACGTACGGGTCGAGCGCTACCGGCGCGAACGCGGCCATGAGCGCGCCCTCGACCTGCACTGGGTCGCCGAGGACGCGGTGCGCGACGCGGACCGGGCGATGGACGCCTGGTTCCTGTTCTGCGCCACCGAGGAGGCCAGCCTGCTCGACCTCAACCACCTCGCGCACGCGCTGTACGGGGCGCTCAAGTTCCCCGACGCGGCCCGGGTGTTCGAGGCCCTCGGCCCGTACTGGACCCCGCAGCCCTGGTCGTACCGCACCGAGCGGCCCGACGACCGGGGCCCCGCCGAGGAGGTCTTCCTGCGGGCCCGCTCCCGCTGTCTGACCGGCCCGGCGGCCCGCGGCGGGCCCTGAGCCCCGCCGCTCCCGCCGCCCGTCCCACCCCGCCGGTCCCACCGGCCCCGTCTCCGTCCGCCGCCGTGCGCCCCCCTCGTACGGCGCGGTCCGTCCCCCGATCCGTCGTCCTTCCCCCCGGAGGAACGCATGTCCCGCACCACCGCTCCCGCCGACGCGATACGCAAGCCGCCCCCGCAGACCCCGGCCCCCCGGGACGAGGAGGCCCGGCTGCGCGAGCTCGGCTACCAGCCGGTCCTGGCCCGCCGGATGGGCGGCTTCGGCAACTTCGCGATCAGCTTCTCGGTCATCTCCGTGCTCTCCGGCTGCATGACCCTGTACGGCTTCGGCCTGGGCACCGGCGGACCGGCCGTGATGCTGTGGGGCTGGGCGGGCGTCGGCCTGTTCGTGCTCTGCGTCGGCCTCGCGCTCGCCGAGGTCACCAGCGCCTACCCGACCTCCGGCGCGCTCTACTACATGGCCGACCGGCTCGGCGGCCGCCGCTGGGGCTGGTACACCGGCTGGCTGAACCTGCTCGGCCTGCTCGGCGCCATCGCGGGCATCGACTACGGCGCCGCGCTGTTCACCGGCGCCTTCCTCAACCTCCAGTGGGGCTTCGACCCCACCCCGCAGTCGACGTTCCTGATCTTCCTGGCGATCCTGCTGGTGCACGCCGTGCTCAACCTCAACGGCGTCCGGCTGGTCAGCCTGCTCAACTCGATCAGCGTCTGGTGGCACCTCGGCGGCGTCGCCCTCATCGTCGGCGCGCTCGCCATCGTCCCCGCGCACCACCAGTCGGCGGAGTTCGTCTTCACCGAGTTCGTCAACGACACCGGCTGGGCCAACCCGCTCTACGTCGCCGCGATCGGCCTGCTGCTCGCCCAGTACACCTTCTCCGGCTACGACGCCTCCGCCCACCTCTCGGAGGAGACCGCCAACGCCTCGGTGGCCGCCGCCAAGGGCATCGTCCGGTCCATCTGGGCGTCCTGGATCGCCGGGTTCGCGCTGCTCGCCGGACTGACCTTCGCCATCCAGGACTACGCGGGCACCCAGAACACCGCGACCGGGGTGCCGCCCGCCCAGATCCTGCTCGACGCGCTCGGCGAGGGCGGCGCCAAGGCGCTGCTCCTCGTGGTGATCGTGGCCCAGCTGTTCTGCGGCAACGCGGAGGTGGCCGCGGCCAGCCGGATGGTCTTCGCGTTCAGCCGGGACAACGCCCTGCCGGGCTCGGCCCTCTGGCGGCGCGTCAGCAGCCGTACCCACACGCCCGTTCCGGCGGTCTGGCTGTCCGTGATCGTCGCCGCGCTGCTCGCGGTGCCCTCGCTCTACTCGGCGACCGCCTACGGAGCCGTCACCGCCATCAACGTCATCGGCATCACGCCCGCGTACGCGATCCCGATCCTGCTGCGGCTGCGCGCGGGCGACCGATTCGTGCCCGGCCCCTGGAGCCTCGGCCGCTGGAGCAAGCCGATCGGCTGGATCGCGGTCGTCTGGGTCGCCCTGGTGACCGTGCTGTTCTGCCTTCCGCAGCGCTCGCCCGTCACCGTCGACACGATGAACTACGCGGTGATCGCGCTCGCGGTGGTCCTCGTGCTCGCCAGCGTCTGGTGGTACGTCGCCCGCCGTTCGTACGGCACCCCGCAGGCGTACGGCAGCGCCCGCGAGGAGGCGGAGATCGCCGAGGGCATCGTCTGAGCCGGAGCGGCACCCCTCGCCCGGGCGGATCCGCCCGGTGGGGTCGTGGGGTGTGGGGGGCGGTCGGCGGGCCCTGGCGGAGGCCACGCCGGTCCGGTCGTGGGACCGTGTGCCGAGCCGGGGCTCAGCCGCCGAACTCGTAGGTCCAGGCCCCGGTCCTGCCCGCCACGTCGATGTCGGTGACCTCCAGGGCGTGCCCGTGCTGGTCGCTCACCACCCGGTGGACGCACAGCCGGGGCGCGCCCGGCCCGCCCGCGGTGCCCGGCGCCCTGACGGCCTCGGGCGGCCCGTCGGAACCGGCGGGCGCCCCGTCCGGCGCGGGACGGGGCGACACCCCGATCGACTCCCGGTGGACCGTGCGCAGCCCCGCCTGGTGCATCCAGTGGTAGAGCAGCCGCAGGTCCGGCTGCCGGTGCCGCTCACCGATCCGCCGGTAGCGCCCGAGCTGCGGTATCTCGTCCAGCGCGGGCCGGGAGAACCAGGTCACCGCGCGCTGCAGCGGTTCCCCCGCCGGGCTGAGCACCGCGTGCCGGTGCACCAGCGTCGGTTCGCCCGGCGCGAGCGCGAGCCGCCCCGCGAGCGCCACAGGTGGCGCCTCCCAGGACAGTTCGGCGCGCACCAGCGCGTCGGCGGCCCGCGGTCCGCCCGGGAAGGTGCGGCCGCGCGGGGTGGCGGTGTGCGGCCGCGGCTCGTGCCCGGCGTCGGCGGCATAGGTGCCGCGCCGGTCGGTCACCACGAGGCGTTCCTCGCGCAGGAGTTGCAGGGCGCTGCGCACGGTCTGCCGGTTCACGTGGTAGCGGTGAGCGAGCAGCCGCTCGGACGGCAGCCGGGTGCCGGGGGAGATGCGGCGCTGGGTGAGATCGTCCCGCAGTGCGCAGGCGACCCTGAGGTAGAGCGGAAGCGCCGCCCTCGACCCGTGCTCAACAACGGGCTCGGCCATGTCTCGGACCCTCTCTGTCGTGCATGGTTCAACCATTGCTCGGTGTGACCACCCGAGTCGTGTGGGTGATCAATTCCTATCATTGGTCTAAACCATTCTGGAAGGCCCGTCGCCGAGAGTGGCCGAAACGAGAGCCGGGCCGTGTAATGGATCGCACCGGAACAGTGGTGGCAGTGGCGGTGGGAGAGGCGGGTGAGGCCGGATGGCGACGCCGTCCGAGCGGGCCGAGAAGGGCAGGGCCGCCCGCAAGCGCGTACCCCGTTCCTCGCACGGCCGCTGGATCCCCTCCTCGCAGCGCCCCGACCCGCTCGCCGTCCTCGACCGCCAGTGCGTCGACCGGGTCCCCGAGCTCGTCCCCATCCGCTACGGGCGGATGGCCGTCTCGCCCTTCGCCTTCCTGCGCGGCGCCGCCGCCGTGATGGCCGCCGACCTCGCCGCCCAGCGCGGCACCGGACTCGACGTCCAGCTCTGCGGCGACGCCCACCTGCTCAACTTCGGCCTCTACGCCTCACCCGAACGGACGCTGCTCTTCGACGTCAACGACTTCGACGAGACCCTGCCAGGACCCTTCGAGTGGGACGTCAAACGGCTCGCCGCCTCCGTCGCCGTGGCCGCCCTGCAGAACGGCACCACCAAGGACAAGGCCCGGCGCGCCGCCCAGGTCGCCGCCGAGGCGTACCGGCTCGCCATGCGCGAGCTGGCCGCACTCGGCGAACTCGCCGTCTGGTACGAGCGGATCGCCGCCGAGGACCTGGTGCCCCTGGTCCGGGCCGTCGACCGGGGCCGCGTCGAGCACGGCCTCGCCCGCGCCCGGCGCCGCACCAGCCTCCAGGCCCTCGGCAAGCTCACCGAGCAGGACCCGGCGGGCCGCCGCCGGATCGTCGACGACCCGCCCCTCCTGGAGCGCACCACCGACCTCGACCGGGTCAGCATCGGCAAGATCTTCAGCGACTACCGCAGCTCGCTCGCCGAGGAACGCCGGGTGCTGCTCGACCGGTTCCGCTTCGTCGACGCCGCCCGCAAGGTCGTCGGCGTCGGCAGCGTCGGCACCCGCTGCTTCATCCTGCTGCTCCAGGGCCGGGACGACGGCGACCCGCTCTTCCTCCAGGTCAAGGAAGCCGGCCGGTCCGTCCTCGAGCAGTACCTCGCCCCCAGCGTCTTCCCGCACCACGGCCGCCGGGTCGTCTGCGGCCAGCGGCTCACCCAGGCCGCCAGCGACATCTTCCTGGGGTGGATGACCGGACCCGAGCAACGCCACTTCTACTGGCGGCAGTTGCGCGACATGAAGGGCTCCGCCGAGGTCGAGACGATGTCCCCCGCCGCGCTGCGCGACTACGCCAGGCTGTGCGGCCGGGCCCTCGCCCGGGCGCACGCCCGTACCGGCGACCGCATCGCCATCGCCGCCTACCTCGGCCGCGGCGACGTCTTCGACCGGGCCATCGCCGACTTCGCGCTGCGCTACGCCGGGCAGAACGCCGACGACTACGCGGCGCTCAGCGCCGCGATAGCCGCCGGAGTGGTGACGGCGGCCCCGGGCGTCTGAGCCCGGGGCGCACCGCCGCCCCTTCAGCCGTGCGCTCAGCCGTCGGTACGGCGCAGCGGCGGCGCCGCCGGGGTGTCGGCGGCCGGACCGAACAGCACCGCCCGCACCACCGCGGGCGCGAACAGCGCGGTCATCGGTTTCTCCAGGGCGAGCGCCGACCGGAACACGCTGCCGACCACCGGGTCGCCCGCCGCACGGTCCTGCACCCGCGCGACGTACCAGCCGGTCAGCCGCTCGGACAGCAGCGTGCGGGTCGCGTTCCCGACCACGCCCGGCATCTTCTTGTCGGCGCCCGCCGAGATGTCCCACGCCTGCCGTGAGGCGTCCAGGAGCGCCTTCTGCACCCGCCGGGTGGTCGGCGTGCGCCGGGTGTCCGCGAGCGCCCCGCGCAGCGCGACCGCGCACATCGCGGCCACCGCCATGCCCTGCCCGTAGATCGGGTTGAAGGTGCACAGCGCGTCCCCGGTCGCCAGGAACCCGGCGGGCCGGCGCCCCGGAGCGTCGTACCGGCGGCGGACGTTGGCGGTGTTGCGGGCCCCGAACACGGGGGACAGCGGCTCCGCCTTCGCGATCCAGTCCGCGACCACCGGGTGCGGCAGCCGCCGCGCGTACTCCTCGAACCGGTCCTCGTCGGTGGTCGGCCGGTCGTCGCGCAGCCCCGACAGCGTGACCATGTGCCGCCCGTCGCCGAGCGGCACCACCACACCGCCGTACACCTGCCCGGGGTTGGGCACGATGTAGTAGCCGAGGGTGTCGGTCGACGGGTCCGGTTCCGGCGTGCGGAAGACCCGCGAGGCGTACGCGAGCCCGGTGTCCAGGGTCTCCTCGGCCGGGGCCTCGGCCCCGAGCGCGGCCAGCCACTTCGGCGCCCGGGTGGTCCGCCCCGAGGCGTCCACCACCAGATCGGCGGCCAGCTCGTACGGCTCCTTGTGGGCGTCGGCGCCACGGCGGCGCAGCAGCACCCCGCGCACCC
The DNA here is from genome assembly GCF_044748125.1 of Streptomyces sp. NPDC090025. Taxonomy (NCBI): domain Bacteria; kingdom Bacillati; phylum Actinomycetota; class Actinomycetes; order Kitasatosporales; family Streptomycetaceae; genus Streptomyces; species Streptomyces sp. NPDC090025. Next base: position 117,327 of record NZ_JBIVFL010000008.1, on the reverse strand, counting down.
GGTCCGCGTCACCGACCAGGCCGACCGCCTCGGTCGCCTCGATCCGCTCGATCCGGGGATCCGCGAACACCCGCTCCCGCACCAGCCAGTCGAGCTGGTCGCGCGGCCCCGAGTAGAAGCTCGCGGTGGCGGTCGACCGGGTGAACCAGCGCCCGGCCTGCCACTGCACCATGTCCGCCGGGATGCCCACCTTGGGCGCGCCGAGCGCGTGCAGCTCGGCCACGAGACCGGGCAGCAGTTCGTCGAAGGCCCGCTGCCCGCCCTGGATCAGCGCGTGGATGTGCCGTCCCTGCGGCAGCCCGGCACGCCCGTCCGGCTCCTCGGGGAAGCGGTCGCGCTCGACCACGGTCACTCGTTCGGCGTACTCGCTCAGCACTCGCGCGGCCAGCAGACCCGCGAGACTCCCTCCGACGACCACCGCGTGACGTCCGGTGGTACGGGGTCCCAACTCGTCGGTCATCCTCGCCCCTTCGCGTATGGGATGACGTGGACCCTCCGGCCCACGCGGTCCGATCGCGACCAGTATCCACCGCAAGGTGACCGAACGGTCACGGAATGTGACGCGAGGGGAGGGATGCGCTCGAAGGGGTGGCGGAGGAGGGTGATGCGATGGGGCGGGAGATGCGCCGGGCCCGGAGCGGTGGGACGCACGGCGTCAATCCGGGGCCCTCCGGGGCCCTGCGGGGATGCGGCTCCGGCCTGTGCCTCCGATGCCCCGGTCCGCGCCGTGGGCCTCTCGACCCGTTACGGCTCCGGCGTCCCGGCCGCCTCGGGCGCCAGCTCGCGCAGCGCCCCCGTCAGCCACTCCACCCAGAACCGCTCCAGCTCGATCCCGCCGCGCAGCACCAGATGCCGCAGCCGGTCCGGCTCCGTCACCCGCCGGTGCGGCGGGAAGTCGCGGTCCTCGATCTCCCGGTACTCCGCCAACTGCTCCTGGTGCAGCACCAGATGGCGGGCCAGCTCGGCCCGCAGGTCGGTGCCGCCGACCGCCGCGGCCGCCCGCATCCGCAGCAGCAGCGCCGAGCGCATCGGCTTCGGGTCCTCCGGGGTGTCCACCCAGGACCCGAGCTCCGCGCGCCCGGCCGGCAGCACCTCGTACTCCTTGCGCTGCCCGCGCGCCGGGACGGCGGACGGCAGCTCCCTGATGTGGTCCGCCGCCTCCAGCTTGCCCAGCTCGCGGTAGATCTGCTGGTGCGTGGCAGACCAGAAGTAACCGATCGACCGGTCGAAGCGGCGGGTCAGTTCGAGCCCGGAGGACGGCTTCTCGAGCAGCGCCGTCAGGATCGCGTGCGGGAGGGACATGCACGCATCCTAGGTTCGGCCGACGGCGGGCCGGCCCGCGCCCGCCGCCGCAGTCGCCGTCACCGTCGTGATCTCCGTACGGCTCACAGGGTCGCGGCGAGCCGGGTGCCCTGGTCGATGGCCCGCTTCGCGTCCAGCTCGGCCGCCACGTCCGCGCCGCCGATGAGGTGCGCCGGGCGGCCCGCGGCGATGAGCTCCTCGTACAGCCCGCGCCGCGGCTCCTGGCCGGTGCACAGCACGACCGTGTCGACCGGGAGCAGCTGCTGCTCGCCGTCGACCGTGAGGTGCAGGCCGTCGTCGTCGATGCGGTCGTACGACGCGCCCGCGGTCATCGTGACGCCCCGGTGCTTCAGCTCGGTGCGGTGGATCCAGCCGGTGGTCTTGCCGAGGCCCGCGCCGACCTTGCTGGTCTTGCGCTGGAGCAGGTGGACCTGGCGCGGCGGCCGGGCCCGCTCGGGGACGCGGAGCCCGCCGCGGGAGGCGTACGAGGTGTCGACGCCCCACTGGCGGAAGTACGTCTCGGGGTCCTGGCTCGCGCCCTCGCCGCCGTCGGTGAGGAACTCGGCCACGTCGAAGCCGATGCCGCCCGCGCCGAGGATCGCGACCCGCTCGCCGACCTCGACCTTGTCGCGCAGCACGTCGAGATAGCCGACCACGCTCGGGTGGTCGACGCCCTCGATCTCCGGGCGGCGCGGGGTGACGCCGGTGGCGACCACGATCTCGTCGTAGCCGTCGAGGTCGGCGGCGTCCACCATGGTGCCGAGCCGCACGTCGACCCCGCGCTCGGCGAGCTGCACGCGGAAGTAGCGCAGCGTCTCGTCGAACTCCTCCTTGCCGGGCACCTGCTTGGCGATGTTCAGCTGGCCGCCGATCCGGTCGGCGCCGTCGAACAGCGTGACGGAGTGGCCGCGTTCGGCCGCGGCGACCGCGCAGGACAGACCGGCCGGGCCCGCGCCGACGACGGCGACCCGCTTGGCGAGCCGGGTGGGGGAGAGCACCAGCTCGGTCTCGTGGCAGGCCCGCGGGTTCACCAGGCAGGAGGTGATCTTGAGGTTGAAGGTGTGGTCGAGGCACGCCTGGTTGCAGCCGATGCAGGTGTTGATGGCCTCCGCGCGGTCGGCGACGGCCTTCGCGACGAAGTCGGGGTCGGCGAGGAACGGGCGGGCCAGCGACACCATGTCCGCGCGGCCGTCGGCGAGGATCTCCTCGGCCACCTCGGGGGTGTTGATGCGGTTGGAGGTGATCAGCGGCACCGACACCGCGCCCATCAGCCGCTTGGTCACCCAGGTGTAGGCGCCGCGCGGCACGGAGGTGGCGATGGTGGGGATCCGGGCCTCGTGCCAGCCGATGCCGGTGTTGATGAGGGTGGCGCCCGCGGCCTCGATCTCCTTGGCGAGCGCGACCACCTCGTCGAGGGTGGAGCCGCCGGGCACCAGGTCGAGCATGGAGAGCCGGTAGACGAGGATGAAGTCGGTGCCGACCCGCTCGCGGATCCGGCGCACGATCTCCAGCGGGAAGCGCGTCCGGTTCTCGTAGGAGCCGCCCCAGCGGTCGGTGCGCTGGTTGGTGGCGGCGGCGATGAACTCGTTGATCAGGTAGCCCTCGGACCCCATCACCTCGACGCCGTCGTAGCCCGCCTCCTTGGCCAGTTCGGCGCAGCGGGCGTAGTCCTCGACGGTCCGCTCGACCTCGGCGTCGGAGAGCTCGTTCGGTACGAAGGGGCTGATCGGCGCCTTGATCGCGCTCGGCGCGACGAGGCCCTCGTGGTAGGCGTACCGCCCGAAGTGCAGGATCTGCATCGCGATCCGGCCGCCCTCGGCGTGCACCGCGTCGGTGATCAGCCGGTGCTCGGCGACCTCTTCGGCGTTCGTCAGCTTGGCCCCGCCGTCCCACGGCCGCCCGGCCTCGTTGGGCGCGATGCCGCCGGTGACGATGAGCCCGACACCGCCGCGGGCGCGCTCGGCGTAGAAGGCCGCCATCCGCTCGAAGCCGCGCTCGGTCTCTTCGAGGCCGACGTGCATCGACCCCATGAGCACCCGGTTGGGCAGCGTGGTGAAGCCCAGGTCGAGCGGGCTCAGCAGATGCGGGTACGGGGTGGTGGTCGGGTCCATCGGAGCCATGTGGGGCGCCTCCTCGCGCGGGATCGTCACGGTCTGTTGTAGACGACCCGCAGAGTCTTCTGCAACAAGTTGCATAAGCGGGGGGGCGTGGATGTGCGCGACACCACAGTGGGGGTGGGGCGGGAGCGACCGGCCGACCGACCGGACGGCTCCGGCCCGGACGCCCCGAGGCGCCCGGGCCGGAGCCGTCACCAGGGGCCGGTCAGGCCCCGAGCCGATCAAGGCCCCCCTGTTCTTTGGCCTACTCCTTGCGGTAGGCGTACGCCTCCGAGGCCGCCGCCACCACCGCCGCCAGGTCCGCGCCCGTCGACGCCGTCACCAGGGCCGCCACCGCGCCCTCCACGAACGGCGCGTCGACCAGCCGCGCCCCCTCCGGCAGCTCGTCGCCCTCCGCGAGCAGCGCCTTCACCGTGAGCACCGCGCTGCCCAGATCGACCAGCAGCGCCACCCCGGCGCCCTGGTCGGCCGCCTCGGCGGCCCGCGCGATCAGCTCGGCGCTGGTGCCGAGGCCGCCGTCCGGGGTGCCGCCCGCGGGCACCACCGTGGCCGTGTCACCGCCACCGGCCAGGCCCTTGGCGAGCTCGGCGACCGCCGTCGCCACGGCCGCGCTGTGCGAGACGAGGACGATCCCGACCCGCCCGGCGCCGCCGCCCGGGGCGGCGGTCATGAGGCCACCCCCGCCGCGCCCTCGGCCCCGGCCGTTTCCGCGAGCGTCGCGAGCAGCAGCGCCGACGAGGTCGCCCCCGGGTCCTGGTGCCCCACCGACCGCTCACCCAGATAGCTCGCCCGCCCCTTGCGCGCCCGCAGCGGTACGGTCGCCAGCGCCCCGGCCTCCGCCGCCTTCCGCGCCGCCGCGAACGACGTGCCGAGCGCCTCGGCCGCGGGCACCAGCGCGTCCAGCATCGTCTTGTCGCCCGGCTGCGCACCGCCCAGCTGCGCCACCGCCGCGACCCCGGCCGTCAGCGCCGCCGCGAGCTCCGCCCGGGACGCCCGCTCCGCCTCGCCGAGCGCCTTGCCGGTCCGGCGGAGCAGCGTCCCGTACAACGGCCCCGACGCCCCGCCCACCGTGGAGATCAGCTGGCGTCCGGCGGTCATGAGCACCGCGCCCGGCGTGCCGGGCGGCTCCTTGTCCAGGGTCTCCGCCACGGCCGCGAAACCGCGCCGCAGATTGGCCCCGTGGTCGGCGTCGCCGATCGCCGAGTCGAGCTCGGTGAGCAGGTCGGCGTTCCGGTCGACGGCGACGGCCGCCGCCGCGAGCCAGGCGCGGAAGAACTCCGCCCCGTACGTCTCCCGGTCCGCGTCCGCTCCCGGACCCGGCCCCGTTCCGGCGTCGCCCGCCCCCGGCCCGGTCACCGCGCCCGTACCCGTACCCGCATCCGTACCCGCATCCGTCATGTGTTTCCTCACCGTCCCCAGCGCAGCGCGGGCGTCGCCACCGGCGCGTCCCACAGCCCGAGCAGTTCCTCGTCCGCCTCGCACAGCGTCACCGAACAGCCCGCCATGTCCAGCGAGGTCACATAGTTGCCGACCAGCGTCCGGGCCACCGGCACCCCGCGCTCGCCGAGCGCCCGGTGCACCTCGGCGTTGAACCCGTACAGCTCCAACAGCGGTGTCCCGCCCATACCGTTGACGAGCGCGAGGACCGGTCCGGTCGGCCGCAGATCGTCCAGGACGGCGTCGACGACGAAGTCCGCGATCTCCCGCGAGGTCATCATCGGCCGCCGCTCACGGCCCGGCTCGCCGTGGATGCCGATGCCCAACTCCAGCTCGCCGTCCGGCAGATCGAAGGTCGGGGAGCCCTTCGCCGGGGTCGTGCAGGCGCTGAGCGCGACGCCGAGACTGCGCGACCGGGCGTTCACCCGGCGGGCCAGCGACTCCACGCGTTCCAGCGGCATGCCCGCCTCGGCCGCGGCGCCCGCGATCTTCTCCACGAACAGGGTGGCCCCGGTGCCGCGCCGCCCCGCCGTGTAGAGGCTGTCGGTCACCGCCACGTCGTCGTCGACGAGCACCTTGGCGATCTGGATGCCCTCGTCCTCGGCCAGTTCGGCGGCCATCTCGAAGTTGAGCACGTCGCCGGTGTAGTTCTTGACGACGAACAGGACCCCGGCACCGCTGTCCACGGCGGCCGCCGCCCGGACCATCTGGTCCGGGACGGGACTCGTGAAGACCTCCCCGGGGCACGCGGCCGCGAGCATCCCCCGGCCCACGAATCCGGCGTGCAGCGGTTCGTGCCCCGAGCCGCCGCCCGAGACGAGGGCCACCTGCCCGGCGACCGGCGCGTCCCGCCGCATCACCACCCGGTTCGCCACGTCCACGGTCAGGTCGGGATACGCGGCGGCGATGCCGCGCAGCGCGTCCGCGACCACGGTCTCCGGAACATTGATCAGCATCCTCAAGGGTGTCTCCTCGTGTGCCGGGAAGGGGCGCCGCCCGGCCGCCCCCTCCTGGCAGTATCCGCCCCGTGGCGGCCGAGGTCACGCGGATCCGGCCCCCAGGACCGGCGAGGCGACGGCGAAGTCGCCCGGGTCGACCCCGCCCTCCTTCGTGTCGTCGTTGGCGAAGACGAAGGACTCGATGGGGACGCCGCGTTCCAGGCTGAGGGCCTGGACGAGCTCCTGGACCACCACGGTCTCCAGGACCACGCGCGGCGCGGGCGCGGTGACCGGCAGCCGTACGACGTGCAGGTCGCCCTCCGGCGGCACGGTCCTGGTGGTGACGAGGAGGGTGGTGTGGCCCGCCCCCGCCAGCGAGTGGGCCAGGTCGATCTCGCGGCCGTCACCGAAGACCAGGTGCAGGGTGTTCCCGGCGGACTCCATCTCGCCGTGCAGGTAGTTGCGGGTGGCCGAAGCCGCCGCCGGCATCCTCGGCACCTCGCGCAGCAGCAGCGCGGCCTCCTCGGCACTCGTACGCGAGGCGCCGGAGGCGACGCAGTCCGCCGCGACACACCCGGCGGCGCGCACCCGCAGCCGCTCGACGGCGGTCGAGGCCCGGGCGCGGACCGTGCGGGTCAGCTCCGCGACATCGGCCCACGGGTCCTCCGTACGGCCGGAGAGCCGGCCCGCGATGAGGTCGAGCGCCAGGACGGTCCCGGTGAAGCCGATGGTGGAGGCGTACGAGTCGGACTCGTTGCCCAGGCCCACGGTCAGGTCCGCCAGCTCGCCCAGCGGGGACGGGGCGACGTTGAGCACGGCGAGCGTGCGCGTCCCGGCGGCGGCCCGGAACGCGGCGATCGTCTCCGAGCTGCGGCCGGACTGGGAGACCCCGATCAGCAGATCGGTGTCGAAGCCGGTCAGGCCCTCCTCGATGTCGCTCGCCAGCACGCGCTGGGCCGGGAGGCCCGCGCGGCGCAGCGTGTCGACGGGCACGGCGAGGGCCGCGTACGAGGCGCCGATGCCGGTGAACAGCGGGCGGCGCGGGGCATCCGCGCCGTGCCCGGAGAGGGCGGGGAGACCGGCGAGCTGGGCGCGGACGGTGCGGGCGATGCGTTCGAGCGCGGCGCCCTGGTCGTCCTGGCCGTCATGGAAGGTGATGCGGGAGGCGGACATGGGGTCTCCTCGTGAGGGGGGAGGGCAAGAGAGGCAAGGGAGGCAAGAAGGGGCGGGCGGGATGTGGCGTACGGGATCAGGGGGCCCGGTCCGGTGTGGGACCGTCCGAGGCCGCGGCTTCGGCCCCGGTCCCGGTCCCGGCCCCGGTTCCGGCGTCGGCCTCGGCTCCGGTCTTGGCTCCGGTCTTGGCCAGGGCGTCGGCCGCGGCCGTGGTCTCGGCCTCGGCCTCGGTGCCGGGCGTGGGGGACATCGTGTCCGGCTCCGGACGTTCCCGGCCCGGGGTCGGCAGGTCGAACCTGACGATCGCGAAGCGGAAGATCACGTAATACAGGGCCGCGAAGGCCAGTCCGATCGGAATGAGCAGCCAGGGTTTGGTGGCGATACCGAAGTTGACGACGTAGTCGATCGCGCCCGAGGAGAAGCCGAAACCGTCGCGGATGCCGAGGGCGTAGGTGACGGCCATCGACACTCCGAACAGCAGGGCGTGGATCGCGTAGAGCACCGGGGCGACGAACATGAAGCTGAACTCGATGGGTTCGGTGACGCCCGTGACGAAGGACGTCAGCGCCACGGAGATCATCATGCCCTTGACGGCCGTACGGTTCTCCGGGCGCGCGGTGTGCGCGATGGCGAGGGCCGCGGCGGGCAGCGCGAACATGTAGATCGGGAATCCGCCGGTCATGAACTGTCCGGCGCTGGGGTCCCCGGCGAGGAAGCGGGCGATGTCGCCGTGCACCTCGGCGCCGGTGGCGGGGTTGACGTAGCTGCCGGCCTCGAACCACGGGAAGAACGAGAAGAAGTGGTGCATCCCGACCGGGATCAGCGCGCGGACGACCAGTCCGAACAGCCCCGCGCCCCAGGCGCCGGTGCCCACCAGCCACTCACCGAAGTGGAAGAACCAGCTGCCGACGGTCGGCCAGACGACGCCGAACACCAGCCCCATCCCCACCCCGGCGAAGGCGCTGAGGATCGGCACCAGACGCCGGCCGCCGAAGAAACCGAGCCAGTCCGGCAGTTTCGTCCGTGAGAAGCGCTGGTAGAGCAGGGCGCACACGAGGCCCATGACGATGCCGCCGAGGACCTTGGCGTCGAGCGGTTCGCCGTCGACGCCCTTGGGGAAGGCGGGGCTGGCCAGCACGTTCTTGAAGACCAGATAGCCGACGGCCGCCGCGAGCGCGGTGGAGCCGTCCGCCTTCTTGGCGAATCCGATGGCCACGCCGATCGCGAAGAGCAGCGGCAGGTTGTCGAAGACGGCCTGGCCGCCGGAGGACAGGATCATGCCGAGCTTGCGGATCAGCTCGGGGAACTCGGGCCTGCCGAGCAGGTCCTCCTTGCCGAGCCGCAGCAGGATGGCCGCCGCGGGCAGCACCGCGACCGGCAGCATCAGGCTCCGGCCGATCCGCTGCAGCACGGCCATCACGCCACCACGGGAGCGTTTCTTCGCTTGGGCGCCACTCATCCGATTTCCTCCATCGAGCACTCCATCGAGCACGGGGGCGGCATCACCGGACTCCGGTGGCACCGAGAGCGGGCCCGGCCAGGCCACAGGCGCCGCATCCACAAGGTATGCAGTGGTCTTTAACTGGTCAACACTGGTATTGAAATCTTCGGTATCTCGGGACTTCCGGCGGGGATGTCGTGCGGGTCGGTCCGTCGGCGGAGGGCTTTGGTCCCCGGGATCCTTGGGGTCCCCGGGACCTGTGGCAGGTCCGCAGTCGTCCAAGTGGTAGACACTGGTATGATCGAGGGTCGTCGAACCGGAGGTCTCCCGTGCCCGACCAGCCCGCCGCACCGCCGCGGACACCCCAGCGCACCAGCGGCGCGGCCCCGCTCTGGGCCCAGGCGGCGGAGCTCATCCGGCAGGAGATCGCCCGGCGCCCGCTGCCGCCGGGCAGCAGGCTGCCGTCCGAACGCGACCTCTGCACCCGCTTCGACATCTCCCGGGTCACCCTCCGCAAGGCCCTGCTGCACCTGGTCGACGAAGGCATGCTCACCGCCTCGCACGGCCGTGGGTGGTTCGTCGCGGGCGGCACCACCGGCTCCCGCGAGTGGCCCAACGACCTGGAGTCGTTCACCGCGACCGCCCGCCGCAAGCACATGACGCCCAGCTCGCTGGTGCTGCGCCTGGAGACGCTGCCCGCATCGCTCGACGACGCCGAACGGCTCGACGTACCCGCCGGAACCCCGCTGATCGTGCTGGAACGCATCCGGCTCCTCGACGACGTCCGGGTCGCCGTCGACCGCACCCTCGTCGTCGCCCGCCTCGCGCCCGGCCTCACCGACGTCGACTTCGCCACCGCCTCGCTCTTCGAGCAGCTCGCCGCCCGGGGCGTCGAACTGGACCGCTCGGAGGTGACGATCGAGGCCCGCGCCGCCGGAACCGGTCTCGCCGGACACCTGGGCATCGACACCGGGGCACCCGTCCTCGCCCTCGACCAGACCGTCTTCACCCGCGACCAGCGGCCCGCGCTGCTTTCGCTGGTCGAGTACAGCGGTGAGCGCTACCGGCTGCGCACCGCCTTCCCGGCGAGCTGACCCACGGGCCCAGGGGTGTCCGGCGCGTCCGGCGCTGCGGAACCGCGCGGTCCCGCACCCGCCGCCTCCCCCATGGTCCCGCCGCGACCGCCGCGCGCGGGCGACCGGAAGTCCCCTTCCGTAAGGCCGATGGCCCACCGGCAACGGGCGCGAGGACCCGCGGACGGTCCCGGACGTGGCGCGCCCCCGGCGACGGCGGGATCCTGGGAGGGGGATCCTGACAGGGGAGAGGGCCACGCGGTGTCCGCGCGTGACCGAGGGCACGAGGAGGCGGGCCATGACCCGGCACCTGGAGTGGAAGGTCGGCGTCGACCTGGTCGAGGAAGGCGGCAGGACCACGGCGGAGGCCCGCCTGGACACCGGCACGTCGACCGTCACCGGCCACGGCACCGCCCACCGCAACCCGGCGGACGCCGACATCCCCGCGATCGGCGACGAACTCGCCGCCGGCCGGGCCATGAAGGACCTGGCCGGACGCCTGATGCGGGCGGCCGACCGCGAGATGGAAGCGGCCGGCGCCGACACGGTGCCACGCCGCACGGGCCCCGGCTACGGCTGGCCGGAGGCGGTCGACTGACGGCCCGGCGACGGGCAGGAGAGCCGCGCAGGGAAACCGGGCGGCCCCGCGCCCCCGCGTCCTAGGTCGTGTCCGGAAAGTAGCGCCGTCCGCCCGCCAGGGCGGGGCTCGCGGCGTCTGGTGCGTGCGATCGCAAGGCGGAGGGTCGCCCTCGTACTGGGCGTACGTGGGCGATCCCGACAACGCGGCGAGCGTGCGTGCCAGGCGTCGCGAGCCAGGCGGGACTTTCCGGACACGACCTAGCCCTGGCCGCCGTGCGCGGGCTGCGCCTCCGGCACCGGGCGGGCATCGGCGGCGGTCCGCTCCGCGTCCTCGTACGCGAGCCGGTCCACGACCTCCACCACCCCGTCCACGTCCTCGCACAGCCGCACGAAGATCGGGGCCAGGCTCTCGCGCGGCAGGCTGCCGGTCAGGGTGACCCGGCCCTCCGACACGTCGACGTGCAGCGACGCGGGGGAGAGCCGCAGGATGCGGGTGACCACGTCCTCCACGATCTCCTCCTGGATCGCCCGGTCCCGCCGCAGGAACAGCTGGAGCAGATCGGTGCGGCTCAGCACCCCGATCAGGCGCCCGTCCGCGTCCACCACCGGCAGCCGCTTCACCCGGTGCCGCTCCATGTGCCGGGCCGCCTCCACGGCCGTCCAGGACGGGCGGGCGGTCACCACCGGACTCGACATCATCGCCTCGGCCGTGCTCGGGCCGTCCTTGGCGGTGTGCCGCCGGAGCAGGTCCGCCTCGGAGACCACGCCCACCGGACGGTTCTCCGCGTCGACGACCGGCACGGCCGTGATGCCGTACTCGTCGAGCAGTCGGGCGATCTCCTTGAACGGAGTCCCCGGCTGCACCGCGATCGCGGTCGGCGTCATGAGGTCGGCGACACTGCGGTGCCTCATCGTTCGTCCCGTCCTTCTGTCGACTCCTCCGTCCATGATCCCCCATGCGCGCGTGCCGCCGGGACGCGCGACGACCCAAGGGGAGGGAGTGACGGAAGAGGTTGCCCGATGTCACCCGTCGGCCACGAAGCGGCTGGTCAGAAGCGGCCGAGGCGCCCCGTACGGGCCCCGCGCCCAGCCCCGCGCCCGGGCGCCCGCCCGGCGCTCACGGGGCGAACACCCCCCGCAGACACGCGTCGAGCGCCGCCCGGTCCGCCGGGTCGAACCGCGCCCCCAGATAGCCGTCGGGCCGGACCAGAAAAGCCGTCGGCGTCGGTACGGCGAAGCCGCGGGCGAACCCGCCCGCCGCGTCCCGGTACACCGCCAGCCCCACCGCCGCCACGGCGATCGACACCTCCTCCGGTGCCGCGCCCGGCAGCACCACGCACGTCTCCACGGCCCCGCCCGACAACTCGGCCGCCCGGTCGGCCAGCCGCCGCAGCTCCCCGGCGGCGGCCGGCCCGTCGCCCTCCGGGTGCAGCAGCAGGACGTGCCCGCGGTCCCGCAGCAGCTCGTGCAGCCGCAGCGGCGCGGCGACCAGCGGATGCGTGAGGCCCGTGCAGTCCGGTACGCGGTCCCCGGCCCGTGGCCCGGGACCCTCGCCGTCGGCGGACGGACCCGCGCCGCCCACGACCGGGCTGCCCCGGTAGCCGAGCAGCAGCTGCGCCTCGCGGAGCATCAGGGTCTCCGGGTCCGCCGGATCGGCCTCCATGCCCTGGACGGCGTGGCGCACGGTCCGCCCCACCACCTCCTGCCCGACCGGATGCCGCTCGGCGTCGTAACTGGCCAGCAGCCCCGGCGCCGCCCGGCCCTCCACGGCGAGCGCCAGCTTCCAGGCGAGGTTGTAGGCGTCCTGGATGCCGGTGTTCATGCCCTGCGCACCGGTCGGCGGATGGATGTGGGCGGCGTCGCCCGCGACGAACACCCGGCCCTCGCCGTACCGGTCCACGAGCCGGTGGCTGATCCGGAACACCGAGGACCAGCGCAGGTCGGACGCCGTCACCGGCCACGGCGACAGGCGGTCGAGCACGCCCTGGAGATCGCTGAGCCACGGTTTGCGCCCGCCGTGCTCCAGACCGTGCGTCACCCCGTCCGCGCCCTCGGTGCCCTCGTCGGCCCGCCCGCCCCGCTCCGGCGGTCCGGCGGGCTCGTCGGGCCCGCCGGACGGCACGTTCATCGACACCCGGTAGCGGCCGCCGGGCAGCGGCACGGCCACCAGCGTCTCCCCGCCACCGGCCCCCGGGCTGCTGCCCCCGGTGCGGTCCGCCGCGCCGCCCGGCCGGTCGGTCCTGCTGGCGCGCACGCTGTAACCGGGCGTCACGTCCCAGTCCAGACGCACGTCCCCCAGCATGTACGCCGACGGGAACGCACCGCCCTCGAACGCGAGACCGAGCCCCTTGCGCACCGCGCTGTGCGCGCCGTCGCAGCCCACCAGATAGCGGCAGCGCACCTCCTCCTCGGCCGGTGTGCCGCCCGCCACCGCCCGCACCAGCCGGGCGGTCACCCCGTCCGCGTCCTGCGTGAACCCGACCAGCTCGGTGACCCGTTCGACCCGGGTGCCGAACCGGGCGAGCGTCTCCGCCAGGATCCGCTCCGTCTCGTACTGCGGCAGCGCGGCGAACCGGTACGGGACCTCCGCCGGGAGCACCAGATCCGTCCTGGCCCGCTCGACCCCGTCCACGTACACGAACTGCCCCCGCAACGGCACCGCCGCCTCCAGGGCCGCCCGCACGCAGCCCATCCGCTCCCAGATCTCCAGGGTGCGCGGCTGGACGCCGACCGCCTTGGCGTACGGCAGCCGGGCGGGCAGCCGGTCGACGATCCGCACCGTGACGCCCCTGCGGCGCAGCTCGGCGGCGGCGGTGAGGCCGACCGGGCCCGCGCCGACGACGAGCACGTCGAGGACGGACGGCGGCGCACCCCGATGGGAGCGGCTGTGGGTGTCGCTGTGGCTGCGCATCGCGACGTCGCCTCCTCGCGGCCGGCCCCTCCTCCATGGTCGGCCGCCGCTCCGCCCGGCGCACCCCAGCCCGCCGGGCGCGCATCGGGCCCGGGCTCGGTGCCCGGGCTCAGGCCAGGGCGAGCACCTCGCGCAGGGCCGCCACCGCGTGGTCACGGTGCTCGTCGAGCCATTCGAGGGCGGCCCGCAGGTCTCCCTCGCGCAGCGCCGAGAGCACCGCCCGGTGCTCGTGCACCGCCTGCTGCCGGTGTGCCTCCGCCGTGTAGTACAGCGCGCGGTACGCGTCGGTCGCGTCCCACAGGGTACTGATCAGCCGCACCAGGCGGGGCATCCCGGAGGCGTCGACCAGGGTGAAGTGGAAGCGGCGGTTGGCCTCGGCCATCGCCGTGACGTCCTCGGCCCGCGCGGCCCGCTCCACGTCCCGCTGGAGCAGCTCCATCGTCTCGACGAGGTCGTCGGGGCCGCGCGCGAACGCGGCACTGACCGCCTCCGTCTCCAGGAGCCGCCGGATCCGGTAGATCTCCTCCAGGTCGGCGAGCGACAACTCGGCCACGAAATAGCCCCGGTGGACGTGGTGCACCACCAGGCCCTCGGCCTCCAGGGTCTTCAGGGCCTCGCGCAGCGGGACCCGGCTCACGTCGAGCCGCGCCGCCAGGGTGTCCTGCCGGATCGGGTCGCCGGGCCGCAGCTCCCCGCTGGTGATGGCCCGGCGCAGTTCCCCCAGGACGAACTGCTGGGCGGTCGGTGGCCTCGTCCGCTCCGTCGTGCCGCTCATCGCTGCCCCTCTCCCTGTCCCCGCGTACGTCCCCGTCCGCGTCCCCGTGTCGGTGCGCGCGCCGGATCCTCCTGGCGCGTGACGTCCATCTTGCTACGCGCCGCCGACAGCCCGTCCGGCCTGTGGAAAACCTCCGCGAGCCCGGTCAGGACCTCGTCGGTGTGCTCGCCGAGCCGGGGCGGGGCGGAGCGGTAGGAGGCGGGCGTCGCGCCGTACGTCACCGGGTGCGCGACCTGGCCGGGCCCGGCCGCGTCGGCCGGGAGACGGGCGCCGAGGCCGAGCCGGTCGGCCAGCGCGAAGGCGCCGGCCAGGTCGTTGATGGGCCCGCACGGCACCCCGGCCGAGGTCAGCTCCGCGCACCAGGCGTCGGCCGTCCGCTCGGCGAGCCGCGCGGACAGCGCGGCCGTCAGCTCCTCGCGGTGCGCGACCCGGGCCGAGTTGTCCGCGAAACGCGGATCGTCGGCGAGGCCCGGCAGCCCGAGCCGTACGCACAGGGTCCGGAACTGGCGGTCGTTGCCGACCGCGAGCACCAGCGGCCGGTCGCTCGCCCGGAACACCTCGTACGGGGTGATGCTCGGGTGCCGGTTGCCGAGCGGCCCGGGCACCGTCCCGGTGGCGAGATGGGCGGCGGCCTGGTTGGTGAGCGCGGACAGCAGCGAACCGAGCAGCGACACCTCGATCCGCTGACCCTCGCCGGTGCGTTCGCGGTGGCGCAGCGCGGCGAGCACCCCCATGCCCGCGTGCAGCCCGGTGATGACGTCGACGAGCGCCACCCCGGCCTTGGTACCGGGGCCACCGGGCTCCCCGGTCACGCTCATCAGCCCGCCCATGGCCTGCACCAGCAGGTCGTAGCCCGGCAGCGCGGCGCCCTCCGCCGAGCCGAACCCGGTCACCGAGCAGTACACGAGCCCGGGGTTGGCCGCCCGGGACTCCTCGTAGCCGAGCCCGAGCCGGTCCATCGTGCCGGGCCGGAAGTTCTCCACCAGGACATCGGCCCGCGCGACCAGGGCCCGGGCCGACGCCAGATCCGCCGGATCGGTCAGATCGAGCGCCACCGAGCGCTTGTTGCGGTTCACGCCGAGGAAGTAGGTGGCCTGCCCGTCGGCGAACGGCGGCCCCCACGCACGCGTGTCGTCACCGGAGCCGGGACGCTCGATCTTCACGACCTCGGCGCCGAGGTCCGCGAGGAGCATCGTCATGTATGGACCGGCGAGGACCCGCCCGAAGTCCGCGACGACGATCCCGGACAGGGCACCGGGCGTGGTGGTGTCCGCCGCCTCCGGCTGCTGCGCGTGCATCCCGCTCTCCCTCGTCGGCGGTTGGATCCAATATCCGAGGTCATGGACATCGGATATTGGATCCAGCCGGACGCTAGAGGGCGGGCGGCGGATATTCAATACTGGATCCAATATCCAATCTGGGGCTAGGCTGCCGCTCGCCGATTCGCCACCGCCGCCAGGAGGCCCGCCCGTGAAGTCGTCGCCGCAGCCCACGCGTTCCGCGCAGTCCGCCCCCGTCCACCCGCTCGACCTGCTCGCGATCGACGGCCTGTTGACCGACGAGGAGCGCGAGATCCGCCGCACCGTGCGGACCGCCGCCGACCGCGAGCTGCGCCCCTACGTCGCCGAGTGGTTCGAGACCGGCGAGCTGCCCGCCCGCGAGCTCGCCCGTACCCTCGGCGGTCTCGGTGTGCTCGGGATGCATCTGGAGGGCTACGGCTGCGCGGGCACCAACTCCGTGGCGTACGGCCTGGCCTGCATGGAGCTGGAGGCCGTCGACTCCGGGCTGCGCTCGCTCGTCTCCGTACAGGGCTCGCTCGCCATGTACGCGATCTGGAAGTTCGGGTCCGAGGAGCAGAAGGAGCGGTGGCTGCCGGGGATGGCGGCGGGTGAGTACATCGGCTGCTTCGGGCTCACCGAGCCCGACGCGGGCTCGGACCCGGGCGCGATGCGCACCCACGCCAAGCGCGACGGTTCCGACTGGGTGCTCAACGGCACCAAGATGTGGATCACCAACGGCTCCGTCGCCGATGTCGCCGTGGTCTGGGCGCGTACCGAGGACGGTGTCCGCGGCTTCGTGGTGCCCACCGACACCCCCGGCTTCAGCGCGCCGGAGATCACCCGCAAGCTCTCCCTGCGGGCCAGCGTCACCAGCGAACTCGTCCTCACCGACGTGCGGTTGCCCGCCGACGCCCTGCTGCCCGGGGCCCGTGGCCTGTCCGGGCCGCTCGGCTGTCTGAACGAGGCCCGCTTCGGCATCGTCTTCGGCGCCCTCGGCGCGGCCCGCGACTGCCTGGAGGCGGCGATCTCCTACGCCGCCGACCGCACCGTCTTCGCCCGCCCGCTCTCCTCCTACCAGCTCACCCAGCAGAAGCTGGCCGACATGGCGGTGGAGCTGGGCAAGGGGATGCTGCTCGCCGTCCACCTCGGGCGCCTCAAGGACGCCGGGACGCTCGTCCCCGAGCAGATCAGCGTGGGCAAGCTGAACAACGTCCGCGAGGCCATCGCCATCGCCCGCGAGTGCCGCACCATCCTCGGTGCCAACGGCATCACCCTGGAGTACCCGGTGCTGCGCCATGCCAACAACCTGGAGTCGGTGCTGACCTACGAGGGCACCAGCGAGGTGCACTCCCTGGTCATCGGCAAGGCGCTCACCGGCGAGCAGGCGTTCCGCTGACCCGGCGGGCCGGGGGCCGCGGGCCGGGCCACGGGCTCAGCCCGCGGTCACCCGGGTCGTGAACGCCCGCAGGTTGCCCATCATCCGGTCCACCTGCTCGTCCAGGGTGAGCGACTCCTCGTGCCGCGGACCGCGCAGCTTCGGCTGCCGCTTGCCCCGCACGTACAGCGGGCAGGCGAGGTCGGCGCAGATGTACGTGCCCACCGTGTTGCCCTCCCGGCCGCGCGCGCCGGCCAGCGGCGCCGACAGCAGCGTCACGCCCGACGAGGCGTGCGAGGTCAGACAGATCTGGCACATGCTGGACTTCATGGCGCTGGTCCGGCCCACCGCGGGCACCCGCAGCGTGATGCCGAGGGGCCCCTCGGCGCCCGGCACCACCAGGTGCGCGCGCAGCGGGGCGGCCGGGTCGACCCAGCCGAGGAAGTCCAGGTCGGCCCAGGGCAGCTCGGCGAAGTCCAGCGGCAGTTTCATACGAGACGCCTCGCCCTTCGTGCAGTTCACGAAGGACGCGCGGATCTCTTTCTCGGTCAATGGTTCCACGCACCCGACCGTACACATGATCATTGCCCCGGGCATCCGAATAGATCCGCCCCCGGGCCGATCCGACCCCGGCGACCCCGCCCCGGTCCTCGGTCAGGCCACCCAGTCCGGCAGATCCGGTTCGGCGAACGGCGCGGGCGCACCCGCCAGGGCCGCCGCGAGCCGCTCGGCCGCCGGCTCGTACACCTCGACGGGCAGCGCGTACGGGATCCGCAGCCGGTGCTCGTGCGTCCCCGGGTCCACCCCGAACCTGGATCCGCCCTCCACCCGCACCCCGTGCCGCAGCGCCCGCGCGGCGAGTTCCGCCGCGATCGGGCGGCCGAGGTCCAGCCACAGGCACAGACCGCCGGGCGGCAGCGTCCAGTGCCACTCCGGCACATGCCGGGCGAGCGCCGTCACCAGGGCCTCCCGGCGCCGCCGCAGTTCCTCGGCGCGCGGCGGGAGCAGCGTGTCGAGCCGTCGCATCAGCGCCACCGCCACCAGCTGGTCGAGCACCGAGCCCGCCAGGTCGTGGGTGATCCGCAGCCGCGCCAGCTCGGTCACCACGCGCGCGGAGGCCCGCGCCCAGCCGACCCGGAGCCCGCCCCAGCAGCTCTTGCTGAGCGAACCGATGCTGATGAGCTGTTCCCCGGTGCCGGGCCCGGCGGACGCGGCGAACGGATCGGGCGGCGGCACGTCGAGCCCGATGTCCGTCAGTGTCTCGTCCACCACCAGCCAGGTCCCGGTGGCCCGCGCCGCCCGCGCCACCTCGCGCCGCTGGTCGGGCGGCATCAGCCGGCCCATCGGATTGTGGAAGTCCGGTACGAGATAGGCGAGCCGCGGCGCGGTCTGCCGCAGCGCCGCGTCGATCAGGCCGCTGTCCCAGCCCGCCTCGGTGACCGGCACCGGCGTGATCCGCATCCGCCGCCCGCGCATGGCGTCCAGGGCGTTGGGGTACGAGGGGTTCTCGGCGAGCACCCGGTCACCGGGCCCGCCGAGCAGCGCCAGGGACAGCGCGAGGGCCTGCTGGGCCCCGGTGGTCACCAGGATCTGTTCGGGCCGGGTGGGCAGCCCCTTGGCCGTGTAGCGGTCGGCGATCGCGGCGCGCAGTTCCGGGATGCCGTACGGGTGGTAGCCCTGGCTCGACGCGAAGCGCGGCAGCTCCGCGGCGGCCTCGCCGAGTGCGTCGGTGAGCAGTCCCGGCGGCGCCTCGGGCGCGGCGAGGGCGAGGTCGATGAGGGTCCCGGAGTCGTCGCGGAGCGCGGCGGGCCCGATCGGCGCCTGCCCCTCCGGCAGCTCGGTCCAGGTCCCGGCGCCCTGCCTGCTGTGCGCGTAACCGCTCTCCCGCAGCAGGTCGTAGGCGGCGGTCACGGTGGTCCGGCTCACCCCGAGGGCCACCGCGAGCTCGCGTTCGGCGGGCAGCCGCATCCGCAGCGCGACCCGGCCGTCGAGGAGCGTCTGCCGTACCGCCCTGGCCAGTTCGCGATAGCCGAAGCGGCCTTCGACGGGCGGCGTGAGCAGGGCAGCCAACTGCCGCCCGCTCAGCGTGCGGTCCGCCGGGGTGACCACACTGCGGACCACTCGACCCTCTGCCATGCCAATCACTCCTCATTGGCTGTGCTCTCCAGGCCAATGAGCCTACAGACTCAGGTCAATGGCCTGAAGACCCGGGTGGTACCAGGACCGGGTCCATCGGGCCGACCACCGAGAGAAGGAGCGATCCCATGTCCGGACACTTCACGGACCGCGACGAGCGGAACTGGCAGCGACGGGCCGAGGAGCAGGCGGCCACGCCGCTGGATATCGGATCCTGGATCCGATCCTTGCGTTCCAGACGCCGGTCCCGGCACCACGAACGGCGGCCCGTGGGCTGCACCACCGTCTCCGGCGGCACGGCCTACGGACCGCCGTCCACTCAGATCAGCGGCTGACCCGCGGGCGCGCCCGGCGCCGGGGGCGAGACCGACCCGGCGCCCGGGGGCGTGTTCAGGCCGCTCTCCGAGGCGGCGGCGGAGTCCGAGGCCGAGTTCGGGACCGATGTCTCCGTCGACGGCGACGAGAGCAGTGAGGGCGACGACGGCGACGACGACGGCGTGGCCGGTGACGACAACGACGCCGAGGGGGACACCGAGGACGCGGACGCCGAGGGTGACGGCGAAGGCGTCGGGCTGGTCGTCGACTCCAGCGGCGACGGGCACGGCGACGGCGTCACACCGTCGACCGGCTCCGGGGTCTCGTCACCCGTGACCGTCACGCACGGCAGTGGCGTGGTCGGCGAGGTGGACGGGGACGTCGAGGGCGACGTCGAAGGCGACGTGGAGGGCGACGTCGACGGGGAGGCCGACGGGGAGGTCGAAGGAGAGGTCGACGGCGACTTCGACGGCGTCGGGGTCGGCGGCGGCGGGGGAGTGGTGTGCTGGTCGTGGTGGTGGCCCTGGTCGCCCGGCTTGCGGGCGATCCAGCGGTCGGTCTTCGGGTCGTAGATGACGAAGACGTTGATGATCGTCACCGACGGCTGCACATAGACCACATTGCTCGTCCGGTAGCCGGGCCAGGCCGTGCCGACCTGCTTGGGCGCGTTCTGGGCGACCGGCGGGGTCAGCGGATTGCCGCAGGCGCACCGCACCCGGGGCACCCCGTGGTCGTCGACCAGGACCGCGGTGCCCGCCTGGAGCACCGACTGGAACGGCGCGGCCTTCCCGCCGGTGAACCTGTGGTTGGTGACCCTGGTGTCCACCCGGAGCTGAACCGACGTCAGGGAGCGCAGATAGCCCGGGACTTCGTTCGCCGTGATGCCGAGCGTGGTCGCGAAGGCCGCGTTCTTGGCGGGCTCGTCGGAGAGGAAGCGGATCTGCTGCTCCACGTCGCAACTCGCGGTGAGGTGTGTCCCGCCGTACAGTCCGGGCGCCGAACCCGACACGCTGCGGGTCGTGTTGGCCGTCGTGCCGGTCTCGCTGGGCAGCGCGGGCGGTGAGACGGTCGGATTCTGCGTACGGGCCGTGGAGCGGGTGAACGGGTCGGGCCCGCTCGCCGAGGTGTTCTGCAGGAACACCTCGCGGCCGCCCGAACCGGCCTGGTTGCCGCCGTCGTTCCCGCTGTCGCGGGTGGTGAGCACGACGACGAGCGCCACGGCCGCGACCACGGCCGCGGTCAGCGAGGCCACCTTGGGGACGGAGCGCCACCAGGGGCCGCCGCCGCGACCGCCGTCGCCCGGGCCCCCGCCCGTACCGCCGCCGGAGCCACCGCCTCCCCCTGAGCCACCGCCACCACCTCTGGAGTCACCGCCTCCGGCGGAGCCGCCACCGCCCCCGCTGCCCGACGGGAGGGTCGGTGGCGGGGGTTGCGGCGGGGGAGTGCTGGGATACGCGGGGCGCGTGCTGGGTCCGGAGACGGGCCCAGGGGGCGGGCCGGTGGGCGGGACCGAGGGCGGGCCGGACGGCGGGTGGGAAGTCACGTTTATTCCCTTTCTTCCGTTCCGCGCCCATTGTGTGCGCCGATCCGGGGGCGTCCGCAAGCGGACGGCGGCCGCCGGTACTAGCGTGGGCAGCGTGAGCACCCCGCCCCCCGCGCCACCCGGCAAGGCCCCGACCACCGCCCCGGCGGGCCCCTGGGCGCACGGCGCCGCATGGGCCCTCGGCGCTGTCGTCGCCGCCTTCGCCGCGATGGCCGTCACCGCGGGCCTCGGACTCTGGGCCGCCGGAGCGGCCGATCTCCCCGGCGGCGCAGGCGCGTTCATCGCCGTCCTCGCCGCCGTCGTGGTGATGGCCGCGGGCGGCCAGGTGTCGCTGTCCGGCGACGCGGGCGCCCTCGCCGGGACCGAGGCCGAACTGACCGCGATGCCGCTCACCGTCACCCTGGTGGGCGCACTCGTCGCCGGAAGCGTCTTCCTGCGACCGCTGCGCCACCACGCCGTCGCCTCCGGCCGTACGCTGCTCGGCGTCGCCGTCCCCACCGTGCTGCTGTGGCTCGCCGGACTCGGCGGCCTCTGCGCGCTCGCCCGCCACGACTTCCCCCTCACCCTCGGCGGCGACACCACGGGCGACGGCGGGGACCTCGGCGACCTCTTCAAGGACCTCCTGAACGCCGCCGACCCCAAGGTCGGCTTCACCACCGACGTCGGCCCCACCCTCGGCTACGGCCTTCTGTGGATCCTCGGCGTCCTCGTCGTCGCCCTGCTGGTCTCCCGCCGCACCCCGCTGCCCGCCCGGCTGGTCCGCCACCACCAGGCCGTCCGCCCCGCCGCCTCCGCGATGCTGCTCCTGCTCCTCGCGTACGTGGGCGTCGCCCTCGTCATCGGTCTGGTCGTCGCCGCCACCAAGGGGCACGCCGCCGAGACCCTCGCGGTGCTGCTGCTCGGGCTGCCCAACGTGGCCTGGCCGGCCCTCGGCGTCGGCATCGGCGGCTCCTGGGAAGGCCGGGCCGACGGGCCGTTCGGGCTGCCGATGCCGCAGATCCTCGACCAGGTGCTGCGCGGCGGGAACGGCGGTAAGGACCTCTCCACAGTCGACCTCTCGAACCTCGCCTCCTACGACGGCCGCGCCTGGTGGCTGCTGGTGATCGCCGCCGTCCTCGTCCTCGCCGCGGGCTTCGTCACCGCCACCCGCTCACCGGCCGGCGTCCCCGCCTGGCGCCACGCCCTCCACCTGGGCGTCGCCTTCGCCGTCACCCTGCTGGTCGTCACTCCGCTCACCCTCGTCGAGGCCCGCTTCGGCCTCTCCGTCCTCGGCATCGGCGACCTGGGCGCCCTCGGCGCCGAAGTCGTCCTGCGCCCGCACATCTGGGCCACCGTCGGCCTCGGCCTGCTCTGGGGCCTCGTGGCGGGCTTCCTGGGCGCCCTGCTCGCCACCGGGGTACGGCGCAAGGGCGAGGCCCCGAAGGAGCCCGGGAACGCGCGCACGGGCCGCTGAGCGGCCCGGACTCCGGGTGCCGGTCCCCTCGTGCCCGAGCGGCGTCAGCAGGCCCGCCCGGAACCGCGCGCCTCAGAAGGCACGGTGAAACACCGGGCGTGCCCACGCGGGCGGCTCCGTGGACGGTGGTGGCGGCGCCGGCACCGGCGGCGCTGGTTGCGGCGTGGGGGCGGGGGCGTGGTGGGCCGTCAGGGCGGCCTGGAAGTCCGTGGCGAAGTCCAGGCAGCTGTCGTAGCGGTCCTGGGGGAGCTTGGCCAGCGCCCGTGCGAGCACCGCGTCGGCGGCCTCCGGCAGACCCTCGCGCAGCTCGGCCAGGGACGGCGGCGGATCCTCCTTGTGGGCGTCGAGCAGAGCGTCGTCGCTGTCGCGGCGGAACAACGGGCTGCCGGTCAGCGTCGCGAAGGCCACGCAGCCGAGGCTGTAGATGTCGCACCGGTGGTCGACCGGCTCGCCCTTGATCTGCTCGGGCGCCATGTAGTCATGGGTGCCGACGATATGGCCGTACGAGGTCAGCCCGGTCTGCGACAGCGCCTTCTTCGTGATGCCGAAGTCCGTCAGGTACACGTGCTCCGGATGGTCGCGGTCGATGCCCTCGGCGACCAGGATGTTGCCGGGCTTCACATCCCGGTGCACCAGACCGTGCGCGTGCGCGGCGTCGAGCGCGGACGCCACTTGGAGGATGATCCGGGCTGCCGTGGCCGGATCGAGCGGCCCGTTCCGGTTGAGCACGGCCTGGAGATCCCGCCCGGGCACCCACCGCATCGCGATGAAGAGCGTGCCCTCCCACTCGCCCGCCTCGAACACCGGCACGATGTGCGGATGGTCGATGGCCGCCGCGACGTGCTGTTCGTGGACGAACCGCTGCCGGAAGGTGTCGCTCCGGGCCAGCGCCGGGTCGAGCAGCTTCAGCGCCACCGTACGGCCGAGCTTCAGGTCGTGGGCGCGGTAGACGACCGCCATGCCGCCGTGGCCGATCTCGGCCTCGATGACGTAGCCGGCCACCCGCGTCTCGGCCATGCCCGTGCCCGCCCCGGTGAACGACGACCCCCACGGCGTGCCCATCAGCGCTCACGGAACCCGTCGGCGTCGGGCCCGCGCCCCCGGAACGAGTGGGGGGCGACCTGCGTGGGTGTCGGGGCGGGCCCGTCGGGCGTCCCGGCGAACGCCGCCACCTGCGGCCAGGACACGGGATCGCCCGGGGCCCCGCCGGAGCGCCCGCCCGACGGGTAGCCACCCGGGGCGGCGGGCCCGGCGGGTGCGGCGGACGGCGCCGCCGAGGCGGCGTAGGTGCTCAGCGTGGTGCCGTCGCAGAACACCCAGCGCGCCTGGTCGACGTCGTACAGCCAGACGGACTCGCCGTCGACGACCATCCCGACCCGCAGCCCCCGGGTGAGCCGCCGGAACCCCGCGCCGTCCGTGCGCCCGGTCGCCAGGTCCTCGGCGGCCACCCGGTAGCGGGCGAGCGCCTCCTCGGCGCGGGCGATCAGCGGACGCGGATCGGCGGTACCCGCCGTCGCGCCATGGGCGGCGGGCGGATCGTCGGGTACGGAGACGAGCAGCCTGGCGTCCACCCAGGCGGTCCAGCCGTTGGAGCACAGCACCTGGCCCCAGTCGCCGACCCGGTCGGTCAGCCGTACCGGCAGGAACGCGTCGAGCGGCTGCGCGGGCCGGGCCGGGTCGGGCGACTCCCAGGTGGGCAGCCCGTCGCGCGGCACCACATGCGTGGGCCGGAAGTCCGGCAGCTGACCGGAGCCGAACCCCGCCCCGTACCCGTAGGACTCCGCACCGGCACCGGCACCCGCGGGCGCGCCGGAACCGGCACCACGGGCACCCGTACCGTCACCGGCGTTCGAGCCGTACGCGGGGACGGGTGGCGGCGGCACGGAACCGGACATCCGGCCGGCCTCCGACGCCGGGGGACGCGCGCCGTACTCGGGCACACCGTGTGGGGACACCACGACATCTACCTCCGCATGACGACGGGCTCGTGGCGGCGCAGCAGCCGGGCCACGACAAGACCGAGGACGACACAGAGCACCACCAGCATGCCCATGTCGAAGACCCACGCGCCGACCGTGTGCCGCATCAGCGGATCGGCCGTCTTCTCGCCCGGCACGGTCGCCCCGATGTCGATCGTCGCGCCCATCGCGGCGAACGCCCACCGCGACGGCACCAGCCAGGCCAGCTGCTCCAGGACCGGCGTCCCGCGCACATTGAGCAGCGCCCCGCAGAACACCACCTGGACGATCGCGAGGAGGACGAGCAGCGGCATCGTCACCTCCTCCTTGCGCACCAGGGCGGAGACGAACAGGCCGAGCATCATCGCGGTGAACGCGAGCAGCGCCACCGCGAGCGTGAGCTCCACCAGCGGCGGCAGCAGGACGCCCGAGCCACCGGGCACGTTCAACGGGACCCCGATGAGGGCCACGAGCGTCAGCACCACCGCCTGCACGACGGTGATCAGACCGAGCACGACCACCTTGGACATCAGGTACGCGGAACGGGACAGGCCCACCGCCCGCTCCCTGCGGTAGATCGTGCGCTCCTTCACCAGCTCGCGCACCGCGTTCGCCGCGCCGGTCAGGACCCCGCCGACACACAGGATGAGCAGCACGTTCAGGGTCGACTCGGGGTTGAGCCTGCCCTCCGAGAGCGCCCGGGCCATCGCGCCCATCACGAACGGCAGCGCCACCATGATGACCAGGAAGGTCCGGTCGGCCGAGAGCGCGGCCGCGTAGCGCCGCACCAGGGTGCGCAGCTGCGACCACCAGCTCTGCGCCTTGGGCGGCGGCGCGGGGGCGGTGCCGGGGAGGGGCTGGTGTGCCGCCTGGCCGGGGACCGCGTCCTGATCCGGCCGTACGGGAGCCGGGCGTACGGAATCGGGCCGTGCGGAATCGGGTCGTGCGGGATCCGGTCGTCCGGAGTCCGGTCGTACGGACGGTTCGTCGACGTACCGGTACTGGAAGCGTGAGGCCCGGAACTGCCCCGCCCAGTCACGGTCCCGGTCGTTCTCGAACGCCTCGAACGCCTCCGGCCACTGGGTGTACCCGAAGAACTCCAGGGTGTCGGCGGGCGGCCCGTAGTAGGCGACCCGGCCGCCGGGGGCGAGGACGAGCAGCCGGTCGCACACGTCGAGGCTGAGCACGCTGTGGGTGACCACGACGACCGTGCGGCCGTCGTCCGCGAGCCCGCGCAGCATGTGCATCACGGAGCGGTCCATGCCCGGGTCGAGCCCGGAGGTCGGCTCGTCGAGGAAGAGAAGCGAGGGCTTGGTGAGCAGCTCCAGGGCCACGCTCACCCGCTTGCGCTGCCCGCCGGAGAGGCTGTGGATGGGCTGCCCGGCCCGTTCCTGGAGGCCGAGTTCGCCGATCACCTCGTCCACGCGCGCGTGCCGCTCGGCGGGGTCGGTGTCCTCGGGGAAGCGGAGTTCGGCCGCGTAGCCGAGTGCCCGGCGCACGGTGAGCTGGAGGTGCAGGATGTCGTCCTGCGGGACGAGACCGATCCGGCGGCGCAGTTCGGCGTAGTCGCGGTAGAGGTCGCGGCCGTCGTAGAGGACGGTGCCGCGGTCGGCGGGACGCTGTCCGGTGAGCGCGCCGAGCAGGGTCGACTTGCCGGCGCCGGACGGGCCCACCACGGCGAGCAGGGTGCGCTGGCCGACCGGGAAGGACACCCCGTCGAGCAGCGTCTTGCGCCCGTGGTCGACGGTGACGGCCAGTCCCTGCACGTCGAGCGAGACCTCGCCGGTGTCGGTGAACTCGACCAGCCGCCCGCCGAGCAGGCAGAACGCGCTGTGCCCGATGCCGACGATGTCGTCCTCGGTGACCCGGGCCTCGTCGACGGGGCGCCCGTTGAGGAAGGTGCCGTTGTGACTCGCGAGGTCATGGATCCAGTACGTGCCGTCCGGCGCCGCCCGCAGCTCCGCGTGCCGACGGGACACCGTCAGATCGTCCACGACCAGGTCGTTGTCGTGATCGCGCCCGATCCGGACACTGTGCACCGGCAGCGGCCGGACCGCCGTGGGCCGCCGGAAGGTGCCGGTGAGGGCCGGATGCGAGACGGAGGCGGGTCGGGGCGGGGGAGCGGGGGCGGGTTCTGGCCGTGCGGGTGCGGGTGCGGGTTCCGGGTGTACGGGTGCGGGTGGCGGCGGCGGGAGCGGCGCGGGCGGCAGGGGTGCGGGCGCGGGCGGTACGGGGGGCGGGACGACCGCCGTCGGGGCCGGGGCGGGGCCGGGCGAGAGCACCGCTCTCGGTCCGTCGTCGGGGTGCCCGAAGCGGACGACGGTGCCCGCACCCACCTCGCTCACCATGATCCGCCTGGTGTCAGCGAAGGTGCCGTTGGTGCTGCCCTCGTCCTCCAGGGACCAGTGGTCGGCGACCGGGCGCAACAAGGCGTGGTGCCACGACGCCCGGGCGTCCGCGAGCACGAAGTCGCTGCTGGGGTCGCGTCCGATGTGATAGACGCGGCCCGGGTCAAGGGTGGTCGCGTCCCCGTCGATCTCCAGGACCAGCACGGGTGCGACGGGCGCGACGGGCCGCTCTCCCATGGCTGAATCTTAACGTCGTGGGCCGCTCCCCGCCCGCGAGGGAGCGCCGGTATCGTGGTCCGCCGCCCACCCCGCCGAGGCGCCCGCGAAGGAGGAACCACCCGTGCCCAGAGGTGTCACCACGCGCCGGCCCCGTACCCGCGCGGCGCTGCTCGAAGCGGCCCTCGCCACCTTCGCCGAGCACGGCTTCCACGCCGCCTCGATCGAGCAGATCTGCGAGCGCGCGGGCTTCACGCGCGGCGCCTACTACTCCAACTTCGCCAGCAAGGAAGAACTCTTCCTGGCCCTCTTCGACGAGCACGGCGAGCGGATCGTCCGCCGCCTCGCCGAACGGATCGACGCCCTCGCGCCCGAGGACTACACCCTGGCGGGGCTCGCCGGACTCGCCGCCCGGGTCGAGCCGGAGGAACGCGACTGGTACCTGGTCAGCATGGAGTTCACCCTGCACGCCATCCGCGACCCGCAGGCCGCCTGGGTGCTCGCCCGGCACGACGCCCGGCTGCGCGCCGAACTCGCCCGCGGCCTGGAGCTCGTGGTGCGCCGGACCGGGCGTGAACTCACCGTGGACGCCGACCGGTTCGCCCGGCTCGTGGTCGCCCTGCGCGAGGGCGCGCAGGCCCAGAGCTATGTCGAACCGGCCGAACTGCCGCCCGGCACCCTCGAACGCGACTTCCTGGCGCCCCTCCTGCAGGCCGTCACCCGGCCCGCCGGGACCGACTGACCGCCGCAGCCCGTCAGTCGAAGAGCCCCGGGTCCGAGGCCGTGATCTGGTCCCACAGCGGCCTGGCCTGGAACCAGCCCGCGAGCGGCGTCCCCACCTGCGAGCGGGTGAGCAGCGCGGTCTCCCGGTCGATCAGCTGCGGGGTGCCCGCCGCCATCGCCAACAGCTGCGCCTGGCAGGAGCGTTCCATCGTCACGAACCACCAGACCGCCTCCGCGACCGTCTGCCCGACCGTGAGCAGCCCGTGGTTCTTCAGGATCACCGCCTTGTACGCGCCGAGCGCCTTGGCGACCCGTTCCCCCTCGTCGGTCTCGTTCACGAGGCCCCGGTAGTCGTCGTAGATCCCGTGGTCCTCGAAGAACGCGCAGGCGTCCTGGGTGATCGGATCCAGCGGAACGCCCAGACTGGAGAACGCCTTTCCGTGCAGCGAATGCGCGTGCGCGGCGGCGATCGCGTCCGGCCGGGCAGCGTGCACCTGGGCGTGGATCACGAACGCCGCCCGGTTCACCGGCCGCCGCCCGTCGAGCACCCGCCCCTCGTGGTCGACCCGGATCAGATCCGACGCCCGGATCTGCCCGAACGCCATCCCGAACGGATTGACCCAGAAGGTGTCCAGATCCTCCGGATCCCGCACCGTGATGTGCCCGGCGACCCCCTCCGAGAACCCGAACCGCCCGAAGATCCGGAATCCGGCGGCCAGTTGCTCCTTGCGGTACTGCCGCTCCGCCGCGACCGACTCGAACACCGGGGGCAACGGCAGCGTGACCCCCTCCGGCAACGGCCCCACGGCGGCGGCGAGGGCGGGCGGCAACGGGCTCATGGAAACCTCCGGATGTATACCGACGGGTAGGCTGTGCGCGCCCGCCAGAAGATACATCGCTGTATCCGTTTCGCCCAGGGGGTCTGTGCGTCTTGGGTTTCCGGCGGGGCTTGCGGACGGTGGTGGGCTGTCGCTAGCGTCGGCGCGGCCGGATGGAAAGCGCTTGCTGGGAGGGTTTGTCGTGCCCACCGACACCCACGTCCTCGTCTACAGCCGCACCGCGGGCTACCGCCACGACTCCATACCGGCGGGCGCCGCCGCCCTCGTCGAGCTCGCCGCCGGCGCCGGGGGCACCGCCGAGGTCACCGAGGACCCCGCCGCCCTCACTCCCGACCGGCTCGCGCGCTGCGCCGCCGTGGTGCTGCTGTCGACCACCGGTACCGTCCTCACCGACCCGGCGCGGACCGCCCTGGAGGCGTATCTGCGGGGCGGCGGCGGACTGCTCGCCGCGCACGCCGCCGCCAACGCCGAGCCCGACTGGCCGTACTACGGCGAACTCCTCGGCACCCGCTTCGCCGGTCACCCGCCGCTCGGGCCCGGCACCGTACGGATCCTCGACCCCGGCCACCCCGCCACCGCCCCGCTGCCGAAGCGCTGGGAGTGGACCGACGAGTGGTACACGTACACCCGCGACCCCCGGCCCACCGGCGTCCAGGTCCTCGCCGTGCCCGCCGACAGCGACGCCCGCCCCCTCGTCTGGTGCCGGGAGGCCGTGCCGGGCCGCCACGGGCGGTTCCTGTTCACCGCGCTCGGGCACACCCCGGAGGCGTACACGGACCCCGGCTTCCGCGCCCATCTGGCGGGCGCTCTGCACTGGGTCACCGGCCGCTGACCCACCGGCGCCGGGCTCCGCCGCACGGCGACGCCGGACCGCGTCCCGATTTGCGGGCCGTGCCGGGCCGCGAAAGGTTGACCCTGGGGAGTCGCGCGGGGGTGCCAGGCCAGGAGGAGACGACATGGGCATCGCCACCGTGAACCCGGCGACCGGCGAGACGCTGCGGACCTACGAGGCGCACGGCCCCGCCGAGGTCGAGCGCCGCCTCGACGCGGCGCACGAGACGTTCCGGCAGTACCGCACCACCTCGTTCGCCGAGCGCGCCCGGCTGATGCGGGCGGCGGCCGCCCTCCTCGACGAGGACACCGAGGACATCGCCCGCACCATGACGGTCGAGATGGGCAAACCGATCGTGGCCGCCCGAGCGGAGGCCGCCAAATGCGCCAAGGCCATGCGCTGGTACGCGGAGCACGCCGAGGCGCTGCTCGCCGACGAGCACCCGGCCGAGGACGACGTCCGCGACGCGGGCGCCGACCTCGCCCGGGTCCACTACCGGCCGCTCGGCCCGGTGCTCGCCGTGATGCCGTGGAACTTCCCGCTCTGGCAGGTGATCCGCTTCGCCGCCCCCGCCCTGATGGCCGGGAACACCGGCCTGCTCAAGCACGCCTCCAACGTGCCGCAGACCGCCCTCTACCTCGGCGAGCTGTTCCGCCGCGGCGGATTCCCCGAGGGCTGCTTCCAGACCCTGCTCATCGGTTCCGGCGCCGTGGAGGGAGTGCTGCGCGACCCCCGGGTCGTCGCCGCGACCCTCACCGGCAGCGAACCGGCGGGCCGTTCCGTCGCCGCGATCGCGGGCGACGAGGTCAAGAAGACCGTCCTCGAACTCGGCGGCAGCGACGCCTACATCGTCATGCCCTCGGCCGACCTGCCCGGCGCCGTCAAGACCGCCGTCACCGCCCGCGTACAGAACAACGGGCAGTCCTGCATCGCCGCAAAGCGCTTCATCGTCCACCGGGACGTCTACGACGACTTCGCCGAACGCTTCACCGCCGCCATGAACGCCCTCTCCGTCGGCGACCCCCTCGACGACGACACCGACGTCGGCCCGCTCGCCACCGAACAGGGCCGCGCGGACCTCGAAGCCCTCGTCGACGACGCCGTGGCGGCGGGCGCCACCGTCCTGTGCGGCGGCGGCCGCCCCGCCGACCAGCCGCGCGGCTGGTTCTACCGCCCCACCGTGCTCACCGGCATCACCCCGGCCATGCGCGTCCACCACGAGGAGACCTTCGGCCCGGTCGCGACCCTCTACCCGGTCGCCGACATCGAGGAGGCGGTGGCCGTCGCCAACGACTCACCGTTCGGCCTGAGCTCCAACGTCTGGACCCGGAAGGACGAGGACGTCGCCTTCTTCGTACGGGACCTGGAGGCGGGCGGTGTCTTCGTCAACGGCATGACCGCGTCGCACCCGGCACTGCCGTTCGGCGGGATCAAGCGCTCCGGCTACGGCCGAGAGCTGTCCGGCCACGGGATCCGGGAGTTCTGCAACGTGACGACGGTGTGGCAGCGGGCTTGAGCGGGCCTGGCCCGGCGGGTGGATCCAAGATCCAATACCTCGGATCCGAAATCCTGGATCCGAGGTATTGGATACCGGATCTTGGATCCGAGACTGCGGATCCAATGCGTCGGATCCGAGATCCTGGATCCAGTGCGTTGGATCCGATACGTCGGATCCAAGATTCGGTATCCGGCAGCGCGGATCCACTATTTCGGAGCCGGTATCCGGTATTTCGGATCCAGGACTTCGGATCCAGGACTTCGGATGTTGGATCCAGGATGTTGGATCCGAACCCACGCGACCGCCCGTACTCCACCGGCCCTACTCCACGGCCCCTACTCCTCCCCGCGCGTCCATGACAGCAGCCGTTCCGCCGACCACGTGTTGATCACCCGCTCCGCCGCCACCCCGCACTCCTCCGCCCGCGCGCAGCCCAGGATCTGCCACTCCAACTGCCCCGGCGCGTGCGCGTCCGTGTCCACCGCGAAGTGCACACCCGCCGCCACCGCGAGCCGGAGCAGCCGCCGGGGCGGGTCCTGGCGCTCGGGGCGGCTGTTGATCTCCACCGCCGTGCCGGACTCCGCGCAGGCCGCGAAGACCCGTTCCGCGTCGAACTCGGACTCCGGGCGCAGCCGCCCACCGGCCACCAGCCGCCCGGTGCAGTGCCCGAGGACGTCCATCAGGGGGTTGCGGACCGCGCGCTCCATCCGGCGGGTCATCGACCGGGCGTCCATCCGCAGCTTGGAGTGCACCGAGCCGACCACCAGGTCCAGTCGGTCGAGCAGTTCGGGCTCCTGGTCGAGCGAGCCGTCCTCCAGGATGTCGCACTCGATCCCGGTGAGCAGCCGGAACGGCGCCCATTCCTCGTTCAGCCGCGCCACCACGTCGAGTTGCTCCCGCAGCCGGTCGGGCGACAGACCGCGCGCGACCTTGAGGCTCGGCGAGTGATCGGTGAGCACCGCCCACTCATGGCCGATCCGGGCCGCCGTGCGGCCCATGTCCTCGATCGTGCTGCCGCCGTCGGACCAGTCCGAGTGAAGGTGGCAGTCGCCGCGCAGCGCGGCCCGCAGTTCCTCACCGCCCTGCACCTCGGGCATCGGGATCTCCCGCTCCAGGCGCTCCAGATACTCCGGGACCCGCCCTTCGAGGGCTTCGCGCACCACGGCCGCGGTTTTCGGGCCGATGCCCTTCACCGCCTCCAGGGTTCCGGTGGCGGCCCGCCGGGCCACCTCCTCAGGCCCGAGCGCGGTGACCGCGGCCGAGGCCGTGCGGAAGGCGCGTACCCGATACGCCGGGGCCAGTGAACGCTCCAGCAGGAAGGCGATCCGTTCCAGCGCCGCCACCGGGTCCATCGTCCGCACCACCTCTCGCCCGCCGCAGCCGCCCTAGACGCCCGCGCCCGACCCCGTACCAGCGCCCGACCCCGTACCGGAACTCGACGCCCCGGACCCCGCCCCCTGCTCCGGCGTGCCGAACGCCGGTCCCGCCGGTCCCGGCCCGATCTCGCACCACACCGCCTTGCCCTCGCCGCGCGGCTCCACGCCCCACCGCACCGCGATCGCGTCCATCAGGAGCAGTCCGCGCCCCGAGGTCGCCGCCTCGCCAGGGGTGCGGCGGCGCGGCCAGGCGCTCGAACGGTCCTGCACCGAGAGCCGTACCCGCCGCACCGGTTCAGGCAGCACCTCCAGGGTGAGGACCGCGCCGCCCTCGGTGTGCAGGAGCACGTTGACCAGCAGTTCGCCGGTCAACAGCTCGGCGTCGTCGGCGAGTTCGGGCATGCCCCAGTCGACGAGGGCCTGCCCGACGGCGGCCCGCGCGTCCGACAGGCCCTGGGGATCGGCCTGGTGGATGTACTGGTGGATCCGCGGCGCCTTCGGCGTCCCCGGGTCCGGGCTGCGCCGCAGCACCAGCAGCGCCACGTCGTCGCCCGAACCCCAGCGCTCCCACAGGCGTTCGGAGAGATGGTCGGCCAGCGCCTCCGCCTGCGGCGGCCCGCTGCTCACCGCCTCGGCGAGCGCCGCGAGCCCCGCCTCGATGTCCGTGCCGGGCTGCTCCACCAGACCGTCCGTGCACAGCACCAGCGTCTCACCCGGCACCAGGTCGAGCCGGGTCTCCGGGAACTCCTCGTCCCCGAAGACCGTCGCGAGGCCGAGCGGCAGCCCGCCGCGCAGTTTCGGCCGGCCCACCCGCCCGTCGGTGTGCCGGATCAGTGGCCCCAGGTGCCCCGCCCGTACCCCGCGCACCGTCCCACCCGTGAGGTCGACCTGGGCGTACGTGCAGGTCGCGAAGCGGTTGGTGTCGAGCTCGGCGAGAAACCGGGAGGCCCGGGCGAGCACCGTCGACGGGGCGTGGCCCTCGCCCGCGTACGCCCGCAGCGCGATCCGCAGCTGGCCCATGATCGCCGCCGCGTGGGTGTCATGGCCCTGGACGTCGCCCACCACGACGCCGACCCGGCCGCGCGGCAGCGGGATCACGTCGTACCAGTCGCCGCCGACCTGCCGTCCGCTCCACGCCGCGTGGTAGCGCACCGCGATCTCGCCGCCGGTGATCTCCGGGATCCGGCGCGGCAGCATCGTCGCCTGCAGCCCGGTGGCCAGTTCCCGCTCCTCGTCGAACAGGATGGCGCGCTGGAGGGACTGCGCGACGATCGCGGCGAGACCGAGCAGCAGATTGCGTTCGTCGGCGTTGAAATTGCTGCGCCGCCGGTAGAACAGCGCCATTCCGCCCAGTGACCGGGCCTGCGCCACCAGCGGCAGGTAGCAGGCCGAACGGAACGGCATCCGGGCCACGTACGGCGCCAGTTCGGGGAAGTCCTGCGCGAGCGTCGGGAACGACGGCACGAACCGCGGCCGTCCGCTGAGCACGACCTCCGCGAGCGGCAGACCCCGGTCGAGGCGCCGGGTCCTGAAGTCGTCGAGACCGTCCATCGACTCGCCGCTCAGCGCGATCAGACTCAGCGAACCGTGCTCCACCAGCCCGAGCGCCAGACCCTCCGCGCCGAGCCGGGCGAGCCCGCCGGGACCGGTCAGCGACGCCGTCACGTCGTCCACGGTCACCGCCCGCGACAGCGCGTGCGTGGTCCGCTCCACGATCGTCGTCTGCACCTCGCGGCGCTTCTCCAGATCGAGCACGAACGCCGAATGGGTCACCTCGGCCGTCGCGTCCCGCACGATCCCCACGATCCGGTGCGCCATCCCGCCGCCCCGGCGCAGGATCCTGGCCTGCACATGCGTCCATTGGGGTGTACCGTCCGGCCGGTCGAGCCGGACGTGCGCGGTGTACGAGGAGCGCCCGCCGGTGATCGCGTCCCGGATCACCCGCTCCAGGCGCTCCCGCTCGACCGGACTGAGCCCGCGCACCAGCGTCGCCGGGCGCCCGTCGAACGCCCCCGGGGCAACACCGAAGACCAGCAGTCCCGCGTCGTCGACATCGATGGTGCCCGTGTCGAGATCCCAGTCGAAACTGCCGGTGCGGTTCATGGCGAGGCGCTCGGTCGGCCCGATCTCGCCGCCGCGCGCGGTCCGCTCGTCGTCGGTCATCCCCCCCATTGTCGAACCGGCACCCCGCGCACGCCATGGCGCGGACGCCGCCACGCGGACGGATTCGGCAGAATGGGCCGGTGCAGCCGCCCCGCCCCGCCACCCCCCAGCCCGCGAAGCCCGGGGACGTCCGCCCGATCGCCGACGCCGACATCCGCTCGACCGCCGATGCCGATGCCGACTCGGCCGCCCGGGCGGGCGTCCCGGCCGCGCCGCCGCGCTACCGCGTGCTCGGCCCCGCGCAGGCCCTCGGTGCCGACGGCAGCCCCGTCGCCCTCAGCGGCACCCGGCTGCGCGCGCTGCTCACCGCCCTCGCGGCGGCCGGCGGGCGGGCCGTCCAGCCGGACGCGCTGATCGCCCAGGTCTGGGCCGACGACACCGACGACGACCGGCTGGCCGCGCTCCAGGCCCTGGTCGGACGGCTGCGCCGGGCCATCGGCCGGGCCGCCGTCGACTCGGGCCCCGGCGGCTACCGGCTCGTCGTCGAACCCGCCGGCATCGACCTGTTCCGCTTCGAGCGGCTGGCCGACGCGGCCGTACGGGAACTCGACGCCGGACACCCGGGGCGCGCCGCCGACCTGCTCGACGAAGCCCTCGGCCTGTGGCGCGGCCCCGCCCTCGCCGACCTGCCGGGACACACCGACGACCCGCTCGCCGTCCGGGCCGAGCGGCGCCGCGACCGGGCCCGCCGCGACCGGCTCGCCACCGACCTCGACCTCGGCCGCGCCCAGGACACCCTCGTGCCGCTCGCCGCCCTCACCGCCGAGCACCCCCTCGACGAATCCCTGCACGCCCTCCGCCTCCGCGCCCTGCGCGCCGCCGGACGCCCGGCCGAGGCGCTGGCCGCGTACGAGAGCGTGCGGCGCGCCCTCGCCGACCGGCTCGGCACCGTACCCGGACCCGAACTGAAGCAGCTGTACGGGGAGTTGCTGACCGGCGACGCGCCGCAGCCCATCGCCGCCCGCAGGCCGGTCCCGCTGCCACCGACCTCGTTCCTCGGCCGTGACGAGGAACTCGACGCTCTGGCAGGCGCGTTGGGCACGGCGCGCCTGATCACCCTGACCGGCCCCGGCGGCGTCGGCAAGACCCGCCTCGCGCTCCAGGCCGCGGCGGCGCGTGACGGCGACGTCAGGGTCGTCGAACTCGCCTCCGTACGCGAGGAGTCGGACGTCCCCGCCGCCGTGCTCGCCGCCGTCACCTCCGGCGACACCCAGGTCTGGGGCGGCTCCACGCTCCCCGAATCAGGCCCCCGCGACCCGCTCACCGCGCTCGTCGAGCACTGCGCCCGCCGCCCCATGCTGCTGCTCCTCGACAACTGTGAGCATCTGATCGGGGCGGCGGCCGCACTGACGGCCGCCCTGGTCGCCCGCTGTCCCGGCGTGACCGTGCTTGCCACCAGCCGTGAGCCGCTCGGTGTGCCGGGGGAGCGGCTGTGGCCGGTGGACCCGCTGGGCCGGGACGCGGCGATACGGCTGTTCGGCGAGCGCGGCGCGGCCGTGCGTCCCGGGTTCCGGGTGGCGGACGATCCGGCGGCCGCCGCCGAGATCGTCCGCCGTCTCGACGGTCTGCCGCTGGCCGTCGAACTGGCCGCCGCCCGGCTGCGGATGCTCACCCCGCGTCAGATCGCCGACCGCCTCGACGACCGCTTTCGGCTGCTCACCTCGGGCTCGCGGACCGTTCTGCCACGCCAGCAGACGCTGCGCGCGGTCGTCGACTGGTCCTGGGAGCTGCTCGCCGAGGGGGAGCGGGCGGTGCTGCGGCGGCTCGCGGTGTTCCGGGGCGGCTGCGACCTGGCGGCGGCCGAGGCGGTCTGCGCCGACCCCGGCCGGGGCCCGGACGACGAGGGCGCGGACCGAGAGGTGCCGGTCGCCGACGTCCTGGACGCCGTCGGCGCGCTCGTCGACCGCTCCCTTGTCGTCGCCACCCCGGCCGAGAGCGGCGCGATGCGCTACCGGCTCCTGGAGACCGTTGCCGAGTACGCCGCCGAACGCCTCGACGAGGCGGGCGACCGCGCCGCCGCCGAACACCGCCACCTCGTCCACTACCGCGAACTCGCGAGGCTCGCCGACCCCGAACTGCGCGGTCCGCGCCAGGCCGCCGCGATGCTCCGCCTGGAGACCGAGCACGACAACATCCGGGGCGCCCTGCGCACCGCCGTACGGCTCGGCGCGGAGCAGGAGGCGCTGTGCCTGGTGCACGCCATGAGCTGGTACTGGCAGCTCCGCAACCACCAGTACGACGCCCGGACCTGGGTCCGCGAGGCGATCGCGCTCGGCCCCGACCCGTTCGCGCCGCCCGTGCGGCCCGCCGAACCCTTCCAGGGCCGCTGCGGCGACGTACCGCCGCCGTGGTCGGGGGAGCGGCTGTGGGAGGCTCGGCGCGGCGGGCGACTGCTCGCCGTCGCCACCGAGAGCGGCGGCGGCTCCGACGCCCTCGATCAGGCGGCCGTCCGCGCCAGGCTCGACGCCGTCATCGCCGCCTACCGCCCGGGCCTCCCGCAGACCTGCCGCCACCCCGGCGTCATGTGGTTCTTCGCCCAGCTGATGACCGGCCGGTTCGACAGCCTCGACGCGGCCCTCGGCGCACTGGCCGACGCCGCCCGCGCGCACGGCGACGGCTGGGACCTCGCCTTCGCGCTGCTGCTTCGCGCCAAACTGCTCGGCGGCCGGGCGGACGACGCCCGCCGGGCCCTTGCGGGCTTCGAGGCCGCCGGGGACTCCTGGGGCATCGCGGAGGCGCTCGCGGCGCGCGGCGAGACCTTCGAGCGGGCCGGGCGCACCGCCGAGGCCGCCGCCGCGCCCTATCTGATCGTCACCCAGTTCGCCACCGCCGCCTGGGCGCACGCCTCGCTCGGCGCCGCCGACCGGGCCGCCCGGCTGCTCGCCGCGTACGACACCCACCGTGCCACGCCCACCGGCGCGGGCATCCGCCCGCTCACCGCCCGCACCGAGGCCGCCGTCCGCGAGTCCGCCGAACGCGCGGTGCGGGCCGCGCTGCCCCCGGCGGAGTTCGCGGCACGGTACGAGGAGGGGCGCGCCCTCTCGCTCCTTGAGGCGGCGGCGCTGGTACGGGACTGAGCGCGGCCCCCATGGCTACGGCCGCCCGGTGAGCTTCGGCCCTGGCCTGGCGGCTACGCGTCCCGCAGGGCGAGGCGTTCGCTGGCCTCCGCCAGGTCCTCCGGGGTCGGGGCGTCGTCCTGGGTGAGGCGGCGGCGCCAGTAGCCCGTGAAGTCGATCGCGCGCCGGTCGACGCCCCGCTCGGCGACGAGATGGCGGCGCACCGCCCGTACCGTGCCCGCCTCCCCGGCGAGCCACGCGTACGGCGCACCCGTCGGCAGCGCGGCGGCCGCCCGTACCGCCGCGACCAGGGAGTCCTCCCCGTACAGCCAGTGCACCGTCAACTCACCGGCTGTCGGCAGCGGCTGGCGGTCGGCCGGGTCCGGGACCTGGACGAAGGCGACCGCGCGGCGGCCGGGCGGCAGCGCGGCGACGACGGTGGCGAGCGCCGGGAGCGCGCAGCCGTCCGCGACCAGCAGCGCCCAGTCCCCGGCGGCCGGATCCACCGGGGCGGCGAACAGCGCAGAGGGACCGAACATGCCCAGCACGTCCCCGGCCCGGGCACGGCGCGCCCACCGGGTGGCCGGGCCCTCGTCGGCGCCCTCGCCCGTACCGTGCAGGAAGAAGTCGATGTCCACGGTCCCGGCGACCGGATCGTGCGCCCGGATCGTGTAGCCGCGCATCCACGGGCGGCGCGCCTCAGGGATCGCCCCGTACGCCGCGTACCAGCGCATCACGTCCCCGTTCCGGTCCGGCGCGGGCAGCTCGGGCTCGTCCTGCCCCGGGCGCGGGAAGTACAGCTTCACCTGGGTGTCGGGTCCGGCGAGCGGCACGCCGCACAGGGACGGGTCGCCGAGGGTCACCCGGATCATGCGCGGGGTGACCGGCCGGACGGCGGTGACCCGCACCCGGCGCAGCGGGAAGGCGGCGGACGGCGCCGGGGCACCCGGACCGTTCGGATCCGTCGGACGGGGCGGGCCGGTCGGCTCCATCGGCATCGGGTGGGGCTCGGCCGGGTTCGTCGGGTGGGGGTCGGTCGCCATGCGGGTGGGCTCCTGTTCGTTCGGGCGGCCGCCAGGCCCGGACGGCGGCGGCTCGCGCCCCACCCTCCCGGCCGCCGTCGACACGGCACCGACACGACACCGGCGCGCCACCGACATGCGGGCGGCCGGGCCGGACACGAGAATGGCGAGTGCCACCCGCACATCGGAGGAGGCGGCATGAACGGTGACACCGGAAAGACATCCCGGGGGGACCTCCCGACGCCCGACAGGCTGTTGCACGCGGGCTCGGAGGGCAACTTCACGGCCGAGGACCTGGTCCTCGCCTCGGGCCGTGACGTGACGCCGAAGAACCTGGCCTGGGCGGAGCGCCGCATGGCGGAGAAGGGGCGTGCCTCCCTGGACGAACTGCTGCCCTGACCGCCGGGGCGCACGGCGGGCGCGTCCGGTCCCCGAACGGCCGCCCGCCGCTTCGATGTGCCCCTTCGACGCCCCCGGGGCCGGGCACCCGCGCTCAGTCCAGCGGGCAGACCGGGCTCAGGGCCTGCAGGTTCTCGATCCCGCCGCGCAGCTTCTCGGCGTTCTGCAGGGCGGCCGTGACATCGGGATGCATGTTGCCCGGAGGGGTCTCCGCCGCCTTGGTGTCGGCCTTCCCGTTGAACGTGACGGCCTGTTGCCGCAGTACGGACAGCACCGCGGCGTCGTCGGCCTTCCCGGCGGCGCTGCTCATGCCGTCGGCCAGCTGACGGTACGCGGCGGCGAGGTCCTGCGGTGTCCGCACGTCTCTGGCGGTGAGCGTGATGTTCGCGGCGACCGCCTCGGAACAGCCCGCGGGCTTGCTGTCACTCGTGGCGACCACGACGGTCACCGTGGTCGCGGCGACCACCGTGACGGCGGCGGCGGTGATGCCGGCCTTGGTGGTGAGGGTCGCGGCGAGTTTCCCGAAGGCGCCGGTGACCTTGCCGCCGGTCGCCGTGACCGTGGTGGTGACCGTCGGCGACAGGACGACCAGGGCCGCGGCCACGGCCGCCTTGTCGCCCTGCAGGAGGTTCCGGGTCTGCTCCTCGGCCCTGACGTAGTAGGCGTGGTCCTTGCCGAGGCCGCCGTGCAGGGCGGCGAACCGGCCGAGACCGTAGAGCTCCAGGGCGACCGAAGGGGACCCTGCGGTGAGCGCGGCGGGCACGGCGACCCGCACGAAGCGTGAGGTCAGCGCCCACTGCCGGCCGGCGTTCAGCCCTCGCGCGACGATCAGCAGCAGATGCGGGTCCGGTCGGCCCGGCAGGGTCTCGCGCCGGGCGAACGCGGCCTGCAGCCCCTCCGCCGCGATGGCGGGCGGGGCCGGATCCCAGCCCAGGTCCCGCACCGCGACCGCCGCGTCCCGGGTGATCGCGTAGCCGTCGCCGACGGCGACGACCAGCCTGCGGTCGAGCAGCTCCCGCTCGCTGCCCGCGTCGCCGGGGTGTCCGGTGACCGGCGCGAACCACACCGGGGCGAGCGGAGTCCCGAACGTGGCCAGCGCCACCAGGACCCGCCGGGCCGGTTCGCTCAGGGCGACCGCCAGCGCCGCCGCCTGGTGCCGGGGACTCAGCTCGGCCGGGTCGAAGGCGGGTGGCCGGTCGTGCGGCCCCCGGTCGACCCGGTCACGCCAGTCGTCCGATGCCTTGATGAAGCGGGCGTAGAGCAGCAGCCGCTGCGGTCGTCCTTCCGACATGCCGTACGCGAGGTCGAACTGGAGGTTCCGCAGACCCTCCGGGCCCAGTTCCAGGCCCAGTTCGGCATTCAGCAGCTCGATCGCGGCGGCCTCGGACAGCGGCTGCACGTGGTGGGCGGCCGCCGGGTCGGGCAGCGTCCGGTACGGCGAGGTGAACAGGAAGGTGCAACCGGAGAAGGTCTGCGCCAGGCGGCGCAGGTCGGCCTCGGCCAGCGCGCAGTCGATGACGGTGATGTGCGCGTCGCGCACGGTGGCGACGGCCTGGCGGAGTTCGGCCTCGTCGACCTCGCGCAGGAAGCGGTGGCCGAAGAAGACGGCCGCCAGCCGCTCGTACAGGGTCGCCAGGGTCGCGTTCTCCCCGGTGCGCGGGCGCAGCACATGACCCCGCGTCCCGCGGGCGCGCAGGCGCTGGTGCACGGCGTCCGCGATCGCGCTCCGGCCGACGCCCTCGTCCCCGTACAGCTGGACGCTCCTGCCCTCGGTCAGCTGGGAGACGACGGTCTCCACCAGTGCCCGGCGGCCGAACAGCCGGACGTCGGCGGGCGCCGGAAGCAGCTCGGGCCGGTACGCGGGAAGCGTCGTGAGACTGGGGACCTGGGCGTATCCGCCCTCCTGGAAGACCAGGTTGACGGTGTTGTCGCCCTGGTTGACGATGCCGTGGTTGACCTCCACCACGGCCTTGCGGGCGCCCGGCACGGAGGCGTCCGCGCCCACCGCGCCCACCGCGCCCGGCCGCCCGGCCCGGTCCTCCGGCGGGGTCCCGGCGGTGCTCATCGGCCCACGATGTTCGTCGCGCCGTCCCCGGTGGAGACGATGCCCGTCACGTCCCCGCCCACGGTCACGGTGCGCGCACCGGCGGCCTCCGCCCCCGGCGCGGGCAGCAGGGCCGCCAGCTCCGCGCGCAGCTCGGGGGAGTCCCGCAGCGCCCGCCGGATCCGCAGGCGCAGGGCGGCCACGGCGTCCTCGTCGTCGCCCGCCTCCGCCAGGTCCGTCACCGCCGCCTCCAGCGCCGGACGATCCGGGCCGCTGCGGCGCAGCCGTTCGAGCAGACGCTGCCCGAGGCGCACGGTGGCACCGGCGGCCTCGTCCTCGGCCCGGGTCAGCACGGCGGCGCCGTAGGCGCTCACCGCCGCGCTGATCGCCGGGACGGTCTGACCCAACAAGATCTCGATCTCGGACACGGATACCCCCGTAGTCGTGTCGGCGCGTGTGACGCACCGGAAGGCGACTGCCCATCGGTGCGGCGGCTGACTTCTGTGTACCGAGAACCTTCGGGCGCCGAACCTCCCGCCCGCACATTGGCGCGAAAACGCAGGGGTGACCGCGCCCGGCCCGCGCAAGGGCCTTCCGCATTTATGGAACACGTTCTACCGTGGCGCCGCACCGCGCGGAGCACTCAGTCACGGGAGACGCCATGCATCTCGAGTACACGCCCGCCCAGCACCGCCTGCGCGCCGAGCTGCGTGCCTACTTCGCGGAGCTGGTCCCCGAGGACGTCCACGCCCGCTACGCGGACCCGGCCGCGCAGAAGCGCTTCTACCGGGAGACCGTGCGGCGGCTCGGCACGGACGGCTGGCTGGGCGTCGGCTGGCCCACCGAGTACGGCGGGCGCGGTCTCACCCCGATGGAGCAGTTCATCTTCTTCGACGAGGCGGCCCAGGCGGGCGTCCCGCTGCCGCTGATGGCGCTGAACACCGTCGGGCCGACGATCATGCAGTTCGGCACCGACGAGCAGAAGGACTTCTTCCTGCCGAAGATCCTCTCCGGCGAGATCGACTTCGCGATCGGCTACAGCGAACCCGACGCGGGCACCGACCTCGCCGCCCTGAAGACCCGCGCGGTGCGCGAGGGCGACGAGACCACTGGGCACTACGTGGTCAACGGGCAGAAGATCTGGACCACCAACGGCGACACCGCCGACTGGGTCTGGCTCGCGGTCCGCACCGACCCGGCCGCGCCGCCGCACAAGGGCATCACCATGCTCCTGGTGCCGACCAGCGACCCCGGCTACTCCTGCACCCTGATCAACACCCTCGCCTCGCACGACACCACCGCCAGCTACTACGAGGACATCCGGGTGCCCTGCTCGCGCCGGGTCGGTGCCGAGAACAAGGGCTGGCGGCTCATCACCAACCAGCTCAACCACGAGCGGGTCACCCTCGCCGCGCACGGCACCATGGCCATCCGTGCCCTGCACGACGTGCAGCGCTGGGCCGCCGACACCAAGCTCGCCGACGGTCGCAGGGTCCTCGACCTCCCCTGGGTCCGCCGCACGCTGGCCCGTACCCACACCCGGCTCGACGCCATGAAGCTGCTCAACTGGCAGATGGTCAACGCCGTGCAGCAGGGCACCCTCACCCCGCAGGACGCCTCCGCCGTCAAGGTGTACGGCTCCGAGGCCCGCCGCGACGCCTACGCCTGGCTGATGGAGATCACCGGCGCGGCGGGCGCCCTCAAGGAGGGCTCGGCGGGAGCCGTGCTGCACGGCGAGCTGGAGCGCGGCTACCGCTCGGCCGTCATCTTCACCTTCGGCGGCGGCAACAACGAGATCCAGCGCGAGATCATCTCGTGGATCGGCCTGGGCATGCCCCGCGTCCGCCGCTGACCTGTACGGGTGTACAGGCATACGCGTGTACGGGTCCGCCGACCGCTGCGGCGGGCCCGCGTCGGCTAGCCCCGTGCGGCCCGCAGGCCGTCCACGATCAGGGTCAGGATCCGGGCCGCGCGCTGTTCGCCGCCGTGGGCCGGGTCGATCCGCCACAGGACGCCGAGCTGGAGGAGCACGTCCTCGGGGTCGAGATCCGGCTTGAGGCTGCCGTCCGCGGCGCCCGCCGCGAGGAGCAGGGCGATGGCGGCGACGAAGGGGCGGTAGTGCTCGTCGTCGAGTCCGCCGGCGGTCGCCGCGTGGATCACCTCGGCGACCCCGAACTTGAGCCGGCCGTAGTGCGCGACCTCCTCGAACCACAGCCGCAGGGCGTCCAGCGGCGGGTGCTCGGCGAGGAGCGCGGGGGCGCGGTCGATCAGCCGCTGGATGTCGTGCCGGTACAGCTCCATGACCAGCGCTTCCCGGGTCGGGAAGTGCCGGTAGAGGGTGCCGATGCCCACCTGGGCCGACCGGGCTATCGCCGTCAGTGACGCGGAGCCCGACGCGGCGAGCGCCTCGCGGGCGGCGGCAAGGATGCGCTCGCGGTTGTCGACGGCGTCCTTGCGGGTCGGCTTCGCCGGGGGGTTCGCGGGCGGATCGGCGGTGGGGTCTGCGGTGGGGTCCGTGGGGGGCGGGGTCATGGGCGGGGATGTCCCATCGGGTCGGCGGCGGCGGCGAGGCGGGCGGGTCGCGTCGTGCGGGTCGTGCGGATCGTGTCGACTTGTTAAGCGGAGGGCCCTCCGTTACGTTGGGGAAGTGTCGCGGAGGCCCCTCCGTTTCATTCTGGCACAGCCACCCCGACCCGTGGAGGACACGTCATGGCCGAGCTCGTTCTGGTCACCGGGGGCACCGGCTACATCGGCGGCTGGTGCATCACCGAACTGCTGCGCCGCGGCTACGACGTGCGCACCACCGTCCGCTCCCCGCAGCGGGAGAAGGCCGTCCTCGACGCCGTCTCGACCGAGGTCGACCCGGCCGGGCGGCTGAGCTTCGCCGTCGCCGACCTCACGGCGGACGACGGCTGGGACCTGGCGATGAAAGGCGTCGACCACGTCCTGCACGTCGCGTCCCCGCTCGGTGCCGCGTCCGACGACCCACAGGCCCTCATCGGCCCGGCCCGGGACGGCGCCCTGCGCGTGCTGCGCGCCGCGACCGGGGCGAACGTGCGCCGCGTGGTGATGACCTCGGCCGCCAACGCGGCCAGCCCCTCCTCGTACGCCACTGAAGGCGTCACCGACGAGACCCTGTGGACCGACCCCGACGACCCCACCCTCATCCCGTACCGCCGCTCGAAGACCCTCGCCGAGCGCGCCGCCTGGGACTTCATGGCGGACCACGACGGGCCCACCGAACTGACCACGGTCCTGCCCGGCGCGGTCTTCGGGCCCGTCCTGACCGCCGACACCCTCGGCTCGGTCGGGATCGTCGCCCGCATGATCACCGGCGAGATGCGCGGCGTCCCGCGCATCGGCCTGGAGGTCGTGGACGTACGCGACCTCGTCGACGTCCACATCCGGGCGATGACCGCACCGGCCGCCGCCGGGCAGCGCTTCCTCGCCACGGGGGAGTTCCTGTGGATGGCGGACATGGCCCGCACCCTGCGCGACGGCCTCGGCGAACGCGGCCGACGTGTCTCCACCCGGCAGATCCCGGACTTCGCCGTCCGCCTGGTGGCCCGCTTCAAGGACCCCTCGCTGCGCGAGATCACCCCGGCCCTCGGCCGCCGCAACCGCCACACCACCGAGAAGGCCCGCACGCTGCTCGGCTGGGAGCCGCGCCCGGCCCGCGAGACGGTCCTGGACTGTGCCAATTCGCTGATCGCGCACGGCGCCGTGGGCTGACCCGCCGCCCCCGACGGGCGCGCCAGGCACCGACGGACCGCCGTCCCCTGAAGGCGGAAGTCGAGCCCACGCGCGCGTGCCCTCAGCGGGCCGCCCGCAGCTCCCCGTACAGCTCGGGACCCGGTACGGCGCGCGCGGGCCGCTCCCGCTCCGCCCGGCGGACCAGCTCGATCAGCCGCTCGTTCACCGGCACCTGTATCCCGTGCTCGGCGGCCAGGGCCACGATCTCGCCCTGGAGCGAGTCGATCTCGGTGGGGCGGCCGTCGCGCAGGTCCTCCCACATCGAGGAGCGGGCGGCGGCGTCGATCCGCAGGGTGGCCGCCGCGACCCGGCGGAAGAGCGCGTCGGGCAGTCCGAGCAGGTACGGGGTGACGGCGGGCGCGGTGGGGCCGAGGCGGGCCGGTGCGACGCCCGCCGCACGGAACACGGCCAGCGCCTCCCGCTGGCAGAGCGCCAGACAGCGGCGGTACGCCCGCTGCCCCAGCTGCTCGCGCAGCGGGAGCCCGGACAGCGCGTTGATCGCGTTGTTGAGGTTCAGGAGCAGTTTGGCGTGCTGCACCTCGGCCATGTCGGGCCGGGCCTCGGCGTCCAGATCCGCCGCGCCGAGCGCCGCGTGCAGCGCCGGATCAGGCTCCGTCATCAACACCCCCGGCATGCCCTGGTGCACGGTGCCGGGCGCCGAACGCACCACGTTGTACGGGACCATCCCGGCCAGCACCCGCCGCCCCGGCAGCACCGCGCGCAGCGCCGCCGCGTTGCGCAGCCCGTTCTGGAAGCTGACCACGACGGCCTCGGGGCCCAGGTGCGGGGCGAGTTCACGCCCGGCGGCCTCGGTCGCCGCGCTCTTCACGGTGACCAGGACGTAGTCGGCCCCGGCCGCGGCCGACGCGTCGGTCGC
The DNA here is from genome assembly GCF_044748125.1 of Streptomyces sp. NPDC090025. Lineage (NCBI taxonomy): Bacteria > Bacillati > Actinomycetota > Actinomycetes > Kitasatosporales > Streptomycetaceae > Streptomyces > Streptomyces sp. NPDC090025. The sequence continues at coordinate 72,375 of NZ_JBIVFL010000008.1, read as the reverse complement.
CACCGTCAGCCGCTCGGGCGCGAGACGGACCGGCGGCCGGGCGAAGTGGGTGAGGGTGAGGCCCTGTTCCCGCAGGGTCGCCATCGCCGCGGGCCGCCCGATGAGCGTCACCTCGAACCCGGCGGCGGCGAGGGCGCCGCCGAGATGGCAGCCGATGCTCCCGGCTCCGAGGACGGCGAAGCGAGGCCGAGGCTGCGGCATGAGGGCTCCTGGGGGCGAATTGGGTGGGTGGGTGGGGCGGGTGGGGCGGGCGGGAACGTGAGGCGGCGGGCTGCGAGATGCAGTGTGCCTGGTGGGGCGGAAGGTGACGAGATCGGGGTCGGCCGGGAGGCGCCCTCGGGTTCTCCGGTCGCCGACATTGCCTTTCCGTGCCATCCATTGCAACGGCTCGTTGCGTTTATTCGTCACCCCATTGCATCGAAATACCGCGCCTTACCTGCTGTTATGCATTCTCGATGATTGACCGATCATTGAACGCAACGTAGCGTTCGTGGTCATACGAACAAGGCGACGTGAAACGAGGAACGGCCATGAGCACAACCCCGCACACCGTCACCACCCTGCCGGCCACCCGTCCGGCCGGTTGCCCCTTCGACCCGCCCGCCGAGCTGCTCGACGCCCGCGCCCACGGCCCGATCAGCCGCTACGTCCATCCCGGCGGCAAGTCCGGCTGGCTGATCACCGGCCACGAGCTGGTCCGCTCGGTGCTCGCGGACCCCCGCTTCAGCTCCCGCAAGGACTTGATGAACGTGGTCGACTTCGAGCTGCCGCCCGCCCCGCCCGGTGAGTTCCTGCTCATGGACGAGCCCGACCACAGCCGCTACCGCAAGCCGCTGGTCGGCAAGTTCACCGCGCGCCGGATGCGGCTGCTCACCGAGCGGATCGAGCAGATCACCGCCGACCGGCTGGACGCCATGGAGCGGACCGGGCCCACCGCCGACCTGGTCACCGCGTTCGCCAAGCCGATCCCGACCATCGTCATCTGCGAGATCCTCGGCGTCCCTTATGAGGACCGCGACTCCTTCCAGGAGCAGATCGACACCTTCATGAACGGCGAGACCGGTGACGAGGAGCTGATCGCCGCCTACACCGCCACCCAGGAGTACCTGGCGCACCTGGTCGCGGCCAAGCGCGCCGCCCCCACCGACGACGTCCTCAGCGAACTCACCGCGAGCGACCTCACCGACGAGGAGCTGAAGGGCATCAGCCTGATTCTGCTCGCCGCCGGTTTCGACACCACCGCCAACATGCTCTCGCTCGGCACCTTCGCCCTGCTCCAGCACCCGGAGCAACTGGCCGCGCTGCGCGCCGAACCCGCCCTGACCGACCGGGCCGTCGAGGAGCTGCTGCGCTATCTGACCGTCGCCAAATCATTCATGCGGACGGCCACCGAGGACGTCGAGGTGGGCGGTCAGCTGATCGAGGCGGGCACCACCGTCGTGCTCTCGTACCACACCGCCAATCGCGACCCCGAGCGCTTTCCCGACCCCCACGCCCTCGACCTGCGCCGCGAGTCCGGCGGGCACCTCGCCTTCGGCCACGGCAGCCACCTCTGCCTCGGCGCCCAACTCGCCCGCATCGAGATGCGGGTCGCCCTCCCCGCGCTGCTCGACCGCTTCCCCGGCCTGCGGCTCGCCGTACCGCCGGAGCAGGTGGCACTGCGCCCCGAGACCGCCGACATCTACGGCGTGAAGAGCCTCCCCGTCACCTGGGACGCCTGACCCCCGGACCCGAGCGCGGGCCGTCCCACCGCGCCCGCGGCTCCCACCAGGGCGTTTGGCACACTGACATGATCCGCACGGCAGCGGACATGCCATGGCCACGGCATCAGCCGCAGCCATGACCACGGCCGACCGGCCCGAACTCCCGAGGAGCCGCGCCCTTGAGCGTCCCGACCGTCACCGACACCGTGCCCGGACAGCTGGACCTCGCGGGCCCGGTGGGCAAACTGCTCCACCGGCGCCCGCTGCACCACAGCACCGTGATGCAGTCCCTCGCCTTCGACCCGGTCTCCGGCGACCTGTTCGTGCTCCAGGCGATGGACGGCGGGGTCAGACTGGCCGACGAGGCAGCCGCCCTCACCTACGACACCCGCAAGGAGCGCGGCGACCTCTGCCTCACCCGGCTCACCCCGGCCGGGACGATCACCGGCCACATGTTCCTGCGGGGCTTCGGACACGGCGTCAACCTGGGCGTGGAGCACCGCGACGGCGCCCTCCACCTGTGGACCGAGGCCGTGTCCCTGCCCAACAGCAAGCGGGAGGGCTACGGCAGCGCCGTCGTCGGCTTCCGCTACGCCGACGGCGACATCGTCGACTCCGGCACCGCCCGCCACACCCCGCCCTGGAGCCCCGACCCGGCCGCCCGCTTCCTCACGCCCACCGTCGACCACGGCGCGGGCGAGCTGATCGTCCGCTTCTCGCTCGGCGGCGCCACCCACTGGGAGCGCCACGAGCTGGCCAGGGCCGCCGCGGGCGACTGGAGCGCACCGCTCCAGCGCCTCACCCCCGCCCTGCCCGCCGGGACCTTCCAGGGGTACGCGTCCCACGCCGGGGTCCTCTACACCCTCCAGGGCGACGCGTACGGCGCCGCCAACCCTGTCCCTGGCAACACCTGGCTGACCGCCTTCTCCTGGGCCACCGGCGCCCGCCTCGACCGTCAGCCGCTCACCGCCGCCCCCGGTCTCACCTGGCGCGAGCCGGAGGGCCTGGCCGTCGCCGTCCGGGACGGTGTGCCGTACCTCCACATCGGCTACGCCTGCGAGGACCCCGGCCCCCGCACCTGCACCGTCCTGACGCTCTCCGGCGCCCCGGAGACCGACGGCGTCAAGGTCCTCACGGACTGGCAGCCGCTCGCCCTCGCCCCCGGCGTGACGGCCGATCAGCATCCGCCGCGCGCCCGGCTGATCAGCCTCGCCGGGCAGACCACCCTCCAGTTCGGCGGCGGGGTCAAGGGAACCTTCACCGCCGACACCGTCATCGGGGCCCTGCCCGACACCCTCACGCCCAGTGTCACCGCCCGCGCCACCGTGCCCTGCGGCGCCCCGGCCGGGACCGCCGGGCCGGTCGTCGCCCGCGTCGAGGTCGGCACCGACCGCGCGGTCCGGCTCTACGGGGCCCGCGCCGCCGCGCCGATCGGCTGGGCACAACTCGACAGTTTCAGCGCCGCCTGGCGCTGAAACCCGTCCCTGCCCCGGCCTTTCCGGGATCCCGGATCCCGGATCCCGGATCCCGGATCCCGGATCCCGGATCCCGGATCCCGGATCCCGGATGTCGGATCCCGGATGTCGGATCCTGGATGTCGGATCCTGGATCCGATCCCGGACCTCCCCGCCGCCCCCGCCGTCACCCTCCGCCTCGCTCGCCCCGCCCGTCACACCGTCCCAGGAGCGTCCCGCCCATGAGCACCACCCACCACGGACACCACCGCCGTCGCAGCGTCCTCGGCGCCGCCCTCGGCCTGCCCGCCGCCCTCACCGTCGGCGGCCTCGCCGCCGCGAGCCCGGCCGCCGCCGCGCCCGGCACCGTCGACGCGGGCGCCTGGACCCCGCTCGTCCTGGAGCCCGCCGTCACCCCGAACCCGGGCGCCGCCCCCGAGGTCCGGCTGGTCACCATCGCCGGGACCACCTTCCTCCAGGCCCGCGGGCTGATCAGCGGCAACCTCACCGGCGACCTGCGGATAGGCCGCCTCGCCGACGGCTTCACCCCGCCCACCAGCCACGTCCGCGCCACCGCCACCCGCAACAACAGCCAGGGCGTCAACGCCTGCCGCTTCGAGATCAACCCGGCCGGTTCGGTCACCCTGTTCGGCGCCACCACCGGCAACCCGATCACCTGGGCGCAGTTCGACTCCGTCCAGACCGTCTGGCACTGACCACCCCGCACCGAGCCGCTTCGCGCCCAACCGTTCCCGCCCGCCCCTCGCCGCCCTAGCCTGGAGGCATGGCAACCGGCCGCACCACACGCGACGCCGACCCGGGGCTCTTCGGCCCCGGATCCGTCACCTGGCAGCTGCACGCCGACCCGGTCATGTGGATCGGCGGGGTCCGCGCCCTGTACCTGCAGGCGCTGCACCCCGTCGCCGTGCGCGGGGTCATGATCAACAGCGGTTTCCAGGAGGACGCCTGGGGCCGTCTGATGCGCACCGCGAGCTTCGTCGGCACCCTCACCTACGGGACCACCGACGCCGCCGAGGCGGCCGGCGCCCGGGTCCGCAAGATCCACCGGCTGCTCGGCGTCGACGACCCGGAGCTGCTGCTCTGGGTGCACTGCGCCGCCGTCGACTCGTACCTCCATGTGCTGCGCCGCTCCGGCGTCCCGCTGACCGACGCCCTGGCCGACCGCTACGTCGACGAACAGCGCGTCTCCGCCCGGCTCGTCGGCCTCGACCCCGCCGGGGTCCCCGACAGCACCGCGGCCCTCGCCCGCTACTTCACCGACATCGGACCCCGGCTCGCGGGCGGCGCCGACGCCCTGACCGTCTTCGACTTCCTCCGCGAGCCCCCCGTACCGCCCGTGCTGCGGCCTGCGCGCGAGCTGGTCTGGCGGCGCGTCGCCACCCTCGCGTACGACACGCTGCCCGACCACGCCCACCGGCTGTACGGGCGTCCCGCGCCGCCCGCCGCCACCGTCACCCGGCGACTGTCCGCCACCACCGGACTGCTCCGGCGGATCCCCGGCAGACTGCGCTGGCGCGTGCCACCTGGGCACATCCCGCGCGCGATGGACCGGCTCGGCCCGGACAGCCGCCCCGCGCCGTTCAGTCTGTCGGTCCGGGCCGCCATACTGGACGCGCCGGAGCGGGAGCGGCACCACCACGGGGCACACGGGGGCGACAGCACGACATGGCGGACACCGACACCAGGCTGATCCAGGGCCGGTACCGGCTGCACGAGGTGATCGGCCGCGGTGGCATGGGCGAGGTGTGGCGGGCCACCGACGAATCGCTCGGCCGCCGCGTCGCGGTCAAATGCCTCCGGCCGCTCGGCCAGCAGCGCGACCCGGCCAATCTCGCCGTGCTCCGCGAGCGGTTCCGGCGCGAGGCGCGGGTCGCCGCCGCGCTCCAGCACCGCGGCATCACCGTGGTCCACGACTTCGGCGACTCCGACGGCGTGCTCTTCCTCGTCATGGAACTCCTCGAAGGCCGCAACCTCAGCCAGCTGCTCACCGACAACCGCAAGCGCCCGCTGCCCGTCGACGAGGTCGTCGACATCGCCGAACAGGTCGCCGACGCCCTCGCCTACACCCACCGCCAGGGCGTGGTGCACCGCGACCTCAAGCCCGCGAACATCGTGCGGCTCGGCGAAGGCACCGTGAAGATCTGCGACTTCGGAATAGCGCGTCTCGGCGCCGACATCGGCTTCACCTCCCGCCTCACCGGCACCGGCATCGCCATGGGCACCCCGCACTACATGAGCCCGGAACAGATCGGCGGCACCGAGGTCGACCACCGCAGCGACCTCTACTCGCTGGGCTGCGTGCTGTACGAGATCGCCACCGGCGTCCCCCCGTTCGACCTGGAGGACACCTGGGCCATCCTCATCGGCCACCGCGACACCGTGCCCGCCCCGCTGCGCACCCTGCGCGCCGAACTCCCCGGCTATCTCGACCTGCTGGTCCTCGACCTGCTCGCCAAGACCCCGGACGCCCGGCCCGCCGACGCCGCCGAACTGCGCCACCGGCTCGCCTCGGGCCGCACCAGCGGCGCCTGGCCGCTGCTCCCGCCCGCCCCGCCCGCGCTGCCCGGCTGGGCCCGCGGCATCGGCCGCGGCCGGCCCGCCGTCTCCACCCTCGCGGGCCGCCCGGTGGCCTTCGAGGGCACCCCGGGCCACGATCCGGCGCACGAACCCGCCTACCCGTCCGCGCCGTACGCGCACCACGGCACGCACGGCAGCCACGCCGCCGACACCACCGCGCACGCCACCGGCCACGCGCCCGCGTACGACCCGGCCGCCGCGCCCTCCGCCCTGCTGACCCTCGCCTGGACCGGACCCGCGGCCGCCGGAGCCACCGCCCCGACGGCCCACGGCGCCGGACCCACGACCGGTGCCCCCACCGGGGACGAGCCGCGCCGCGAACTGGTCGCGATCCTCGCCGGACGGCACCGGGCCGGGCTCGGCCTCGGCCGCCTCGGCCGCTGGCAGGAGGCCGCCGACCTGCTCCGTACCGTCGTACGGGACCGGGACCACGTCCTCGGCACCGACCACCCCGACACCCTCGCCAGCGGCTACGAACTCGGCTTCGCCCTCACCCGGCTCGGACTGCCCGCCGAGGCGCTGCGGCAGTACGGCCTGGTGGCCGAGGGCCGGGCCCGCACCCTCGGCGCCGACCACCCCGACACCCTCGCCGCCCGCCAGGAGACCGGGTACGCGCTCGGCGGCCTCGGCCGGCACGCCGAGGCGTGCGTGGTGTACGAGCAGGTGCTCGCCGTCCGCGAGCGCACCATCGGCCCCGACCACCCGGACACCCTGCGCTGCCGCCACAACCTGGCCTTCACGCTCGGCCGGGTCGGCCGGGTCGCCGAGGCGTACGCCACCGCCCGCGAGGTCACCGACGCCCGCAGTCGCCTGCTCGGCCCCGACCACCCCGACACCCTCACCACCCGCCACGAGGTCGGCCAGGCGCTCGGCCGGCTCGGCCGCTGGTCCGACGCGCTCACCCAGTACCGGCAGGTCGCCGACGCCCGCGCGGGCGTCCTCGGCGCCGACCATCCGGACACCCTCGCCGCCCGCTACGAGACCGGCATCTGCCTCGGCCGGCTCGGCCGCGCCGAGGAGGCGGGCACCCTCTACCGCGCCCTTGTCGACGCCCGGACCAGGACCTCGGGGGCGGACGACCCCGAGACCCTGCGCGCCCGGCACGGACTCGGCGTCAACCTCGGCCGGCTCGGCCGCTGGGAAGAGGCCCTGACCGAGGCCCGCGCGGTGCGCGCCGCCCGGGTCAGGGTGCTCGGCGCCGACCACCCCGACACCCTGGCCAGCCGCCGCGAGGCCGCCATCGCGCTGGGCTGGCTGGGCCGTTGGCACGAGGCGCTCGCCGAGCACCAGGAGCTGACCGAGACCCGCACCCGGCTCTTCGGACCCGACCACCCCGCCACCCGCGCGGCCCGCGCCGACGAGACCCACTGCCGGGAGCGGCTGGCGGGCGGCGCGCGCTGACCCGCGCCCCGCCGCACCTCGCCCGCCACACACTGCCCGCCGCACACTGCCCACACCGTCCGCCCCGGCCCGTACGCCCTCTGGTGGCGGTGCCGGTCAGGTGTTAGCAAGAGCCATGACCGCACCCACGCCCGCAGCCGCCCCCGTACCCGCGCCCGGTCCTGGCCCCGCACCCGGCCCGGATTCCCCGGCCGCGCCGCAGGGCTCGTACGACGCCGTCATCGTCGGCGGCGGCCACAACGGACTCGTCGCCGCCGCCTACCTCGCCCGCGCGGGCCGCCGGGTCCTCCTCCTCGAACGGCTCGGGCACACCGGCGGCGCCGCCGTCTCCACCAGCCCCTTCGCCGGGGTCGACGTACGGCTCTCGCGCTACTCCTACCTGGTCTCGCTGCTCCCCGACACGATCGTGAAGGACCTCGGACTGCGCTTCGCCGTCCGCAAGCGGTCCATCTCCTCGTACACCCCGTACGCCACCGCGCACGGCGGCTCAGGACTCCTGGTCGGCGGCGGCCAGGACCGCACCCGGGCCTCGTTCGCCGCGCTGACCGGCTCCGACCGCGAGTACGACGCCTGGCGGGAGTTCTACGGGCGCACCGCGCGGGCCGCCCGGCGGATCTTCCCCACGCTCACCGGGCCGCTGCCGACCCGGGCGCGGCTGCGGGCGCTGGTGGACGACGACGAGACCTGGGAGATGCTGGTCGAGCAGCCCATCGGGGCCGCCGTGGAGAAGTGGTTCGCCGACGACCTGGTGCGCGGAGTGGTCCTCACCGACGCCCTGATCGGCACCTTCGCCGACGCCCACGACCCCGGCCTGGCGCAGAACCGCTGCTTCCTCTACCACGTGATCGGCGGCGGCACCGGCGACTGGGACGTGCCCGTCGGCGGCATGGGCGCGCTCACCACCGCACTCGCCGAGGCGGCCAGGGCCGCCGGGGCGACCCTGCTGACCGGCCACGAGGTCACCCGGATCGAGACCGACGGCACCCGCCCCGAGGTCACCTGGCGCACGACGGACGGTGAGGGCGTGGTCGGCGCCCGGCACGTCCTCGTCAACGCCTCCCCGCAGGCGCTCGCCGGCCTCCTCGGCGAAACCCCCGCCACGCCGCGGGAGGCGGTCGTCGAGGGCTCCCAGCTCAAGGTGAACATGGTGCTCACCCGGCTGCCCCGGCTCCGCGACCGCTCCGTCGACCCGCGCGAGGCGTTCTCCGGCACCTTCCACATCGCCGAGGGGTACGGGCAGCTCGCCACCGCCTACGCCGAGGCGGCCGCCGGACGGCTGCCCACCGCCCCGCCCGCCGAGATCTACTGCCACACCCTCACCGACCCGAGCATCCTCGGCCCCGAGGCCGCCGCCCGCGGCTACCAGACGCTCACCCTTTTCGGTCTCCACGCGCCCGCGCGGCTGTTCACCGCCGACCCTGAAGGCAGCCGGGACGCCCTGCTGCGGGCCACCCTCGACCAGCTCGACGCCGTGCTCGACGAGCCGATCACCGACTGTCTGGCCCGCGACGCCGACGGCCGGCCCTGCGTCGAGGCGAAGTCCCCGCTCGACCTGGAACGCGAACTGCGGCTGCCCGGCGGCCACATCTTCCACCGGGACCTCTCCTTCCCGTTCGGCGAGGACACCCCCGACCGCGCGGACCGCGCCGACCGTCCGGACCGCTGGGGCGTGTCCACCGGACGGCCCAACGTCCTGCTCTGCGGTGCGGGCGCCGTGCGCGGCGGCGGGGTGAGCGGGGTACCCGGCCACAACGCGGCCATGTCGGTGCTCGACGGAACGGCGGGTTGACGCCGAAGCCGCCCCGGCCAGCGGCGTGAAGCTGATCTATGAGGGCGGTTAAGAAATCCTCGATGGACCGCGGGCCCGACGTGCGGGAGATTTCATTCAGGGATCTTGGGCGTTTCACCGTGCCAGGACCCGGGACATCACAGGACGCGTACGTCGGGAGCCGTGACATTGAAGGCGCTGGTCAAGCAGAAGGCGGAGCCGGGACTCTGGCTCACGGACGTGCCCGAGCCGCAGGCGGGCCCCGGTGACGTACTGATCAAGGTCAAGCGGACCGGGATCTGCGGCACCGACCTGCACATCCGCTCGTGGGACGGCTGGGCGCAGAAGACCATCGCCACCCCGCTGACCCTCGGCCACGAGTTCGTCGGCGAGGTCGTCGAGACCGGCCGCGACGTCGCCGACATCGCCGTCGGCGACCTGGTCAGCGGCGAGGGCCACCTGGTCTGCGGCAAGTGCCGCAACTGCCTGGCCGGCCGCCGCCACCTGTGCCGCGCCACCGTCGGCCTCGGCGTCGGCCGCGACGGCGCGTTCGCCGAGTACGTGGTGCTGCCCGCCGCCAACGTCTGGGTGCACCGGGTGCCGGTCGACCTCGACGTCGCCGCGATCTTCGACCCGTTCGGCAACGCGGTGCACACCGCGCTCTCCTTCCCGCTGGTCGGCGAGGACGTGCTGGTCACCGGCGCGGGCCCGATCGGCATCATGGCCGCCGCCGTCGCCAAGCACGCCGGCGCCCGCCACGTCGTCGTCACCGACGTCAGCGAGGAGCGCCTGGAGCTGGCCCGCAAGACCGGCGTCTCGCTCGCGCTGAACGTCGCGGAGAGCAGCATCGCCGAGGGCCAGCGCACCCTCGGCCTCAAGGAGGGCTTCGACGTCGGTCTGGAGATGTCGGGCAACCCGCACGCCATGCGCGACATGATCGCCAACATGACCAACGGCGGAAAGATCGCCATGCTCGGCCTGCCGAGCGAGGACTTCGCCGTCGACTGGGCGAAGATCGTCACCTCGATGATCACCATCAAGGGCATCTACGGCCGCGAGATGTTCGAGACCTGGTACGCGATGTCGGTGCTCCTGGAGGGCGGCCTCGACCTGTCCCCGGTGATCACCGGACGCTACGCGTACACCGACTTCGAGGCGGCCTTCGACGACGCCGCGTCCGGCAAGGGCGGCAAGGTCATCCTCGACTGGACGACCGTCTGACCGGGTCGGCCACCGCACCGCCGCCCCTCCCGACCGTACGTACGCACTCCTCAGGAGCCCTCACCATGTTCGACTCCGTACGCGACGACATCCGCGCCACCCTCGAAGAGATCCGCCAGGCCGGGCTGCACAAGCCCGAGCGGGTCATCGGCACCCCCCAGTCCGCGACCGTCGAGGTCACCTCCGGCGGCCGTCCCGGCGAGGTGCTGAACTTCTGCGCCAACAACTACCTCGGCCTCGCCGACCACCCCGACGTGGTCGCCGCCGCCCACGCGGCCCTCGACCGCTGGGGCTACGGCATGGCCTCGGTGCGCTTCATCTGCGGCACCCAGGAGGTCCACAAGGAGCTGGAGGGACGCCTGTCCCGGTTCCTCGGCCAGGAGGACACGATCCTCTACTCCTCCTGCTTCGACGCCAACGGCGGCGTCTTCGAGACCCTGCTCGGCCCCGAGGACGCGGTCATCTCCGACGCCCTCAACCACGCCTCCATCATCGACGGCATCCGGCTCTCCAAGGCCCGCCGCTTCCGCTACGCCAACCGCGACATGGCCGACCTGGATCAGCAGCTCAAGGAGGCCGCCGAGGGCGGCGCCCGGCGCAAGCTGATCGTCACCGACGGCGTCTTCTCGATGGACGGCTACGTCGCCCCGCTCGACGAGATCTGCGACCTGGCCGAGCGCTACGACGCCATGGTCATGGTCGACGACTCGCACGCCGTCGGCTTCGTCGGCCCCGGCGGCCGCGGCACCCCCGAGCTGCACGGCGTGATGGACCGCGTCGACATCATCACCGGCACCCTCGGCAAGGCCCTCGGCGGCGCCTCCGGCGGCTATGTCGCGGCCCGCGCCGAGATCGTCGCGCTGCTGCGCCAGCGGTCCCGCCCGTACCTCTTCTCCAACACCCTCGCCCCGGTGATCGCCGCCGCCTCCCTCAAGGTCCTCGACCTCCTGGAGTCCGCCGGTGACCTGCGCGAGCAGCTGCGCGCCAACACCGCGCTGTTCCGCCGCCGGATGACCGAGGAGGGCTTCGACATCCTCGCCGGCGACCACGCCATCGCCCCGGTGATGATCGGTGACGCCTCCGAGGCGGGCCGCATGGCGGAGCTGCTCCTGGAGCGCGGGGTGTACGTGATCGGGTTCTCCTACCCGGTGGTGCCGCAGGGCCAGGCCCGCATCCGGGTGCAGCTGTCCGCCGCGCATTCGTCGGATGATGTGAACCGGGCTGTGGACGCGTTCGTCGACGCGCGCGCCGCCCTGCGAAACTAGGGGCATGATCGAAGCGCGGCGGCTGCACATCCTCCGGGCGGTGGCCGACCACCGTACCGTCACGGCGGCTGCCGCCGCGCTCTATCTCACCCCCTCCGCGGTCTCCCAGCAGCTCGCGGCACTGGAGCAGGAGACCGGCCACCGGCTCGTCGAGCGCGGCGCGCGGGGCGCCCGCCTCACCCCGGCCGGGGAGATCCTGCTCAGCCACGCCAACGCGGTCCTCGCCCAGCTGGAGCGGGCCGAGGCGGAGCTCGCCGCGTACGGCTCCGGTGACGCCGGTACGGTCACGGTCGCGGCCTTCGCCACCGGCATCGGCCTGGTGGTGGCCCCCGCGATCGGCGCGCTCGCCCGCAGCGCGCCCGGCATCCGGGTCCGCGTCCAGGACGCCGAGGGCGACGAGAGCCTGCTGATGGTCCTGGACCGGCAGGTCGACGTGGCGGTGGCCGTCGAGTACCGGGGCGCGCCGGGCGCGGACGACGCCCGCCTCACCCGGGTCCCGCTGTACGCGGAGCCGTTCGACGCCGTCCTGCCGCTCGACCACGCGCTCGCCGCGCGCGAGCGGACCGCGCTCGCCGACCTCGCCAAGGACCCCTGGATCGGCCAGTCCACCGGCAATCCCTGCCTCGACGTGACCGTCCTGGCCTGCGAGTACGCGGGCTTCGCCCCCCGCTTCGAGCACGCGTCCGACGACTTCCGCGCCGTCGTCGCCCTCGCCGCCGCCGGGGCGGGCGTCGCCCTGGTGCCCCGCTCGGCTCTGCGGGGAACCGACCTCACCGGCGTCGTCGTCCACCCCGTCGACGGTGTCGCCCCCACCCGCCGCGTGTTCGCCGCCGTCCGCCGGGGCGCCGCCGACCACCCTCTGATCCGCCCGGTCCTGGAAGCCCTCCGGGAGGCGGCGACCCCGAGCGGAACGGAGCCGGCGGGGCGATGAGACCGGCGGACACGGACGAGCTCCGGTCCCGCCGGGTCAGTCCGCCGACGCCGTCCACCCTCGCGCCTCGATCCGCGCGCGGTCCCCGGGCCTGGACTCGTCGAACAACACACCCGCCCGCCCGTCCAGGACCCGCAGCTCGGTGACGTAGACGCCACGGCCCCGACGGCGGCCGTCCGTCGTGCACCGCCAGCGGAGCCGGAGCGGGGTGGCGGACCAGCGGGTGAGGTCGGCGCTGAGGGTGTGCCAGGTGCGGCCGGACCAGCCGGTGAGGGTGGCGTCCGGGTGGTTCCGCGGTGATGCCGGGCGGGCCGTGGTGGTGAAGGGGACCGGGGTCCAGGCGTCGTCACCGGCCGCCTCGGCACGGGCCTCCAGGACGGCCGCGTCGGCTGCCTCGGTGTCCCACCAGACCGCGCAGCCCAGCCGGGCCGCGCCGGTCGGCGCGGGCAGCGCCAGGGTGGCGGTGGTGGCGTCGGACATCCCGGAGAACCAGGCGGTACGGCCCCGGGGCGGGCGCACCGGCACCGCCCGGGCGAGCGCGTCGGCCGTCGCCTCCCGGGGCGCCGAGCCGGAGCGCCAGGTCCGCACCGGATGGACGGAGTTGCCGAGCACGATCAGGAAGGAGTCGGTGCTGGGGTCGAGCACCAGGCTGGTGCCGGTGAAGCCGGTGTGGCCCGCGCTGTGCGGGGTCGCCATCGCGCCCATGTACCAGCGCTGGTCCAGCTCGAAGCCGAGCCCGTGCGCGTCGCCGGGGAACGCGGTGTTGAAGTCGGTGAACATCAGCTCCACCGACGCGGGGGAGAGGATCCGGGCCTCGCCGTACGCCCCGCCGTTCAGCAGGGTGCGGGCGAGCACCGCCAGGTCCCAGGCGTCGGCGAACACCCCGGCGTGCCCGGCGACCCCGCCCATCCCGTACGCGTTCTCGTCGTGCACCTCGCCCCGCACCATGCCGCGGTCGAGTCCCGACCACGGCGGCCGGGCGTCCTCGGTCGCGGCGATGCCGGGACGCCACGAGAGCGGGGGATTGAAACGTGTGCGGTGCATCCCGAGCGGAGCGGTGATCTCGTTCCGGAGCAGCGCATCGAGTCCGTGACCGGTGATCTCCTCCAGGATCAGTTGCAGCGTGATCAGGTTCAGGTCGGAGTACCGGTAGACCGTGCCCGGCCGGTGCGTGGGCACCTCGTCCCACAGCCGCCGCAGCCTGCCCTCCCGGGTCGGCTCCTCGTACAGCGGGATCCAGGACCGCAGCCCCGAGGTGTGGGTGAGCAGCTGACGGACCGTGATCTCCCGCTTGTAACCGGCACCGGCACCACCATCAGCACCGCCGCCTTGCCCGAACTCCGGCAGGTAGTCGACCACCGGCCGCTCCAGGACCAGCCGCCCGCGCTCGATCTGCTGCACCGCGAGGATCGACGTGAACAGCTTCGACACCGACGCCAGATCGAAGACGGTGTCCTCGCGCATTGGGACCTGCCGGTCGGCGGGCAGCTCGACCCCGGTGCCGGTCTTCTCGTCGTACGCGGAGTAGCGCACCGCCATGCCGATCGGCCGGTGCAGCGCCACCGTCCCGCCGCGCCCGGCGAGCAGCACCGCCCCCGCGTACCAGGGGTGGGCGGGGGCGGGGCGCAGGAACGACTCCGCCTCGGCGACAAGGCGGTCCAGGTGCGCGGGAAGCAGTCCGGCCCGCTCGGCCGAGCCGCGCCGCAGCGTGGTCCGCCGCGCGGGACCGAACCGCGGTCCGCCGGAGGCGCCACCCCCGGACCCCGCCGCGCCCGGCACCGCCGCCCGCCCGTCACCCGACGCACCGGTCGCACCCCGCCCGGCCGACGCCGCCGCGCCCGGCACCGTACCGCTCATCAGCACGCCTCCCAGGGCGATGACCCCGCCGCCGAACGCGCGGCGGCCCGGACCGTCCGTCCCGTCCCACCCTTCCTCAGACCGGGCCGGAAGGAAACTCGGCGAAGAATCTGACACTGCATCAGAAAATCTCTTCCCTCGGTACGGCGGCTGCGGCATCCTGCCGCCCATGCAGACGGAGCTGAGTCGCACCCTGGGGATCGAGCACGCCATCTTCGGCTTCACGCCCTTCCCCGCGGTGGCCGCCGCCATCACCAGAGCCGGCGGGTTCGGCGTCCTCGGCGCCGTGCGCTACACCGCCCCCGACGACCTCGCCCGCGACCTCGACTGGATGCAGGAGCACACCGACGGGCTGCCCTACGGCCTCGACGTGGTGATGCCCGCGAAGAAGGTCGACGGGGTCTCCGAGGCCGACGTCGAGGCCATGATCCCGGCCGAGCACCGCGAGTTCGTCCGGGCCACCCTCGCCAAGCACGGCGTCCCCGAACTCGCCGAGGGCGAGGCGTCCGGCTGGCGCATCACCGGCTGGATGGAGCAGGTCGCCCGCGGCCAGCTCGACGTCGCCTTCGACTACCCGATCAAACTCCTCGCCAACGCCCTCGGCTCACCGCCCGCCGACGTCGTCGCCCGCGCCCACGACCACGGCGTCCTCGTCGCCGCCCTCGCGGGCAGCGCCCGGCACGCCCGGCACCACGCCGACGCGGGCATCGACGTCGTCGTCGCCCAGGGCTACGAGGCCGGCGGCCACACCGGCGAGATCGCCTCCATGGTGCTCACCCCCGAGGTCGTCGAGGCGGTCGCCCCGCTGCCCGTGCTCGCCGCGGGCGGCATCGGCAGCGGCGAGCAGATCGCCGCCGGGCTCGCCCTCGGCGCCCAGGGCGTCTGGCTCGGCTCGCTCTGGCTCACCACCACCGAGGCCGAGCTGCACTCCCGGGCGCTGACCGCCAAGCTGCTCGCCGCCGGTTCCGGCGACACCGTCCGCTCCCGCGCCCTGACCGGCAAGCCCGCCCGCCAGCTGCGCACCGAGTGGACCGACGCCTGGGACGACCCGGCGGGCCCCGGCCCGCTGCCGATGCCGCTGCAAGGTCTGCTCGTCGCCGAGGCGGTCTCCCGGATCCAGAAGTACGAGGTCGCCCCGCTGCTCGGCACCCCGGTCGGCCAGATCGTCGGCCGGATGAACTCCGAGCGCAGCGTCCAGCAGGTCTTCGACGAGCTCACCCGCGGCTTCGAGCAGGCCGTCGACCGCATCAACCGCATCGCCGGAAGGAGCTCCCATGAGTGACAGCCCCAACGGCTTCTGGGCCCAGGCCGCCGCCGAACCCGACCGGATCGTGATCACCGCTCCGGACGGTGAGCAGTGGTCCGCCGGACGCCTGCACGCCGCCGTCAACCAGCTGGTCCACGGACTGCGCGCGGCCGGACTCCAGCGCGGCGACTCCTTCGCCGTCGTCCTGCCCAACGGCATCGAGTTCTTCACCGCCTATCTCGCCGCCGCCCAAGCCGGGTTCTACCTCGTCCCGGTCAACCACCACCTGGTCGGCCCCGAGATCGCCTGGATCGTCGCCGACTCCGGCGCCAAGGTGCTCATCGCCCACGAACGGTTCGCCGAGGCCGCGTCGGCCGCCGCGGACGAGGCAGGGCTGCCCGCGAGCCACCGGCACGCCGTGGGCGCGATCCCCGGCTTCCGCCCGTACACCGCGCTCCTCGAAGGGCAGCCCGGCACCCCGCCCGACGACCGCACCCTCGGCTGGGTGATGAACTACACCTCCGGCACCACCGGCCGCCCGCGCGGCATCCGCCGCCCGCTGCCCGGCAAGGCCCCGGAGGAGACCTACCTCGGCGGCTTCCTCGGCATCTTCGGCATCAGGCCGTTCGACGGCAACGTCCATCTGGTCTGCTCGCCGCTCTACCACACCGCCGTGCTCCAGTTCGCGGGCGCCGCCCTGCACATCGGCCACCCCGTCGTCCTGATGGACAAGTGGACGCCCGAGGAGATGCTGCGGCTCATCGACGCCCACCGCTGCACCCACACCCATATGGTGCCCACCCAGTTCCACCGGCTGCTCGCGCTCCCGCAGGAGACCAAGGACCGCTACGACGTGTCCGCGATGCGGCACGCCATCCACGGCGCCGCGCCCTGCCCCGACCATGTCAAGCGGGCCATGATCGAGTGGTGGGGGACCTGCGTCGAGGAGTACTACGCGGCCAGCGAGGGCGGCGGCGCCTTCGCCACCGCCGAGGACTGGCTGAAGAAGCCCGGCACCGTCGGCCGCGCCTGGCCGATCAGCGAACTCGCCGTCTTCGACGACGACGGCGAGCGGCTCGGCCCCGGCGAACTCGGCACCGTCTACCTGAAGATGAACACCGGCGGCTTCCGCTACCACAAGGACGACGCCAAGACCGACTCCAGCCGGATCGGCGACTTCTTCACGGTCGGCGACCTCGGGGTGCTCGACGAGGACGGCTATCTCTTCCTCCGCGACCGCAAGATCGACATGATCATCTCCGGCGGCGTCAACATCTACCCCGCCGAGATCGAGTCCGAACTCCTCGCCCATCCGGCCGTCGCCGACGCCGCCGCCTTCGGCATCCCGCACGCCGACTGGGGCGAGGAGGTCAAGGCCGTCGTCGAGGCCGCCGAGGGGTACGAGCCGGGGCCCGAACTCGCCGCCGCGATCCTCGCCCACTGCGAGCGCCGTCTCGCCGGGTACAAGCGCCCCAAGTCCGTCGACTTCATCGACCACATGCCCCGCGACCCCAACGGCAAGCTCTACAAGCGGCGGCTGCGCGACCCGTACTGGGAGGGCCGCGACCGGCAGCTCTGACCCGGCGGGCCACGGACGCCCGACCCGACGCGGCGGCAACCCGCCTGACCCCGACTCGAACTGACGCCCTATCATTTCTGTGCCTCGCGGCGAGCGGAAGGCATTCCTCCCCTTTGTGGCAGGATTCAGGGCATGAGTTCGAGTTCCGCAGCCCTGACACGACAATGGACCACCTGGGGCCCGGTGGTCGCCGCCGTAGGTCTCGCCGCGGGCTGGGGGCGGGACCTACCGGGCTTCGCCGTCGCGCTCATCACGGTGCTGCTCTTCGCCGCCGTCCTCGCCGCGGTCCACCACGCCGAGGTCGTCGCGCACCGGGTCGGCGAACCCTACGGCTCGCTCGTCCTCGCCGTCGCCGTCACCGTCATCGAGGTCGGCCTGATCGTCACCCTGATGGCGGGCGGCGGTGAGAAGACCGCCACCTACGCGCGGGACACCGTCTTCGCCGCCGTCATGATCACCTGCAACGGCATCGTCGGCCTGTCCCTGCTGGTCGGCGCGCTGCGCAACCGGGTCGCCGTCTTCAACGCCGAGGGCTCCGGCGGCGCCCTCGCCACCGTCTGCACCCTCGCGACCATGACCCTGGTCCTGCCGACGTTCACCACCAGTCACCCCGGACCCGAGTTCTCCACCGCGCAGCTCGCCTTCGCCGCCGTCGCCTCGCTCTGTCTGTACGGCGTGTTCGTCGCCGTCCAGACCGTCCGGCACCGCGACTACTTCCTGCCGGTGCCGCGCCCGCGCCCCGACGGCAAGGAGTCCGAGGACGAGCACGCCGACCCGCCGACCTCCCGCGAGACCTGGTTCAGCCTCGGTCTGCTCGTCGTCGCGCTCGTCGCCGTCGTCGGCCTCGCCAAGCTGGTCTCGCCCACCATCGAGGACGGCGTCGAGTCCGCCGGGCTGCCCAAGGCCGTCGTCGGTGTGGTCATCGCCCTGATGGTGCTGCTCCCCGAGACCCTGGCCGCCGTCCGCGCGGCCCGCCGGGACCGGATGCAGACCAGCATGAACCTCGCGTACGGCTCCGCCATCGCCTCCATCGGCCTCACCATCCCGGCCATCGCGCTGGCCTCCATCTGGCTCGAAGGACCGCTGGTGCTCGGCCTCGGCCCGCTGCACATGGTGCTGCTCGTGCTCACCGGCGCGGTGAGCGCCCTGACCGTGGTGCCGGGCCGCGCCACGCTCCTCCAGGGCGGCGTCCACCTCTCGATCTTCGCCGCCTTCGTGTTCCTGTCGTTCAGCCCCTGACCGGACGGGGGCCGCGCCTCGACGGCGCCCGGGGCGACGGCCGCCCCGGGCGCCGTGCTACTTGACCCGGCGTCCGGGGCGCCCGAGGATCTGCGGTCATGGAACGAGCCCTGCTCACCCGCACCGTCGACGGCGTGCTCCGCGCGAGCGCCGAGCGCGTCCCCGGGCGCACCGCCGTCCGCTACGGCGACCGCGCCTGGACGTACGCCGCACTGGACGCCGCCGTCACGGCGGCCACCGCCCTGCTGCGCGACCCGGAGCGGGGCGCCGGTCTCGCCGCGGGCGACCGGGTGGCGACGTACGCCCACAACTCCGACGCCTATCTGATCGCCTTCCTGGCCTGCGCCCGCGCGGACCTGGTGCACGTGCCGGTCAACCACCATCTGACCGGCGACGACCTGGACTATCTGCTCCGCCAGTCCGGCAGCGCGCTCGTGCTCGCCGACCCGGCGCTCGCCGACCGGGTGCCGGACGACATCCCGGTACGCGCGCTCCGCGACACCGAGGACTCGTTCCTCGCCCGGCTCACCGCCGCCGACGCGGCGACCGCGGCCACCGCGCCCGGGCCCGGCCCGTACGACCCCGACCGTCCCGGCCGTGACCCCGGCGCCCTCGTCCAGCTGCTCTACACCTCCGGCACCACCGCCCTGCCCAAGGGCGCGATGATGACCCACCGGGCCCTGGTCCACGAGTACGCGAGCGCCATCGACGCGCTCGACCTCGGCGAGGACGACCGGCCGGTGCACTCGCTGCCGCTCTACCACTCCGCGCAGACCCATGTGTTCCTGCTGCCCTACCTCGCGGTCGGCGCCGAGAACACCATCGTCGACGGACCCGACCCGGCGGTCCTCTTCGACCTGATCGGATCCGGCCGCTGCGACAGCCTGTTCGCGCCGCCCACCGTGTGGATCGGGCTCGCCCAGCACCCCGAGTTCGCCACCCGTGACCTGACCGCACTGCGCAAGGCGTACTACGGCGCCTCGATCATGCCGGTCCCGGTCCTCGAAGGACTGCGCGCCCGGCTGCCGGGACTCGGCTTCTACAACTGCTTCGGGCAGTCCGAGATCGGCCCGCTCGCCACCGTGCTCGGCCCCGACGAGCACGACGGCCGGCTCGACTCCTGCGGCCGGCCCGTCCGGCACGTCGAGGCCCGGATCACCGACGAGCACGGCAAGGACGTGCCGGACGGCACCCCGGGCGAAGTCGTCTACCGGTCACCGCAGTTGTGCACCGGCTACTGGGAGAAGCCGGAGGAGACCGCACACGCCTTCCGCGACGGCTGGTTCCGCTCCGGCGACCTCGCGGTCCGGGACGCCGAGGGCTACTTCACGGTCGTCGACCGGGTGAAGGACGTCATCAACTCCGGGGGAGTGCTGGTCGCTTCCCGGCAGGTCGAGGACGTCCTCTACACCCATCCGGCCGTCGCCGAGACCGCCGTCGTCGGTCTGCCCGACCCGCGCTGGATCGAGGCCGTCACCGCCTTCGTGGTGACCAGGGCCGAGGTCACCGAGACCGAACTCCTCGCACACGCACGGCAGAAGCTGGCCCACTTCAAGGCCCCCAAGCGGATCGTGCTGGTCGACGCGCTGCCCCGCAACGCCTCCGGGAAGATCCTCAAGCGGGAGCTGCGCGACCGGTTCGCCGCCGCCGCGAGCGACGCCGGTGCCGGTGCCGGTGCCGACGCCCGCACGGACGTCAGCGGGCCTCCCGCAGGTCCACGATCCGCTTGATCTTGCCGACCGAGCGCTCCAGGGTCTCCGGATCCACCACCTCCACCGCCACCGACACCCCGATGCCGTCCTTGACCCCCGCCGCGATCGCCCGGGCCGCCGCCGCGCGCTGCTCGGGCGTCGCCTCCGGGCGGGCCTCGGCCCGCACCGTGAGCGCGTCCAGCCGGCCCTCCTTCGTCAGCCGGAGCTGGAAGTGCGGGGCCACGCCCGGGGTGCGCAGCACGATCTCCTCGACCTGGGTCGGGAACAGGTTCACCCCGCGCAGGATCACCATGTCGTCGCTGCGGCCGGTCACCTTCGCCATCCGCCGGAACACCCGCGCGGTGCCCGGCAGCAGCCGGGTCAGGTCGCGGGTGCGGTAGCGGATCACCGGCATGGCCTCCTTGGTGAGGGAGGTGAACACCAGCTCGCCCTCCGCGCCGTCGGGCAGCACCTCGCCGGTGACCGGGTCGACGATCTCCGGATAGAAGTGGTCCTCCCAGATGTGCAGCCCGTCCTTGGTCTCCACACACTCCTGTGCCACGCCGGGGCCCATCACCTCGGAGAGCCCGTAGATGTCGACGGCGTCGAGCGCGAACCTCTCCTCGATCTCCCGGCGCATCTCCTCGGTCCACGGCTCGGCGCCGAAGATCCCCACCTTCAGGCTGGTGGCGCGCGGGTCGACGCCCTGCCGCTCGAACTCGTCGAGCAGCGTGAGCATGTACGAGGGCGTCACCATGATGATCTCGGGCCGGAAGTCCTGGATCAGCTGCACCTGGCGGGCGGTCATGCCGCCGGACGCCGGGATCACCGTACAGCCGAGCCGCTCGGCGCCGTAGTGCGCGCCGAGGCCGCCGGTGAACAGGCCGTAGCCGTACGCCACATGGACCTTGTGGCCGGGCCGCCCGCCCGCCGCGCGGATCGAGCGGGCCACCACGTCCGCCCAGGTGTCCAGGTCCCGCTGGGTGTAGCCGACCACGGTGGGCCGCCCGGTGGTGCCGCTGGAGGCGTGGATCCGGCGGATCTCGGACTGCTCGACGGCGAACATCCCGAACGGGTAGTGGTCGCGCAGATCGCTCTTGGCGGTGAACGGGAAACGGGCCAGATCGGCGAGCGAGCGGCAGTCCTCCGGCCGGACCCCGGCCTTGTCGAACGCCTCGCGGTAGAACGGCACCCGGTCGTAGGCGTGCCGCAGCGTCGCCCGCAGCCGCTCCAGCTGGAGGGCCGCCAGCTCCTCGCGCCCGAGCCGCTCGCCCGCGTCCAGCAGTTCCGTCATCCGCCCGCTCCCTCGCCTCGCGCCGTCCGGTGACCAGCCTCGTACCGCCCTGCGGACCGCCCCGCGTACCGTCCCGCAAAACGGGCGACCGATCATTCGGTAGATCCTTGCGGGCCCAGTAAAACCGGCCGCCCCCGGGCCTTGGCAAGAGGTCGGGGCGGGTTTTCTCGTCCGTGCGCCCCTCTCGTACGCCCGCCCGAGCGGTGGCGCGCTCCCGCCGCCCGACGAAGATCACACCATCGGGTGCGATTGCGCCCCGGGGGGCGCGAACGGTGCTCGGCGGGGGAAAGGGGACCTGAAGATGATGCCGTCCGGCTTCCCTCCCCACCCCCGGACGAAATGGAACACGAACCCCCATGCCCGTCCTGTGCCGTCCCGCCGTCGCCGTGCCCGAGCACGTGATCACCCAGCGAGAGACCCTCGACCTGGCCCGCACCCTGCACGCGGGCCACCCGTCGCTGCCGCTCGTCCTGCGGCTGATCGGCAACACGGGCGTCGAGAAACGGCATCTGGTGCAGCCCATCGAGCGCACCCTCGCCCACCCCGGCTTCGAGGCGCGCAACGAGGTGTACGAGACCGAGGCCAAGGCCCGCGTCCCCGCCGTGGTCCACGAGGCACTGGCCCACGCCGGACTCGCCGCCGCCGACATCGACCTGATCGTCTACGTCTCCTGCACCGGCTTCACGATGCCGTCGCTCACCGCCTGGATGATCAACAACCTGGGCTTCCGCCCCGACACCCGCCAGCTCCCCATCGCCCAGCTCGGCTGCGCCGCGGGCGGCGCGGCGATCAACCGCGCCCACGACTTCTGCGCCGCCTACCCGGGCGCCAACGCGTTGATCGTCGCCTGCGAGTTCTGTTCGCTCTGCTACCAGCCCGCCGATCTCGGCGTCGGCAACCTGCTCTCCAACGGCCTCTTCGGCGACGCCGTCGCCGCCGCCGTGGTCCGCGGCTCCGGCGGCACCGGCATCCGTCTCGAACGCAACGGCTCCCACCTGGTGCCCGACAGCGAGGACTGGATCGCCTACAAGGTCCGCGAGACCGGCTTCCACTTCCTGCTCGACAAGCGGGTCCCCGGCACCATGGAGCAGCTCGCGCCCGCCCTCGTCGACCTCGCCGCACGCCACGGCCGCGACGCGGGCCGCCAGGACTTCTACCTGATCCACGCGGGCGGCCCGCGCATCCTCGACGACCTCGGCAAGCACCTCGACGTGCCCGCCGACATGTTCCGCTTCAGCCGGGCCACGCTCACCGAGTACGGCAACATCGCCAGCGCCGTCGTCCTCGACGCGCTGCGCCGCCTCTTCGCCGAGGACGGCGGCCCGCGCCCCGGCGCCACCGGCATCCTCGCCGGATTCGGGCCCGGCATCACCGCCGAGATCTCCCTCGGCAGCTGGACCACGGACCCGGCGACGCCCGAACGGCCCGCGGCCCGCACCCTCGGCATCCCGGCCCAGGCCCCCACCCCGACCCCCTTCCCCACCCCCCTCCCCACCACAGCGGCGGTGACCTCATGACGACGACCCCCCTCACCGATCTCAAGGACGAGCCCCGGATCCACTTCTGGGCCGTCCCCGACCTCACCGGACTCGACTTCGACCCGCTCCTCGCCCGCCTCCTCCACGAGGACCCGGTCACCCGCGTCCGGCTCCCCAACGGCGAGGGCCACGCCTGGCTCGTCACCCGCTACGAGGACGTCAAGTTCGTCTCCGCCGACCCCCGGTTCAGCCGCCAGGCCGTCTACGGCCGCTCCATCACCCGGGTCGCCCCGCACTTCATCCCGATGGAAGGCGCCGTCGGCTTCGCCGACCCGCCGGACCACACCCGGATGCGCCGGGTCGTCGGCCGCGCCTTCAGCGCCCGCGCCCTGGAGACACTGCGCGGCCACGCCCAGAGCGTGATGGACCGGCTCCTCGACCGGGTCGAGGAACACGGCCCGCCCGCCGACCTGATGGCCCTGGTCAACCGCCCGTTCCCGCTCGCCATGGTCAGTGAACTGATGGGCGTCCCCGAGGGCGACCAGCCGCTGATGGGCCGCTGGACCGACGGCATCCTCACCGCCGGCGCCGGACGCGAGGCCGGAGAGCGCGCCAAGGCCGACATGGCACGCTACTTCACCGAACTCATCGGCCGCAGCCACGGCACCGGACAGGAGTTCCTCGCCGCCGTCCTCGCCGACGCCGTCGACGAGGGCACCCTCGACGAACAGGAGGCCGTCGGCCTCGCCGTCCTCATCCAGATCGGCGGCGCCCACGCCGTCCGCAACAACAGCGCCAACATGATCTACGCGCTGCTCACCCACCCCGCCCAGCTCGCCCGGCTGCGCGCCGAGCCCGCCCTGCTCCCGCAGGCCATCGAGGAACTCCTCCGCTACATCCCGCACCGCAACGCGGTCGGCCTCTCCCGGATCGCCCTGGAGGACGTCGAGGTCGGCGGCGTCCGCATCCCCAAGGACGAGGCGGTGTACGTCTCCTACCTCACCGCCAACCGCGACCCGGCCGTCTTCGCCGACCCGGAGGAGTTCGACATCGGCCGCGCCGACAACCCGCACGTCTCCTTCGGCTACGGCCCGCACTACTGCCCCGGCTCCATGCTCGCCCGGATCGAGTCCACCATCCTGCTCGAATCCCTGTGGACCCGCTTCCCCGACCTGCGGCTCGCCGTCCCCGAGGAGGACATCCGCTGGCAGCGCGGCGCGCTGATCCGCGGCCCCGAGACCCTGCCCGTCGTCTGGTGAGAGGAACCACCGCCCCGTGACCGCGACCGCCATCGGACCGGGCGGCGGCCTCATCGTGCCGCCCGGCCACGGCAGGACCCTGACCACCGCAGCCCAGCACGTCACCTTCAAGGTGACCGGCGAGCACACCCGTACCGCCTCCACCTTCGAGGTCGTCGTCCCGCCGGGATTCGACGTCGGCGCGCACGCCCACGGCCACAGCGAGGAACTCTTCTACGTCCTGGAGGGCGAGCTCGACGTGCTCGCCTTCGAACCGCTGGTGCGCACCCGCGACAGCTGGCGGGAGTGGGAGTCCGCCTCCGGGCAGCGGGCCGTCCGCGCCACCCCCGGCACCCTGATCCTGGTGCCGCCGGGCTGCCCGCACGCCTTCGCCAACCCCACCGGCGCCCCCGTACGGATGCTGTTCCAGGCATCGCCGCCGCCCGACCACGAGCGGTACTTCGAGGAGCTGATGGACATCCTGAACTCCGCGGGCCCCGGCGGCCAGGTCGACCACGAAGCCATCGAGCGGCTGCGGATCCGCTACGACATCGACCAGATCACCCCACTGCGCCACGACGCCGGGGTACGGGCCGAGCCCCGCGCCCCGCACGCCGCGAACGCCGTCACCCCCGAGAGAGCCGCCACCCCATGACGGAACCCCCGAGACCGCCCCACGGCCCGGTCGTCCACGACTGGGCCGTGGGCCCGCTGCCCGGCACGGACTTCGACCCCGTGCCGTACCGGCTGCTCCACGAGGAGCCGGTGGCCCGGATCCGGCTGCCGCACGGCGAGGGCCACGCCTGGCTGGTCACCCGCTACGAGGACGTCAAACTCGTCTCCGCCGACGCCCGCCTCAGCCGCGCGCTCACCGTCGGCCGCCCCATCACCAGCACCACCCCGCACACCCTCGCCCCGGCCGGCGGTGTCGGCCGGGCCGACCCGCCCGACCACACCCGGCTGCGCCGCCTCATCGCCCCCACCTTCGGCCGCCGCCGGATCACCGAGCTGCGCGAGCACACCCGGCAGGCCGCCGAGGCCCGGGCCCGCGTCCTGCTCGACACCGGCCCGCCCGCCGACCTCGCCGACGACTTCGTCGGCCCGCTGTCCGCCACCGTCGTCGCCGAACTCCTCGGCGTCCCGGCCGCCGATCTCGGCCGCGTCGACACCTGGCGGGCCGGACTCCTCGCCCACGACACCACCGCGGCGGCGGGCGAATCCGTGAAGAGACAGATCGCGGGCTACTTCGCCGACCTCGCCCGGCACCGCGCCGACCACCCCGCCGACGACCTCGTCAGCGAACTCGCCGCGGCCCGCGCCACCGGCGCCCTCAGCACCCCCGAACTCGTCTCGATGGCCGTGATGCTCACCCTCAACGGGCTCGACGCGGTCCGCAACATCGTCGCCACCATGGCGTACCTGCTGCTCACCCACCCCGGCCAGACAGCGCGGCTGCGCGCCCGGCCCGCCGGGCTGCCCCGGGCCGTCGACGAACTGCTCCGCTTCATCCCGCAGCGCAACGGCGTCGGCATGCCCCGGATCGCCACCGCGGACATCGAGGTCGGCGGGGTCACCATCCCCGAGGGCGACGCCGTCTACGTCTTCTACCCCGCCGCCAACCGCGACCCCGCCGTCTTCACCGACCCCGACCGGCTCGACCTCGACCGCGACGAGGGCCCGCACCTCGCCTTCGGCCACGGCGCGCACTACTGCGCGGGCGCCCAACTCGCCCGTCTGGAGGCCGAGATCATGCTCGGCACCCTGCTCCAACACTTCCCCGGCCTCGCCCTCGCCCGACCCGCGGACACGATCGCCTGGCGCACCGGCTCCGTCAACCGCGGCCCGGAACACCTGCCCGTCACCTGGTGACCGAACCGCCGCCCGCCCCCGCCACCGGCGAGAATTCGCTCGCGGGGGCGGCCCGGTCGGTGGTGAGGTGCACGCCATGGATCTCATCGCACTGCGCACCCTCCACGACCGCCAGCTCCGCATCGCGGCAGCACCCGAAGGGCCCGGCTCGCGCGTCGAGCGGGACGGCCTCGTCGTCCGTACGACAGGACCGGCCCACGCCTGGAACGGGGTGCTCTGGTCAGGACTCGGCCCGGCCGACGCCGACGCGGCCATCGCCGCCCAGATCGCCCACTTCCGTGCGGCAGAGCGTTCCTTCGAATGGAAGCTGTACGGCCACGACGGGCCCGCCGACCTGCCCGGGCGACTCCTCGCCGCCGGATTCGTCCCCGACGAACGGGAGACCGTGATGGTCGCCGAGGCCCGCACGGTGGCCGCGCCCGTCCCGCTCCCCGACGGCGTCACCCTGGCGGCCGTCACCGACGAGGAGGGCGTACGGAAGGTCGCCGACGTGCAGGCGAGAGCCTTCGGCGCCGACTCGTCCGAGTCCGCCCAGCGGATGCTCGACCAGCTGGCGGCGGCGCCCGGCACCATCGTGGCCGTCCTCGCCCTCGCCGACGGCGTCCCGGTCAGCTCCGCCCGGCTCGACCTCACCCCCGGCACCGACTTCGCGGGCCTGTACGGCGGCGGCACCCTCGCCGAGTGGCGCGGCCGCGGCCTCTACCGCGCCCTGGTCGCCCACCGCGCCCGGCTCGCCGTCGACCGCGGCTACCGCTACCTCCAGGTCGACGCCCGCGACACCAGCCGCCCGATCCTGGCCCGCCTCGGCTTCGCCGAACTGACCACGACGACGCCGTACCTGTACGAGTTCTAGGACCCGGCCCCGGCGGCGTACGGGCCGGTCAGCGGGCCCAGTGCGCCGGGCGGGTGAAGCCGTCCGGGAGGCGGGTGGCCGCGTCGCCACGGGCCGCGTTCAGCTGCGGCTGGGTCAGGAACAGGGCGCCGGTGAGATCCGCGCCCGACAGGTCCGCGTCCCGCAGGTCCGCGCCGATCAGATCGGCCAGCGAGAGGTCCGCCCCGGTCAGATCGGCCGCGATCAGCAGCGCCCCGCGCAGGTCGGCGCCCCGCAGCCGGGCACCGCGCAGCCGCTTGCCGATCAGGTCGGCGCCGCGCCGGTTCTTCGGCTTGCCGCCGGCCGCCGCACGGACCAGTTCACTGGCGCGAAGCAGCAGCGGGTTCACCTCGGCCCGCACCGGCGCCACGTCCAGCTTCTCCAGGGCCGCCGCGTCGCCCTCGGTCAGCGCCGTCACCCGGGCGAGCGCCCGGTCCAGGTCGGCGTGGAGCGGCCGGGCGGCCGCGAGGGCGCGGGCCTCGGTGAGATAGCGCAGCAGCTCGTACAGCTGGCGCACCACCGGGAACACCTCGTACATCTGCCGCGCGCTGCCCGGCTCCGTACGCCAGGACACCCCGCCGAAGGTGACCTGCGAGACGTGCTGACCGGCGCCGAAGCAGTCGTAGACGGTGCAGCCGGGGAAACCGGAGTCACGCAGCCGGGTGTGGATGCCGCAGCGGAAGTCGTCCTGGAGGTTGCGGCAGGGCTCGCCCGATGCCTTGTCCACGGCGAAGTCGTGCGACCGGGCGAAGGGCAGCGCCACACAGCAGAGCCCGAAACAATTGGCGCAGTCCCCGCGCAGCTCGTCGGGGGAGAGCGGTGCGGCCGGACGGGTCTGGGACACGGCGGAACGGGTTCCTTCGCTGGTGGGGGCGGACGTTCCACCGTATCGCGCCCCGGCGGTGTCCCGTCGGCCGCGCCGGGCCGACCGGCGGTGCACGCCTTCGGTGAAATCGCTTGCGGTGCCCGGCGTCGGGTGATCATGATCGGCCGCATGGACCGCTTCACCTCGTACGACGGCACCCGACTGCGCCACCGGACCCTCGGCGACGCGCCGGGGGACCCGCTGATCGTGCTGCCCGGCGGCCCGATGCGGAACGCCGACTACCTCGGCGACCTCGGCGGGCTCACCGCGCACCGCACGCTGCTGATCCTGGAGCCCCGGGGCACCGGCGGCAGCGAGACGCCCGCCGACCCGGCGAGCTACCGCTGCGACCGGCAGGTCGCCGACGTCGAGGCGTTCCGCGCGCACCTGGGCCTCGACCGGATCGACCTGCTCGGGCACTCGGCGGGCGGCAACCTGGCCACCCTGTACGCCGCCGCGCACCCCGAGCGCGTCCGCTCCCTGGTCCTGGTCACCCCGGGCACCCGCGCGGTCGGCGTCGAGACCTCCGACGACGAGTGGGACGCGGTGGCCGAGACGCTCTTCGCCGACCGGCCCTGGTACCCAGCGGCGCGCGCCGCGCTCGAATCGATCGGCCCGGACACCTCTCCCCAGGAGGAGGCCAGGATCGTCCTGCCGTTCGGGTACGGCCGCTGGGACGAGGCCGCCCAGGCGCACGCGAGCCGGATCGACCAGCAGGTGAACTGGCCCGCCGCACAAAGCTTCTACGCACCCGGCGCCTTCGACCCGGAGACCACCCGAGCCGCGCTGCGCGCGCTCACCGTGCCCGTCCTCGTCCTCGCGGGCGGGTACGACCCCGGGCCCGCCCCCGCCAAGGCGGCGGAGCTCGCCGCCTGCTTCCCGGGCGCCGAACTCGTGGTCCAGGAGGGCGCCGGGCACTTCCCGTGGGTCGACGACCCCGGGGCGTTCGTCCGCCCGCTCGCCGCCTTCCTCGACCCCGAGGTGTCCACGGTCACCGTCGACGGGGTGCGGCTCGCGTACCGGGTGTCCGGTCCGGTGGACGCGCCGCCGCTGGTCCTGGTCCATGGGCGGGGCGCCGACGGCGCCGACTGGGCACCGGTCGCGGCCGAACTGGCCGCGGAGCGGCGGGTGTACGCGGTCGACCTGCGCGGCCACGGGCTGAGCGACCGTCCCGGCCGGTACGGCTTCGCGGACCTCCGCGACGAACTCGGCGGTTTCATGCGGGCGTTGGGCCTCGCCGGGGCCACCGTGGTGGCGCACTCGATGGGCGCCGCCGCCGCGTACCTGCTGGCCCAGCGCGAGCCCGGACTGATCGGACGGCTGGTCCTGGAGGACCCGCCGGTGTTCGTGCCGCTCGACCCACGGCGCGGCCCGGCCGGGCCCCCGGAACCGGGGGCCGCCTTCGACTGGGCGGTGCTCGACGCCACCAACGCCGACCTGAACGACCCCGACCCGGCCTGGCGGGACGGGCTCGGTGCGATCACCGTGCCCACCCTGGTCCTCGGCGGCGGCCCGGACAGCCATCTGCCGCAGGCGCAGCTGGCCGACGAGCTGCGGACGTTCGGCGTGTAGCGACGGCGGGCGGCGACGGGGCCGGGCGGTCGCGGAACGGTCAGGCGGAGCGGTCGGCGTCCGTGGCCACCGTACGGGCCCAGCGGTAGTCCGCCTTGCCGCTGGGCGAGCGCTGGATCTCGTCGGTGAGCACCAGCTGGCGCGGCACCTTGTATCCGGCGAGCCGGGTGCGGCAGTGGCTCTGGATCGCAAGCAGGTCCAAGGGGGCTGCCCCGTCGCGGAGTTGGACGACGGCCGCCACATGGCTGCCCCAGGTGGCGTCCGGAACCCCGGCGACCAGCGCGTCGTACACGTCGGGGTGCGACTTCAGGGCCTGCTCCACCTCCTCCGGGTACACCTTCTCGCCCCCGGTGTTGATGCACTGCGAGCCCCGGCCGAGGACCGTGACGATGCCGTCCTCGCCGACGGTGGCCATGTCGCCGAGCAGCACCCAGCGTTCGGCGCCCTTCTGGAAGAAGGTCTCGGCGGTCTTCGCCGCGTCGTTGTAGTAGCCGAGCGGCACATGGCCGCGCTGCGCGAGCCGGCCGACCTCGCCGACCGCGACTGGTTTGTGGGTGGCCGGGTCGACCACCTGGGTGCGCTCGTTGACGTGCAGCCGGAAGCCCTTGGCCGGTCCCGAGTCGTCGGTGGCCCGGCCGTTCGAACCCGACTCGGACGAACCGAAGTTGTTCAGGAGCAGCACGTTCGGGGCGAGCGCGCGGAACTGGTCGCGGACGGTGTCCGACATGATCGCGCCGGACGAGGAGAGGCTGAACAGCGAGGACAGGTCGGTGCCCTTCAGCGGCCCGTGCAGGGCGTCGATCAGCGGCCGCAGCATCGCGTCGCCGACCAGCGACACGCTGGACACCTTCTCCTTGGCGATGGTGCGGAGCACCTGCTCGGGCACGTACTTGCGGTGGATCACCACCCGCTGCCCGTAGTTGAAGGCGATGAAAGAGGTGAGCGTCGAGGTGCCGTGCATCAGCGGGGGAGTGGGGAAGAAGGTGATCCCCGCACCGCCCGCCGCGACCCGCTCGGCCAGCTCCTCCGGCCGCTTCACCGGCTCCCCGCTCGGGTCGCCGCCGAACAGGCCCGCGAAGAACAGGTCCTCCTGGCGCCACATCACGCCCTTCGGCATGCCGGTGGTGCCGCCGGTGTAGATGATGAACAGGTCGTCGGGCGAGCGCGGTGCGAAGCCCCGCTCCGGCGACCCGGCCGCCACCGCGTCCGCGAACTCGACGCAGTCGAGGGCGGCGGCCGCGGCGCTGTCCTCGGGCGGGGTCCCCACCCGCACGAGGTGCCGCAGCTTCTCCGTCCGCGGCAGCGCGCCCGCGACCCGCTCGGTGAACTCGGCGTCGAAGACGAGTCCGGCCAGGTCGGCGTCGCGGTAGAGGTAGACCAGCTCCTCCTCCACGTAACGGTAGTTGACGTTCACCGGCACCAGCCGGGCCTTCAGACAGGCGAGCACCGTCTGCAGGTACTCGGTGCCGTTGTAGAGGTGGAGCCCGAGGTGCTCGCCGGGCCGCAGGCCCGCGTCGATCAGGTGATGGGCGAGGCGGTTGGCGGCGGCGTCCAGTTCGGCGTAGGTCAGCCGGGTCTCCGCGCCGGTGCCGGGGTGGTCGACGTAGACCAGCGCCTCGCGGTCCGGGACCACGTCGACGACCGATTCGAACAGGTCGGCAAGGTTGTACTCCACCGTTCCTCCTGATCCTGGCCCGAGCTGACCCCCGTCGGTCACTGGGCGGTCATTAGAGCGCCGAAGCGCGGAGGGGGGAAGGGGGTGCGCAGAAGAATCTGACTGAGTGTCAGAAAACTATTGAACTGATCCCGGCACTCCTGCAACCTGTTCCAGAAATGCGTACGGGACCGCGTACGGGAGTCGGGAGACGTCAGACATGGCCAAGACGCCTGAGAGCGCCAGCACCGAACACCTCACCGTCCGGCGCGAAGGCGCCACCCTCGTCCTCACCCTGAACCGCCCCGAGGCGAAGAACGCCCTGTCGCTGCCCATGCTGGTCGGGCTGTACGACGGCTGGCTCGCCGCCGACGAGGACGACACCGTCCGGTCCGTCGTCCTGACCGGCGCGGGCGGCGTGTTCTGCGCGGGCATGGACCTCAAGGCCCTCGCCGGCGGCGGCATGGCGGGCGACCACTACCGGGACCGGATGACCGCCGACCCCGATCTGCACTGGAAGGCGATGCTGCGCCACCACCGGCCGCGCAAGCCGGTCATCGCCGCCGTCGAGGGCCACTGCGTGGCCGGCGGCACCGAGATCCTCCAGGGCACCGACATCCGGGTGGCCGGCGCCACCGCCACCTTCGGGCTCTTCGAGGTCCGCCGCGGTCTGTTCCCGATCGGCGGCTCCACCGTCCGGCTGCCCCGCCAGATCCCGCGCACCCACGCCCTGGAGATGCTGCTCACCGGGCGCGCCTACACCGCCGAAGAGGCCGCCGCCATCGGCCTGGTCGGCCGCGTGGTGCCCGAGGGGACCGCCCTCGACACCGCCCTGGAGATCGCCGAACAGATCAACGCCTGCGGGCCGCTCGCCGTCGAGGCCGTCAAGGCGTCCGTGTACGAGGCCGCCGAGCTGACCGAGCAGGAGGGCCTGGCCGCCGAACTCAAGCGCGGCTGGCCGGTCTTCGCCACGGCCGACGCCAAGGAGGGCGCCCGCGCCTTCGCCGAGAAACGCCCGCCGGTCTACCGCCGGGAGTGACGCCCCGGCCCCGCGCCTGCCCCGGCCCGCCCCCGGGCCACGGCCGTGCCCGGACCGCCGCCGCGCCCGGACCGCCCGGCCCGGACCACCAGGCCCGGACTTCCCGCCCCCGACCGCCCACTCAGGAGCCGCCATGACCTCCGCCCCGGAAACCCTCCGCGCGCCGCTCGTCGTCGAGTTCCCCTTCACCCGCTCCCTCGGACCCGTCCAGTCCGCCTTCCTCACCGGCCTGCGCGAGCGCGTCCCGCTCGGCGTCCGCACCGAGGCGGGCCGGATCCTCGTGCCGCCCGTCGAGTACGACCCCGAGACCGCCGCCGAGCTGCGCGAACTCGTCGAGGTCGGCGCCACCGGCACCGTCACCACCTGGGCCTGGAACCCTGAACCGCGCCCCGGCCAGCCGCTCGACACCCCCTTCGCCTGGGTGCTCGTCCGCCTCGACGGCGCCGACACCGCGCTCCTGCACGCGCTCGACGCGCCGGGCCCGGACGCCGTGCGCACCGGGATGCGGGTCCGGATCCGCTGGGCCGCCGAACGGCACGGCGCCATCACCGACATCGCCTGCTTCGAGCCGTCCCAGGACGGGACGGCCGGGGCCGGTGAGGCGGGCGACGCGGGGGCACCCCGTACCCACGACGGCGTCTTCGACGCCCCCGTCACCGGCATCGTCGCCCCCGCCCGGCTCGACTACACCTACAGCCCGGGCCGCGCCCAGACCGCCTATCTCCAGGCGCTGACCGAACAGCGCACCGTCGGCGAACGCTGCCCGTCCTGCGCCAAGGTCTATGTGCCGCCGCGCGGCGCCTGCCCCACCTGCGGCGTCGCCACCACCGACCGGGTCGAGGTCGGCCCGCGCGGCACCGTCACCACGTACTGCATCGTCAACATCAAGGCGAAGAACCTCGACATCGAGGTCCCCTACGTCTACGCCCACATCGCCCTCGACGGCGCCGGGCTCGCCCTGCACGGCCGGATCGGCGGCATCCCGTACGACCAGGTCCGGATGGGTCTGCGGGTCGAACCCGTGTGGACCGAGGGCGGCCGCTACCCCGACCACTACCGGCCCAGCGGCGAGCCGGACGCCGACTACGACACGTACAAGGAGCTGCTGTGAGCGCTGCGCACCCGGGCCGCGAGGTGGCGGTCGTCGCCTTCGCCCAGACCGGCCACACCCGCCGCACCGACGAGGTGTCCGAGGTCGAGATGCTGATGCCGGTGCTGCACGACGTGCTCCGGCAGACCGGCCTGAAGACCTCCGACATCGGCTTCACCTGCTCCGGCTCCTCCGACTACCTCGCGGGCCGGGCCTTCTCCTTCACCATGGCCCTCGACGGCGTCGGCGCCTGGCCGCCGATCTCCGAGTCGCACGTCGAGATGGACGGCGCCTGGGCGCTGTACGAGGCATGGGTGAAGCTGCTCACCGGCGAGACCGACACCGCGCTCGTCTACGCGTACGGCAAGTCCTCGCCCGGCTCGGTGCGCGACGTGCTCACCCGCCAGCTCGACCCCTACTACGTGGCCCCGCTCTGGCCGGACTCCGTCGCCCTCGCCGCGCTCCAGGCCCAGGCGCTCGTCGACGCGGGCCACACCGACGAACCGGCGCTCGCCGCCGTCGCCGCCCGCAGCCGCGAGGACGCCACCGCCAACCCGCACGCCCAGCTGCCCGGCGCCCGGCCGCAGGGCGACTACGTCGTCGCGCCGCTGCGCACCGGCGACTGCCCGCCGATCGGCGACGGCGCCGCCGCGGTGATCCTCGCCGCCGGGGACCGGGCCCGTGAACTGTGCGCCAGGCCCGCCTGGATCACCGGCATGGACCACCGGATCGAGGCGCACGCGCTCGGCGTCCGCGACCTCACCGACTCGCCCTCCGCCCGGCTCGCCGCCGAGCGCGCCGGGGCCTTCGAACGCCCGCTGGACACCGCCGAGCTGCATGCCCCGTTCAGCTCGCAGGAGGTCGTCCTGCGGCGCGCCCTCGGCCTCGGCGACGACGTCCGGGTGAACCCCTCGGGCGGCGCGCTCGCCGCCAACCCCATGATGGCCGCCGGGCTGATCCGGATCGGCGAGGCCGCCGCCCGGATCCACCGCGGCGCCTCCGACCGCGCCCTCGCGCACGCCACCTCCGGGCCCTGCCTCCAGCAGAACCTGGTCGCCGTCCTCGAAGGAGACCCCCGTGGCTAGGACATCGAAGGAGCCGGTGGCCGTCGTCGGCGTCGGCCAGACCAAGCACGTCGCCGCCCGCCACGACGTCTCGCTCGCCGGTCTGGTCCGCGAGGCCGCCGTCCGCGCGCTCGCCGACGCCGAACTGACCTGGGCGGACATCGACGCCGTCGTCATCGGCAAGGCCCCCGACTTCTTCGAGGGCGTGATGATGCCGGAGCTGTACCTGGCCGACGCGCTCGGCGCGGTCGGCAAGCCCATGCTCCGGGTGCACACCGCGGGCTCCGTCGGCGGCTCCACCGCGCTCGTCGCCGCCAACCTGGTGGCCGCGCGGGTGCACCGCACCGTGCTCACCCTCGCCTTCGAGAAGCAGTCCGAGTCCAACGCGATGTGGGGCCTGTCGCTGCCGGTGCCCTTCCAGCAGCCGCTGCTCGCGGGCGCCGGCGGCTTCTTCGCGCCCCATGTCCGCGCCTACATGCGGCGCACCGGCGCGCCCGACGCGATCGGCTCCCTGGTCGCGTACAAGGACCGCCGCAACGCCCTGAAGAACCCCTACGCCCACCTCCACGAGCACGACATCACCCTGGAGAAGGTGCAGGCGTCCCCGATGCTGTGGGACCCGATCCGCTACTCCGAGACCTGCCCGTCCTCCGACGGCGCCTGCGCCATGGTGCTCACCGACCGGGCGGGCGCGGCCCGTTCGCCCCGGCCGCCCGCCTGGATGCACGGCGGCGCGATGCGCAGCGAACCCACCCTGTTCGCGGGCAAGGACTTCGTCTCGCCGCAGGCGGGGCAGGACTGCGCCGCCGACGTCTACCGGCAGGCCGGGATCACCGACCCGCGCCGCCAGATCGACGCCGTCGAGATGTATGTGCCGTTCTCCTGGTACGAGCCGATGTGGCTGGAGAACCTGGGCTTCGCGGCGGAGGGCGAGGGCTGGAAGCTCACCGAGGCCGGGGTCACCGAGCTCGACGGCGACCTGCCGGTGAATCCCTCGGGCGGTGTCCTGTCCACCAATCCGATCGGCGCCTCCGGCATGATCCGCTTCGCCGAGGCGGCGCTCCAGGTCCGCGGCCAGGCGGGCGAACACCAGGTCGAGGGCGCACGCAGGGCGCTCGGACACGCGTACGGGGGAGGTGCGCAGTTCTTCGCGATGTGGCTCGTGGGTGCCGAGCCGCCGTCCTCCTGAGGGGTGTCGGCGCCCGGGACGGCTCGCTACGCTGAGGCTCCTGACAGGCGCGGAGCGTGACGCGCGCGGGCACGCGAGAGGAGCACGACGTGGCGGAGAGCACCACCATCACCGGTCTGGCGGGGCAGGAGATGCCCGACCTCGACCTGTCCGGGGCGGACTGGAGGTCCGGCAGCCAGGGGGTCGGTGACGTTCAGATCGCGTTCGTGGAGGGCTTCATCGCGATGCGCAACGCCCGCAGGCCGCAGGCGCCCTCGATCGTCTTCACCCCCGCCGAGTGGCGGGCGTTCGTGGTCAACGCGCGCGAGGGCGAATTCGATCTGACGTGACCGAAAGGGTGGTGCGCGCCCGGCGCGCACCACCCCCCTCGGTCACGCGCACCCGCCCGAACGGCCGCGCCACCGAGCTCCGTAGCACGGTTTCACACAACCACCACAATCCTGCTCCCAGATGCGGCATCGCGGCGTACGCTGGGCCTTTCTTGGGGCGACCGCCCCGGATGCACCCCTGTGCGCCGGGCGTGCGCCCCCGGCGTGGGGGGTGGACGATGGCAGCACACACCGGCGGACCGACCGGTCGAGGCTTCGGCCTCTTCGAACGCGAGGCCGAACTCGCGGCGGCAGAGGAGGCGTTGAACCTCCTCGTCGGGATCCCCACCGCCCCGGGCCCGCCGGGCACCGCCCCGGGCGGCACCCACGAGCGGCCCGGCCGCGTCCCGCAGCCCCGCCAGGTCCCCGGCACCCCCGCACTGCGCCTGGTCCCGGACGGCCGCGCCACGCACCCGGAAGCCCGGGACCCGGAAACCCAGGACCCGGCGGGCGGGCCGCGCGAGCCGTCCGTGGTACGCGAGCCGTCCGTGGTACGGGAGTTCCCGGCGGTACGGCAGACCCGCGGGCCCGCCGACCCCGGCGCCGGGCCCACCGGCCGCACCCTGCGCCGCGGCGGCGTGCTCGCCTTCGCCGCACCCGCGGGACTCGGCAAGACCACCCTGCTCACCGAGGTCCGCCGCCGCGCCGCCGCCAAGGGCTGCACCGTCCTGTCCGCGCGCGGCGGCGACCAGGAGCAGCGGGTCGCCTTCCATGTCGCCCGCCAGCTCATCCAGCCCCAGCTCGCCGGTGCCTCCCGCACCGAACTGCGCGAACGGCTCGGCGGCTGGTACGACATCGTCGGCCCCGCGCTCGGCCTGTGCACCGCCGCCGAGGGCGCGCCGCCCGACCCGCAGGGCCTGCGCGACGGACTCGACTGGGTCCTCACCCATCTCGCGGTGCGCCGCGCCCCGTTGGTCGTCGTCCTCGACGACGCCCACTGGGCCGATCCCGAATCCCTCGGCTGGCTCTCGGCGTTCTCGCCGCGCGCCGAGGAACTGCCGATGCTGCTCGTCGTCGCCTACCGGCCCGACGAACTCCCCGACACCGGCGAGGAGTTCACCGGCCGCCGCTCAGGCCAGCGGCCGCTCGGCCTGGAACCTCTCACCTCCGACGCCATCGCCCGGCTGGTCCGCGACCGGGTCGGCGACCACGCCGACGAGACCTTCTGCCAGGAGTTCTGGGCCGTCACCTCCGGCAACCCCTTCGAGGCCGTCGAGCTCGCCGCCCGCATCCGCGACCGCGGCCTCGAACCCACCGCCGACCGCGCCCCCGCCCTGCGCGACCTCGCCGCCGCCGTCAAGGGCAGCGGCCTGATCGCCCAGATCGAACGCCTCGGCCCCGCCACCGTCCGGCTCGCCTGGGCCTGCGCCGTCCTCGGCACCGAGATCTCCCCGCAGCTCGCGGGCGCCGTCGCCGGACTCGGCGGCGAGGACGTCGCCCGCTCCGCCACCCTGCTCAGGGACGCCCGAGTCCTCGCCGCGCCCGCGTCCGGCGGTCCGGCAGCCGGACCGGCACCGGGCGACGACGCCACCGACAGCGGCACCGACACCCTCGAATTCGTCCACCCGCTCATCGCCACCGCCGTCTACGACGCCATCCCGCCCGCCACTCGGGTCGCCCTGCACGGCCAGGCCGCCTGGTGCGTCGTCGACGCCGGACTCGGCCCCACCGCCGCCGCCCGCCACCTCGTCGAGACCCACCCCGAGGGCGACCCCTGGGTGGTGCAGCACCTGCGCGCCGCCGCCCAGGAGACCCTGCGCGCCGGAGCCCCGGACACCGCACGCCGCTACCTCGCCCGCGCCCTGCGCGAACCCCCGGACCACGACGAGCGGGCCGCCGTCCTCTTCGAACTCGGCTGCGCCTCGCTGCTCACCGAACCCGCCACCACCGTCAACCACCTGCGCGCCGCCCTGGAGGAGCCGGTCGGCGACGCCGCGCTCCGGCACGGCATCGTCTACCGGCTCTCCCAGGTGCTCGCCCACAGCGACCGGCTCGTCGAGGCGTCCGAACTCCTCGACCGGGAGGCCAGGCTCACCACCGACGCCCGCAGCAAGCTGCGGATGCAGGCCGAGAAGTTCATGTGGGACGCCTTCCGTGCCGACGAACCCGACTCGCCCGCCCGGTCCCGCAGGCTCACCCGCTTCGCCGACCGGCTCACCGGCCGCGACCTCACCGAGCGCTACATCATCGGCCTGCGCGCCTGGGACGCCACCCTGCGCGCCGAACCCTCCGCCGTCGCCCTCGGCCACGCCGAACGGGCCCTGGCCGGCGGACTCAGCTGGGCCGACGAGAGCCGCGGCTTCGAGGTTCCGGTCCTGGTCGCCCTCACCTTCCTGTACGCCGACCGGCCCGGCCGCGCCGAGGAACTCTTCGCCGCCGGGACCGCCGAGTTCGAACGCCAGGGCTGGCGCGGCGCCCATCTCTCCTTCGCGTACACCCTGCTCGGCTACATCCGCTACCGGCGCGGCCGCCTCGTCGAGGCCGAGGACTTCGTCCGCGCCGGACTGCGGCTCGCCGAGCGGGTCGGCCCGCGCACCCCCGCCCAGTGGTACGCCACCGGGGTGATGATCGAGGTGCTGCTCGCCCGGGGCCGTACCGCCGAGGCCGAGCGGGTCGCCCGCACCCACGACTTCGGCGAACCGTTCCCGGCCGCCGTCACCTTCCCCGACTCGCAGACCGTCCACGGCGAACTGCTGCTCGCCCTCGGCCGCACCGAGGAGGCCGCCGCCGAGCTCGCCGCCGTCGGCCGCCGCCTGGACCCGCGCGGGATGCGCAACCCCGCCTGGTGCCCCTGGCAGCTGCACCTCGCACTCGCCGAGGCGTGCGAGACGCCCGAGCGGGCCCGTACCACCGCCCTCGCCGCCGTCGAACGCGCCCGCCAGTACGGCGCCCCCTCCGCCATCGGCCACGCCCTGCGGGTCACCGCCGAGGTGTCCGGCGACGCCGACCGGATCAAGCTCCTGGAGGAGTCCGTCGACTGGCTCGACCGGTCGCCCGCCGCCTACGAGCTGGCCCGCTCGCTCGTCGCCCTCGGTGTCGCGCTGCGCCGCACCGGCCGCGTCCAAGAGGCCGCCGAGCACCTCTACCGCGGCCTGGAGACCGCCGAGAGCTGCGGCGCCGACGGCCTCGTCGAGGACGCCCGGGCCGCGCTCGCCGCCGCCGGGCTCCGCCCCCGCACGCTCCGCCCGGCCGGCACCGACACCCTCACCGCCCGTGAGCGCACCGCCGCCGACCTGGCCGCCCGCGGCGAGGACCCGGGCACCGCGCTCGGCGTCGACCGGGCCACCGCCACCCGGCTGCTCTCCGCCGTGTACCGCAAGCTCGGCACCGACCGGGCCGGTCTCGCGGGCGCGCTGCGGGCCCTCGGCGGCACCGCCGGATGAGCCCGGCCCCGGCGCGCCGCACCGCGCGCCGGGGCACGTACCATGGCGGTATGTCCTTCCTCCGCCGCCGTAGCGCCGCCACACCCGCGGGCCCGGACTTCGACGTCCTGGCCATGGACCCCGGGGACTGGCCCGGCAATCTCGGCGCCGGTCTCCTCCCGGCACCCGACGGCAGCTGCCAGGGTGTCTTCCTGCGCTACGACCTGTTCGGCGGCCGCGGCCCCGCGATGATCATCGGCAACCTCCCGGAGGGCTCCCCGGCCCGCGAGCTGGCCGACGGACAGGTCCCCTTCGAGGTCGCCCAGCTGCTCGCCGCCCTGGAGAACGACGAGCCGGTCGAGGTCCAGAGCCGCGAGGACATCCCGGTGATGCAGGGCGACAACCTGCTCATCGTGCGCCGTCTGAAGCTCTCCGAGAGCCGGATCTCCTGCGTCCAGTTCGACCGCAGCGACAACGTCCTGGTCACCATCGCCAGTTGGGACCGCCCGATCACCGACGACCTCTACGCGCTGCTCAAGCCGCTGCCCGCCGAGCTGTTCCAGCAGGGCTGACCGGGAAGGGCGGGGGCCGATGAGCGCCGTACGCGTCGACAGCTGGATCTGGGCCGTGCGGCTCACCAAGACCCGCTCCCAGGCCGCCACGGCCTGCCGGGCCGGACACGTCAAGGTCAACGGGGAGCGGGCCAAGCCCGCCCAGCCCGTGAAGCCCGGCGACGAGGTACGGGTCTTCCACGGCGGCCGGCAGCGGATCGTCGAGGTCAAGCAGCTGCTCACCAAGCGGGTCGGGCCGCCCGCCGCCGCCGAGGCGTACGTCGACAACAGCCCGCCCCCGCCGCCGCGTGAGGAGATCCCGGTCGCCGCGGTCCGCGACCGGGGTGCCGGGCGCCCCACCAAGCGCGACCGCCGCGACCTCGACCGGCTGCGCGGCCTGCACCCCTGACCGGGCCGGGCCGCGCACCCGGCCCCGCTGTGCGTCCCCGCGTCCCCGCGTCACCGCGGCTCAGCCCACCGGCGTGCCGAACAGCGCCGTGAGCCGGGCCGCCGAGGTGCCGAGCCCCTGCGGTCCGCGCCGCGCCACCGTGCTGCCCGCACCCCGCCGGACGTCCTGCGCACCGTAACGCCGGACCTTCCGGTGCCAGTTGAGGACCCCGGCCAGCCAGTCCTCCAACTCCCGCAGGTATGCCTCGAACTCCGCCCGGCCGGTCGCGTCGACGCCGAAGTCCGCGTACAGCAACGGCACTTCGTACCGCTTCAGATGCTCGTACTGGCTGAGCCTGCCCCGCATCAGGTCGTGGACCATCCGCATCGCCGTCGGGTAGTCGCAGTCGAAGAACTTCTCCACCACCAGGACGGCGTTGTGCACCTCGCCCTCGACCTCGATCTCCTTCTGGTACGAGAACAGGTCGTTGACCAGCGCCCCGTAGTCCATCACCGCGCCCTCCAGGGCCCGCACGGTCCCGCTGCGCAGCAGCTCGGGCGGCAGCGAGTCGGACCGGCGCAGCCGGGCGAGCAGGGTGGTCAGCTCCGAGCCGAAGGTCGAACGGCGCATCTCGATGTAGTCGACCGGGTCGGGCACCCGGTGCTGGGCGGAGTTGTGCAGCTCCCACAGCCAGCTGTCCAGCATCACCTCCACGGCCTCGCGCAGCCGCGCCACGGCCGACGCCTCCATCGGCGCGACCGTGCGCGCCCACAGGTCGGCCAGCGAACGCTCCAGCGCATTCAGCGCGTAGGCCGCGGCCGTCGCCGGATCGGCGTACGCCAGAAGGGACTTGAGCCGGTCGGTCTGCTGCCTGGCCCCGGGCAGATTGCGCGAGCGGCCGAACACGATCGGGTAGTAGTCGTCCGCGTAGGTGCCCCAGGTCAGCCAGCCGGTGCTGATCTCCAGGTCCACCAGGTCCCCGTCCGGGTCGATCCCCGCCGCGCACAGCGCCAGGTCGAAACCGGCCATCATCCGCCGGTCCCAGATGTCGTCGAGCAGCCCCATCCGCTCCGCCCAGTCCTCCGAGCGCCGCTTGACCTCGGCGTGGTGCGGGCTGACGGCCAGCGGGTAGGGCAGCTCGAACTCGGGCAGCAGCGAAGGGCCGACCTCCTGGAACGGCACGTGGCCGAGGAAGCGGGACCGGCTCGCGCCGGGGCGGCCGAGCAGATTGCGGATGTCGAAGGCGGAGGTGCCGACCACCCCCGGTGTTCCGCCCGGCAGCCCGCCCGGCGCTCCGCCCGGCAGGCCACCGCTCGTGGGCGCTCCGGCCAGGCCCTCGTTCATGTAGCGGCTGGAGCGCAGGTGCCACTCATGGCCGCCGGACTGCCAGTCCTGCAGGCCCTTCACATACGCGGCGATCGCGGCGGCCTCCGCCGGGCCGAGGCCGTGCTCGACGCAGAGCGCGGGCACCTCGGTGAGCGCCGTGTTCTCGAACTGGTGCAGCCGTGACGTCAGCAGGTCGTTGACCGCGTCCGCCGCCTCCTGGGTCGTACAGCCGAGGAAGGTCTCCAGGACGAGCACGCCGTTGCTGTTCTCGCCCTCCTTCTCCACCTCGCGCTGGTACGAGAAGAGGTCGTTGCGCAGGTGCACCGCGTCCGAGAAGGAGTCGCGCAGCACCCGCAACGGCCGTGACCAGGCGACCTGATGGGGCACCTCGGCGCCCGCCGCGTACTCCACGAGCCCCGCCGACCAGGGCGCGCCGCCCACCTTGCGGCGCATCTCGATGTACTCCACCGGATTGGCGATCCGGCCCTCGTCGATGTTGTCCAGCTCCCACAGCGACTCGTACAGGAGCGCCTCGGTGGCCTCGGCGAACCGGGTCCGCCATCCCTCGGACATCGCGGGCACGGTCCGGCGCCACAGGTCGGCGAGCCCGGCCTCCACCGGGTTGGTCGGCTCGGGCATCCCCGCCGCCGGGTCGGCGGGCATGAACAGCGGCAGCCGGTCCAGATACGCCTTGCCCGCGGCCCGGTTGGGGACGCGCTTGAAGACTTCGAGGAAGTGGTCGTCGAAGAAGAACACCCACGTGTACCAGTCGGTGACCAGGGAGAGCGTGTCCTCGTCGCAGTCCGGGTGGGTGTAGGAGCAGAGCAGTGCGTAGTCGTGCGCCTGGAGGTCGGCCTCCTCCCAGATGCCCGAGCCCTCCAGCATCCCCATCGACCGCGCCCAGTCGCACGTGTGGGTGCGGGCCGCCGCCAGATGGGGATTGAGCCGGGCCGGATACGGAACATAGAAGTCCGGCAGAGTGAAGGGCTGAGCCATGCCAGGAGGGCCTTTCGGTGAGCGTCGGGCGGTCGTCCGGCCGAGCATTACCCCTCGGGACCGGGACCGACGCGGACACCGGAATAGTCATATGAACGCCATGATGTGCGGGCCGGACCGGGGTCTCCGCCACGGTCCGGCCCGCACCCGCCGGATTTCGGCCGAACCCGCTCAGGCCCGGGAAACCCGCACGTCAGCGACCTTCACAAAGGCCACCCGGTGGCCGAACTGGATCTCGTAGTACTCCTCCTGGCCGCGTACGACTGTATGACCCGTGGTGTCGAACGTGGGAGCGAAGAGGTACTCGCTCGGGGTACGGCCCCCCACCACGTACCGCTGCCCGGCGAGCAGCCGGTACGGCAGCGGCGCCACCGCCTGCACCGGCACACCCGCCGGATACGCCGCCGCCTCCGGATAGGCCCGCCCGTACACCGGCACCGACTCCAGACCCTCCTTCGGGGTGAGCACGAGACCCCGCGCGTTCACCGCCGTGGGCTCCCGGCGCGGATTGAGGAACCACGCCCGCTGCCCGAGGTACCAGATCGCCGTCCAGTCGCCCCGCCGCTCCGCCACCGCGAAACTCTGGCCGGTCGACGCCCGCGCACCCGTGTCGTTCACCCCGGTCGTCGCCGCCTGCCCGTCCGGCCGCAGCCCGATGTCCGCCACCAGCGGCGCGTCGGCGCTCGGCGCGGTGTGCAGGCGCACCGCACCGCTCCCGTGCGGCGCGCACGCCTCCCCGGCGGTCACGCACCCCGTGTACACCGGCTGATGCGCCGCGTAGTCCGGCCGGATCGTCACCACCCCGGCACGCGCCCCCGCGCTCGGTTCGATCGGCCGCCCGAGGAGCCGGAAGTAGTGCGCCCAGTCCCAGTACGGGCCCGGGTCCGTGTGCATCCCCTTGATGGTGGTGGCCGTCGTCCCCGGCACATTGTCGTGCCCGAGGATGTGCTGCCGGTCCAGCGGGATGTCGAAACGCTTCGCCAGATATCTGACCAGCCGCGCCGACGAGCGGTACATCGCCTCCGTGTACCAGGAGTCCGGCGACGTCAGGAAACCCTCGTGCTCAAGACCCACCGACTTGGCGTTCACGAACCAGTTGCCCGCGTGCCAGGCGACGTCCTTCAGGGGCACGTGCTGGGCGATGTGCCCGTCCGAGGACCGCAGCGTGTACTGCCAGGACACATACGTCGGGTCCCGCACCAGCTTCAGGGTGGTGTCCCAGCTGCCCTCGGTGTCATGGATGACGAGGTAGTCGACCGACTGCGAGACCGGCCGGTCCGCCTTGTCGTGGTTGCCGTAGTCGCCGTCCCCGAACTCCTCGTACGGCGCCGGGACCCACTCGCAGGCCACCGACCGAGGGCACTCCACCGGACCCTTCGCGGGCGCCCGCAGCCCCAGTGCCGCCAGCTGCCCGGTCGCCGGGACCACCGCCGGATCGGCCGCGAGCACCACCCGCTGCCCCGAGTCCGTGGTCCTGGCCTCGCCGGTCCGGATCACGTCGAACACGTCGTTCGCGTAGGCCGCGGCCGTCGCCGTGTCGTCCGCGCCCGAATAGCGGGCCACCGCCCCGTACCAGTCCGCCGGATCGGCGCTCGCCGCCCGCCCCGACTCCCGCTGCGCCGCCGCGAGCAGCGCCGCGCCCCCGTCGATGTTCGCCCCCGGATCCGTCCGCAGCGCCTCGGCCGACCGGCCCGACAACGCGGCGGCCCGCACCAGCGTGCGCAGCCGCTCCGACGACGGGGCGGCGGCCGGTCGCGTGGCCGCGCCGGTCCGGGGCGGCCGCGCGTCGTCACCGCGCGCGTCCTCCGTACCGTCCGCGTGGTGCGGGGCGTCCGCGAGCGCCGTCGCCGCGTCCGTCAGGTGCATCGGCCCGTAGCCCCCGGTCACGCTCGGTGCCCCGCCGTGGGTGTCCCAGCGCGACTGCAGGTACGACACCGCGAGCAGCACTTTCACCGGCACCCCGTGCCGCTCCGCCGCCCCCGCGAACTGCCCCTGCAACGACCCCGCCCGCGCCACCCCCGCCCCGGCCGGCGGCGCCCCGGCGAGCAACGGCAGCAACAGGACGGCGGGCGCGGCACGCCGAAGGAACGGGGAACGGAGCAAAGCGGCCTCCATGACGGTGCGGACCCGGGCGTACGGGACCCCGGGACCGGGCGGCGTGCGGAACCGAATCCGTACAGGGGTAGCGGCTCCCGGACGCCCCGTCAATCACCCCGGACACCAGGCGATTTCGCACGTCAGCGCGGCCGTCGGCGGAGCCGCGGCGGCAGCGGCGCGGAGTTTCATCAGGGCGGCGCGTCCGCCTGCGGCGCGTCAGTGGTCTCGACCGGTGGCCACGACAATCCGGTTGGCCCACGGCCCCGGCCCGGCCATCCTGATCCCATGGGGAACAGAGCCAATGTCGTGGTGGTCCGCGAGAACGGGACGCACGAGCTGTACCGGACCGGCTGGGCGGTCGGTCTCGACCTCGATCTGCTGGACGGGCCGACGGCGCTGCTCGCCCTGCTGCCCGGCCTCCGCCGGGACGACTGGTGGCTGGACGACCTCATGGCCGAGGGCGGTGTGCTCCTCGACCTCGGCCGGAAGGTGCTCGTCTTCTT
Organism: Streptomyces sp. NPDC090025; assembly: GCF_044748125.1. Lineage (NCBI taxonomy): Bacteria > Bacillati > Actinomycetota > Actinomycetes > Kitasatosporales > Streptomycetaceae > Streptomyces > Streptomyces sp. NPDC090025. The sequence goes on along the minus strand of NZ_JBIVFL010000008.1, from coordinate 27,608 downwards.
CACCCGGGAGGGCCCGAGCACCGAACTGCGCCACCGCGCGGCCACGCTCGACCTCATCCGGGCCGGCTGGCCGGGCTGGGAGATCCGCCCGTCGTACGAGGGCGCGGCCGAACTGCGCGGGTACGTCGGCCTCGACCCGGAACACGTCCGGCGCCGTGCCGCGGGCCCGGCCCCGGCCCCGTTCCTGGCCCCGGACGACGAGGAACTGCTCGGCCCCGATCCGGGCGGTGTGCTGGTCACGGTCGGCCAGGACCGCTGCCACCTCGCGTCGGACGCCTTCGACCACCCGGTCCGAGAGGGCCGCGCACTCCTCGACCGGCTGGCCGACGCCCCCGAGCACGGGATCTGCCGCCTCCATGTCTCCTCCGGCGTCCACCTCGACCCGGAGCGCCGCCACCTGGGCTGGTGGTCCCTCTCCGCCACCCCGGGCGCGCACCAGGTCCCGGACCTGTGGCCGGGCTGGACGGTGGAGTTCTGGCGCGACCGCTGGCAGCGGCACGCCCGGACCGCCGGCCGCTTCGACCCGGCGCCGTTCGACGACGGCGAGCCGCCCCGTGCGTCCGTGCGCGCCGCGGCGGCGGAGCGCCGCGCGGCCCGCGCCGCCCGGGGGTGACGGACCCGGCCTAACGCGTGCCGACCGCCGCCCGCACCGCCCGGCGCGCCATCGCGCAGTCGTCGTGCAGGCGCCGCAGCAGCAGCCGCTGCTCCTCGCCGGGCGACACCGTGCCCGCCGGGACCGGGACCGAGCCCGCGGGCGGAGCCTCCTTGATGGTGCGCTGGACGGCGGTCTCGTAGGTACGGATCTCCCTGGTCAGCACGATCATCAGGTTCACCAGGAAGGCGTCACGCGACGCCGGGCCCGCCTGCTGGGCCAGCTGGCTGATCTGGCGCCGGGCCAGCGGCGCGTCACCGAGCACCGCCCACAGCGTCGCCAGGTCGTACCCCGGCAGGTACCAGCCCGCGTGCTCCCAGTCGACGAGCACCGGACCGGCGGGCGACAGGAGCATGTTGGACAGCAGCGCGTCACCGTGACAGAACTGCCCCATGCCCTGGCGGCCGCCCGCGTGCGCCAGGCCCCGCATCAGCTTCTGCAGGTCGTCCCGGTCGCGGTCGGTGAACAGACCCAGTTCGTGGAAGCGCGCGATGCGCGCCCCGTAGTCGAGCGGAGCGTCGAACGTCCCGGCCGGCGGCCGCCAGGCGTTCAGCCGGGCGACCGCGCCGAGCACGGCCCGGACGTCCGCGCGGGGCGGTGCCTCGACCGGGTGGCGGGTCAGTGCCGCCGCCCGTCCCGGCATCCGCTCGATGACCAGCGTGCAGTTCTCCGGGTCCGCGGCGATCAGCCGCGGCGCGCGCACCGGGGGACGGTGCCGGACGAACGTGCGGTACGAAGCTATCTCGTGCCGGAACCGCTCGACCCACGCGGGCGACGGGTCCAGTAAACATTTCGCCACCGCCGTCGTCCGGCCGGTCGTCCCGACCAGCAGGACCGAACGCCCGCTGCGGCGCAGCACCTGCACCGGGTTGAACTCGGGGCAGATCCGGTGGACGGACGCGACGGCCATGCGCAGTTGGGCGCCCTGCGGGCCGGACAGGTCGATCCTCCCGCTGGGCGGCTGGACGGTGCTGCCCGCCCAGCGCCTCGGCCGCACCGCCCCCTGGACGGGGGCGGGCGCGAGGTACGGTCCGGAACCGGCCGGGATGGTGCGGTGGAGCGGCCGGGGCGGGGCGGACACGGAGGACGATGCTGTGTACATGGGGTGACAGATCCCTTCGTGCGCCGACGAGTTGCGTGCGTCGCCCCGCCCGCCGGGCCGGTCCGCACCCTGGGGAAGTGGGCCGGTCGACGGGACGGGGTGGCGCGTTCCTACCTGACACCCGGGCGCGGGTGGCGGAACATCGGGCGCACCCTGGCGAACCCTGGCGAATAGTCGCCAGGCCTGTGACAGGGGGCTACTGTCAACTCAGCCGAGAACCTGGGGGCTTAGACGTGACCGGACAGACCAACACCCGCCTGGCGGACCTCTTCGGCCTCGCCGGCTGGTCCAAGGGCGAACTCGCGAGAATGGTGAACCGGCAGGCGGCGGCCATGGGCCACCCGCAGCTGGCCACCGACACCTCGCGGGTGCGGCGCTGGATCGACATGGGGGAGACCCCGCGCGATCCCGTGCCCCGGGTGCTGGCAGCGCTGTTCACCGAGCGACTCGGCCGTGTCGTGACCATCGAGGACCTCGGTTTCGTACGACACGGGCGCGCCGGTAAACGGCAGGACGTCAGGAACGACGACAACCCTGACGGGCTGCCCTGGGCGCCCGAGCGTACGGCAGCGGTCCTCACCGAATTCACGGGAATGGACCTCATGCTCAACCGACGCGGCCTGGTGGGCGCGGGTGCCGCGCTTGCCGCCGGCTCCGTACTCACCAACGCCATGCAGGACTGGCTCCACGCCGACCCCGCACCGACCGGCGCCGCCCCCCGCGCCATCGATCCCCTCCACGCCGACCCCGCCGGGTACGACCGGTACGAGGCCGCCCCCATCGGGTCGGAGGAGATCGAGGCCCTGGAGCACTCCGTGGAGGTGTTCCGCGCCTGGGACGCCTCCCGGGGCGGCGGCCTCCAGCGCAAGGCGGTCGTGGGCCAGCTCAACGAGGTGGGCGGCATGCTCGCCTACCACCACCCCGACCACCTCCAGCGCAGGCTGTGGGGGGTGGCCGCCAACCTGGCCGTCCTGGCCGGCTGGATGTCCCACGATGTGGGTCTCGAACCCACCGCCCAGAAGTACTTCGTGATCGCCGCGCACGCCGCCCGTGAGGGCGGCGACCGGCCGCGCGCCGGGGAGGCGCTGTCCCGCGCCGCCCGCCAGATGGTGCACCTGGGCAGGCCCGACGAGGCCCTGGACCTGATGAAGCTCGCCACCTCCGGCTCGGGGGAGCGGCTGCTGCCCCGTACCAAGGCGATGTTCCACACCATCGAGGCGTGGGCCCAGGCGTCCATGGGCCGCGGCCAGGCGATGCGCCGCACCCTCGGCGAGGCCGAGGAGCTGTTCGTGTCCGACCGGGGCGAGGACAAGCCCAGCTGGATGCAGAACTTCGACGAGGCCGACCTGCACGGGATGCAGGCGCTGGCCTACCGCACCCTCGCCGAGCACGACTCGGCGGCGGCGGTCCCGGCCCAGCGGCACGCCCGCCTGGCGCTCGACCTGCGCCGGTTCGGCCACGACCGGTCCAAGCTGTTCGACCACATCTCGATGGCCTCGGCCTGCTTCATCGCCGACGACCCCGAGCAGGCGGACCGCTACGCCCGGCTCGCTCTGGTCTCCATGGGCGACACCAGCTCGCACCGCACCTGGGACCGGCTGCGCGAGATGTACCGGCTGACCGGGCAGTACTCCGGCTACAGCAGGATCGACCACCTGCGGGAGGAGATCGCGACCGCGCTGCCCAAGGCGCCGGCCAACCGCCCCCGGACCGGAGAGGCGTGAGCCGGCGGACCACGGGGCACCGGGCACGGCCGAAAGAAGGAGCAGGGCGGGAAAGGAAAGGAGCAGGCCGGTCGGCCTGCTCCGGAGAAACCCGTTCCGCGGGTACGGCTCAGCGGCCGACCCGGACCACCATCACACAGGCGTCGTCCTCGCGGGGGCCCTCGCCGAACTCCTCCACCACCGACCGGACGCAGTCCTGCGCGTCGCGGGCCGTCGCGAGCCGCGGCGCCAGCGCGAGCAGCCGGTCCGTGCCGTCCTCACCGGCGGGCGCGCCCGCCGTGCGGGTCAGTCCGTCGGTGTGCAGAAGGAGCAGGTCACCGGGGAGCAGCCGGGTCTCGGCCTCGTCGTACCCGGCCCCGGTGGTCGCGCCGAGCAGCACGCCCTCGGGCCGGGCCAGCGGGCGTCCCGTCCCGTCCCGGAACAGCAGCGGGGCGGGGTGTCCTGCCTGCGACCAGGTGAGCAGCTGGGACGCCGGGTCGTAGCGGCAGCACAGGGCGCTGCCGAGGGCGGGCTGGACGGAGGTCTCCAGGAGCTGGTTGAGGTGCCCCATCAGGGCGCCCGGCCGGATCCCGGCCACCGCCATGCCGCGCAGCGCGCCGAGGAGCATGGCCATCGAGGAGGTCGCGGCCACCCCGTGGCCGGTGAGATCGCCGACGGTGAGGAGCGCGTCGCCGTCCGGCAGGGCCAGCGCGTCGTACCAGTCGCCGCCGATCAGGCCGGTCGACGCGGCCGGCAGGTAGTGCCCGGCGACGTCGAGCGGTGCGGGGCCGTCGTGGGCGAAGCGGAGCGAACCGCGCCACGGCGGCAGCACGGCCTCCTGGAGTTCGACCGCGACCCGGCGTTCGGTGTGCTCGATGTGCTGGTGGCGCTGGAGGCTGTCCCGGCTCTCCCGCACGGCCCGCTCGCTGCGGCGCAGTTCGCTGACGTCGCGGACCACCGCCCACATGGAGGCGGTGCAGCCGTCGGTGTCGAGGACCGGCTCGCCGGTCATGTGCACGGTGCGGACCCGGCCGTCGGAACGGACGATCCGGAACTCGCCGTCGATCGGCTTCCCGTCGATCAGACAGTCCGTCACCATCGCCTGGAGCAGCGGCTGGTCCTCGGCGAACACCATCGACGGCAGCTCGTCGAGCGACATCGGACCGCTCTCCGGCTGGCGCCCGAAGATCTGGAACAGCTCGTCGGACCAGTGCACGTCGTCGGTGAGCAGATCCCACTCGGCGCTGCCGACCCGGGAGAGCAGCGAACCGGAGAGCCGTGGCGCGGGGACGGTCTCCAGGACGGCCTCGGCGTAGGCGGCGGCCGTGTCGGTGACGGCGGGGCCGGGCAGTCCGGCCTTCAGCTGCCCCAAGTGGGCGCCCAGGTCGTCGAGTTGATGCACGGCGAGATCGCAGAGGGCGCGCTGCCAGCGGTTCTGCGGGTCGTCCTCGTCCGCGACGGCGTCCCTGCGCACCGCGTCCACCTCACCGCGGAGCCGACGCGTCTGCGAGATCAGCGCGTCCACCGCGCCGGGCTCCGGCGGTTGGGCGGGACGGTCCGCGAACAGATGGGACGGCATGTCGTACTCCGATGCAGGCGACGTGGCGCGGCCAAGTCTGGGAAGTGAAACCCGGGTACGACTTTCGCACAGCCCGGGACACCTCGTAAGGGATTTGGCAACACTCGATACGGTGGTGCTTCTGACATATGCCAACGGCCCACAGGGTGACCAGCCGACATTCGGCCACACCGGCACGGGTTACGGTGCTGGTGTGGCGAGCGACGAGGTGAACACCATGGGTACGGCGATGCTGCTGGCCGCGGCTCCGGCCGGAAAGGGCCGGGCCATGGACGCGACGTCCGTGCTGCCCGCGCTCGCGGCGGTGCCCCCCGGGGCCCTCACCGGTACGGACACGGCCACGATCGTCGAACTGGCGGACCCGCTCGACCCGCAGACCGTCCTCACCCGGCTGCGCGCCGCCGCGGCCGCGCCGGGACCGTTCACGCTCTGCCTCGCGGGCCAGCTCCAACTCGACCGCCGCCAACGGCTGCCGCACCTCGCACTCGCCCGCAGCACCCCGACGACCTTGCGCTACACGGGACTTCCCTGGCACTGGCTCGGCACCGAACTCGCCGCCCGCCGCCCCGGCACGACCGTCGTCGTGGCCGACCTCGCCGTCGACGCCGACCTCTGGCAGCGGCTCACCGAGGACCCCGGGGCGCTGGGCCTCGGACCCGCCGTCCCGCTGTTCGCCCGGCTGACCCCCTTCCCGCGCCGGGGCACCCTCACCACCCCCGACTACCTGCGGCACTTCGCGACCCGCTGGCGCGGCGGTGCCCGCCCGCCGCTCGCCGAACTGCACACGGAGGCGGCGGCGGTCACGGCCGAGACCGAGGAGGGCCGGCGGCCGGTGCCCCAGGTGTTTCTGACACCGCATCAGGACATGCCCGCGCCGGTGGAGCGGGTGCCGGCCGCCCCGGAGGCCGTACGCGGTACGAGCGCGGTGCCCGTCCCCGTACCGCCGCCCGCTCCTTATGCCCAGGCCCCGGCTGCGGCCTCGGCCGCCGCACCGCCCGTCCCGCGGCCGCCCGCGCCACGGCCGGAATCCGACGGTGTACGGGAACGGGTGGCCGCCGAACCGCTCGCGGTGCCGGTGCCGGGGACGGGGCCGGGTCCCGGAGTTCGTGCCGGTGCCGCTTCCGGGGAGGTGCCGAAGGCGCACCCGGTACCCGCGGAGCCGGTACCCGTACCTGCCCCTGTCCCCGCCGCCGTACCCGCATCCGTACCCGTACCCGCATCCGTACCCGTGTCCGTACCGCCGAGGCCGGTACGGGCGCCCGCCGCGCCGCCCGGGCCGCCGCGGCCGGGCACCGAGGTGGACCCGCACCCGGCGATACTCGACGCGGCGATGGCCGGCCGGCACGCCGAGGCCGCGGCCGTCGCGGCCGCCTGGGAGAGCGACGCGCTGCGCCGCTTCGGACCGCGCTCCGGCGAGGCGCTGCACTGGGTGGAGGTGCGGGCCGACCTGGCGCGGCTCGCCGGGGAACCGGCCCGCAGCTGCGAACTGTGGATCGCCGCCGCGCAGGCCAGGCTCGGCATGAGCCAGGCCCCCGGCGAACCGGACGTCGAGGGCGCCGTCGACCGGGCCCACCACCAGTGGGAGCAGATCGAGGACCCGGCCAGGGCCCGCGCCCTCGGCCCCGCCCTCGTCGCCCTGCGCCGCGCGGTCCCCGGCCGGCACGCCGGGGCGCTGGCCGCGCTGCAACGCAGAATGGGCGGCTGACCCTCTCCACCGGGCCCGCCCGGCCCGCCCGTGGTGGCATCATCGACCCATGACCGCCGCCGCCCCACGGGCCGCCACCGCGCCGCTCGCGACCGAGCGGCTGCTGCTGCGCCCGGTGCGGACCGGGGACCTGGCCGTGCTGACCCGGCTGTGGACCGATCCGCAGGTGCGGCTGCACCTGGGCGGACCCGTGATCGAGTCGGTGATCCGGATCCGGCGGCAGCGGATCGTCGGGGCGCCCGGGTACCACGCCGTCGAGCGGGTCTCCGACGGCGCCGTGCTCGGCCTCGTCACGGTGGAGGCGGCCGGGCACGGCGGCGAGACGGAGGTCTCGTACCAGTTTCTGCCCGAGCACTGGGGGCAGGGGTACGCGCGAGAGGCGGTCGCCGCCGCCGTGGCGCGGGCCCTGACGGCCGCGCCGACGGTCGTCGCGGTCACCCAGGAGGCGAATCTGCCGTCCCGCCGCCTCCTGGCGGCGATCGGCATGACCCACGCCGCGTCCTTCGTGGAATGGGACGCCCAGCAGGTGCTCTACCGGTGCGAGGGCCCGCTCAGAACCGGGCGTGCGTCGTGATGTCGGACGCGAACTGCTCGATCAGCTCCGCCGTCACCGTCGGTCGGCACTGGCCGAGCGCGTCCAGATAGTCCTCGGTCGTCGCGCCCGGCGCGACGGCGGGCCCGGCACCCGGAGCGCCCAGGTCACGCTCGAAGGAGTTCTGGGCCGCGATCCTCGCCGCGTGCTCGATGTCGGCGGGGGTCAGCAGATCGCTCGCCGCGACAAGCGCGTCCACGTCGACCTCGGGCCGTGCGCCGGTGTAGCGGGACCAGATCGCGGCCCGGGCCGCCTTGTCCGGGGTGCCGATCGGGATCAGGTAGTCGAAGCGGCCCGGGCGCAGGAACGCCGGGTCGATCGAGCGGATCGAGTTGGTGGCGCAGACCAGGAGCCGTTCGTCGCACTCTCTGAACCCCGGTATCAGCTTGAGGAGTTCATTGGTCACCCCGTGCATCCCGCCGGGCTGCACCGGTTCGGTGCGGACAGGGGCGATCTCCTCGACCTCGTCGATGAAGACCAGCACCCGGTCGAGCTCGGCGATCCGGGCGAAGGCGGAGCGCAGGGCCGCCGCCAGATTGCCCTCGTCGGCGAGCCGGGAGGGCAGGATCTCGACGAACGGCCAGCCGAGCCGGGAGGCGATGGCCCGGGCGAAGGTGGTCTTGCCGGTGCCCGGCGGGCCGAACAGGCCGATCGCGCGCGGCGGCCGCACACCGTGCCGGGCGGCCCGCTCCGGTTCGGCGAGCGGCAGCACGACCCGCCGTTCGATGAGGTCCTTCTCCCGTTCCATCCCGGCCACCTTGGCCCACAGGTCGGTGGGCAGCACCCGGCCGCCGAGGTCGTCGAGCAGTCCCGCGGCCGGGCCGTGCAGCGGCTCGGTCTTCTCGAAGTAGGCCACGGCGGGCTGCCGGGTGTAGCCCGCGTTGAGCAGTCCCTCGCCGAGCAGTTCCTCCTCGGGCAGCACGTACGCGATGCGCGCGACCCGGGCCGCGACCAGCCGCCGCTCCAGTTCGACCAGGAGCGCGCTGGCCAGACCGCGTCCGCGCCAGGCCGAGTTGATGGCCACCCGCATCACCCAGGCGCGTTCGCCCGCGACGCAGGCGAGGGCGGCGCCGATCGGGGTGCCCTGGTGGACGGCGACGACGGCCGGCTGGCGGGAGGTCAGCGCGCCGATGCACTCGGCGACCGAGAACACCGACTCCTGGCCGAGTTCGGCCGTGGTGTCGATGAGGTGGACGACCGCGGCGAGATCGCTCTCGCGGTAGTCGTGGATGAGCCAGTTCACCGGTGGTACCGCCCCTCGTCGTGCGTGCCGCACGCCGTGCGCCGCGTGCTGTGCACCGCGCTGTCGTGCCTGGTGACGGCGAGGCTAGGCGGGCCGGTGGGGGCGGGTCCTGCGCCGCCGTGCACAAGCGGGCGCCGCGCACTGCGCCGTACCGGCGCTATGCGGACGCGGGGTGAGGTGGGGCGGGGTGGGGTGGTGAGGGAAACGCGCGAGCCCCCGGGAGACAGCTCCCGGGGGCTCGCGCGGTGTGTGCCGTGTGCCGTCAGGCTCGGCGGGCCTTGGCCTCGGTGGGCCTCATGGGGCCTCAGTAGGCCACGGCCGCCTTCGGGTTCGGGCCGTGCGCGTTGTCGTGCGCGTCGCCCTCGGTGGCGAGGAAGACGATGAGGATGATCGCCCCCACGAGCGGGATGAGGTCGATCAGGATCCACCAACCGGAGCGGCCGGTGTCGTGCAGGCGGCGCACGGTGACGCCCAGACCCGGCAGGAGGACCGCGAGGCCGTAGATCGCGTAGAGCAGCGGGTAGGTGCCGAGCGCGGCGTCGATGACCGCGACGATGATCAGCGCGAGGATGTTGAAGAGCGCGAACATCCAGAATTCCTGGCGACGGGCCCGCCCGTTGAATACCGCGTACTTCTTGAGAACGTCGATGTACCAGTTCACTTTTGTCCCCCCGAGGACGTGGTGGTGAGAGGGATTCTGCCCCCGTGGGGCAAGATTTACGCAGAACTTATGTGGCTCAAACGGTGCTGGTCAATTCGTTACCTGGCAGTGGCCGTTCACAGACATGGCTGCGACACGAGTGAACGGCGCCTCCTCCTCTGGTGAGGGGGGACGCCGTTCTTCGAGATGGGTGGATCAGGTGGATTTGCGGATCATGGCGAGGGTCGAATAGTGCTCAGGTCGCCGTATCCGCGTGTTATGTCCTTCTCTTGCTCATGAGGATCCCGCCCGCGGTGAGCGCGAACAGGCAGACGCAGGCGCCGGTGATGACGTTGCTGAGGATCGCGCCGGTGCCGGCGTCCCGGGAGACCACCCAGGGAGAGACGATCAGCCACGCACCGAGCAGCAGGACGACGAAGTTGAGGTCCTGGGACCGCTCCGGAGCCATCGACATGCAGAGGCCGAGGCCCGCGAGGGCGATGCCGACGACCAGGTTGCTGATGGCGAGCTCCGGCTTCGCCGCGGAGAAGTGGACCGTCCACGCGGAGACCGCGGCGTAGAGTCCGGCGATGATCACCAGCTCCTCGACCGCTGCCACACCTCGGGTCTCAAGCACGCGGGCATAACGATCCCGCATTTCCGAGGCATCCGGATGTCCCCTGATGTCGCCGGGACGGTGAGAGACGTCGGCCATACGACTCGCCTCCTTCTGGCGTTCCGCACATCTGACCGCGTTCACGGCATCGTGCCGCGCTTTCATTGTGCACTTATCTTGCCTTTATGTGTAGATCTGCCCGATAAGGGATCCATACAGAGATCGAGCCCGCGGGATGGGCGGAACTGACAACTCCGCGTGCTGTTCAACAAAAATTAAGATCGCTGTCGATAAAGATCAAGAAAATACGGGTGCGAAAGGGGAGAAGTCGGCCTCGGGACCCCCTCTTCCGGCTCTTTCCGTCCGCCGGGCGTCCGCACGTCACCGGCCCCGCCCCGGCGTAGCCTGGAAGTGGCCTCGGGGGTCGCACGTTCACCGCCGGGAGGCGGACGACGATGACCGGAATCGTGTCCAGGAGCTTCGACTCCGCAGACGAGACCCGCCCCTTCGAGGGCGGCAAGGGCAGACTCGATCTGCTCACCACGGACAGCGGGGCGGTCGGCCGCGCCGTGTTCGAGTCGGGCTGGAAGTGGTCGGAGCACGTCAAACCGATCGCGGGCACCGACAGGTGCATGGCCCATCACGTCGGCTATGTGGTCAGCGGCCGGATGCAGGTGGTGATGGACGACGGCGAGTCCGTGGAGCTCGCCCCCGGCCGGTTCTACGAGATCCAGCCCGGGCACGACGCCTGGGTGCTCGGCGACGAGGCGTGCGTGGCCCTGGACTGGGTCGGGTTCGTCGACTACGCGAAGGGCGCGGGCGGCTGACCCGTTCGCCGGTCCGTCCGCGCCGGGTGCGCGGGTGGGTGCGGGGCGCGCCGAGGCACCGGGCGAGCGAACGGGTGCGGGACGCGCGTCAGGCGTGGCCGAACCGGACGCCGTCCCACGGCACCCGGTCGACCGGGAAGGAGTACGGCGAGCGCCCCCCGAGCGTGCGCGGCAGGGCCGCCTCGATCACCGGGGCGACCCCCTCCACCTCCCACAGCCAGGCACCGAGCGCGTCCCGCAGACCGTCCGCGACCCGCCGGTGCGAGGTGAGCCCCACCAGGTTCTCCAGTTCGTACGGGTCGGCCGCCAGGTCGTACAGCTCGCTCTCCCGGTAGCGGTCGGAGCCCGGCGCGTGCCAGGCGTCGGCGCCGTCGGGCGCGGTCACCACGTACTTCCACCGGTCCGTCCGCAGCGCGCGGCCGATCACATCCTCGCTGAGCTGCACGAACACCGAGAACGGGCGGTCGGGTTCGCTGCCACCGCCGACCAGCGGCCGCAGCGAACGCCCCTGCACCCCCGCGGGCACCTCGATCCCCGCCGCGTCGAGCAGCGTCGGCATCAGGTCGACGGTCGACACCGGCTGCCGGATCCGCCCGCCGCCCCGGAACCCGGGTCCGGTCAGCACGAACGGCACCCGGACCGACGCCTCGTGCGCCGAGCGCTTGTACTCGCCGTTGCGGGTCCTGAAGTGCGAACCGTGGTCGGCCGTCCACACCAGCACCGTGTCGTCCTCGATGCCCAGGCTTCGCAGGCTGTCCCGCAGCCGCCCCACCCCCTCGTCGACCCGCTTGATCTGGCCGAGATAGCCGCCGAGATGCCGGTGCGCCCCACCCTGCGCCGCCCCCGGGCTGAGCGCCGCCAGATCCGGCGGCAGCCAGCGCCCCTCGAACCGCTCGCGGTACCCGGCAGGCGCCGGGTAGTCGTCGGTGGCGTTCTGGTGGTGCGGCTCCAGGAGCGAGAGGAACAGCAGGAAGGGGCGGTCGTGGTGATCGGCGACGAAGCGGACGGCGGCGTCGATCAGCCCGTCCGACCGGTACCCCGGCAGCCGCACCGGCTCGCCGCCCTCGTCGTACACCACCGTCCGGTACGCGTCCGAGGTGAACTCGAGCCGGTCGGAGGCGAGCCAGCGCGCATAGCCGCCGCGCCGCGCGGCGGGCACCGGGCCGTCGGGGTGCTCCTCACCCGCCAGATGCCACTTGCCGAGATAACCCGTCACATACCCGGCCGCGCCGAACGACTCCGCCAGGGTGGGCACCTCCGCCCCGAGCGCGATCCCGTTCCGGAACACCCCGGTCGCCGTCGGGAAGCGCCCGGTCTGCAGCGCGGCCCTGGCCGGCGCGCACACCGGATTGGTGGTGATCGCCTGCTCGACCAGCGTGCCCTCGCGGGCGAGCCGGTCGAACTCGGGCGTCACCCCGGCGGGGTTGCCGTGCGCGCCCGTGGTGTCCCATCGCTGCTGGTCGGTGAGGACCACGATCACACGGGGGCGGGTGGTCGGCATACGGATCCCTTCGGCGTGGACATCGTTGGCTCCTCAATTAATTTCGCAGAGGAAGGAATGTCCGCACCAGAGGCCCGCACAAGATCGGCCATGGCCGGATCCGGGTCAGCTCCCGGGAACGACCGGGGTGCTGCTCCGGCCCCCGGCGCGCCCGCTCAACTCGGCGTCCAGGGTCTCCTGCGCCTCCCGCATCGACGCGGCGTACTCCGGCTCCCCGAGCCGCCGCCACATCTCCGCCTCCGGCACGTCCTCCACGTGCGCCGTCACCCACCAGATGTTCCCGAACGGGTCCTTCACCCGGCCGCCGCGCTGCCCGAAGGCGTTGTCCGACAACGCGGTGACGACCTCGGCACCGGCCGCGAGCGCGCGGGCGAAGGCCGCGTCCGCGTCGGCGACGAACACCCGCAACAGGCTCGGCGTCACCGGCCATTCGGGCCGCCGGTCGAACGCCAGCAGGACGGTGTCGCCGACCCGGATCTCGGCGTGCCCGATCTGCCCGTCCTCGGTGCGGACCCGGGCGAGCTCCGCACCCTCGAACGAGGCCGTGACGAAATCGAGGAAGGCTCCGGTGTCGTCGGTGACGATCCAGGGGGCGACGGTGGTGTACCCCTTCGGCGTGACATCGGCGCGGGGGCTTGTCTGCTCGGACATGGCGGTTCCTTGGGGCGAGGTGGTCGAGGTACGCCGTGACGGCGGCTGCCGCACACCGACGACGGTAGGCGGCAACTAGGCCGGATCCTGTCCTGGATGGAGCGGGAGCAGTCGGTGTCGTCGCCCGGTCGGGGGACGACGGGCGACGGCTCGCCGTGCGCGGCTTGCTGTAATCAGGGATCACCCCTTCCGAGACGAGGCATGGATGAGCCCAACTCCCCCTGCTCCCCGCGGCCGTCGGCCCGACGGTGCCGCGATCCCCGTGCCGAACCCCGGCGAACCCGCCGGGTCGCGCGCCACCGGCGACGGGCGGCGCGAGACCAACGCGGCCGCCGTGCTGCGGACGGTCCTCGACCACGGCCCGCTCGCCCGCAGCGCCGTGGCCCGGCTCTCGGGGCTCAGTCCGGCGGCGGTGTCCCGCCAGGTCACCGACCTGCTGGGACACGGACTGCTGCGCGAGGCGCGTGAGGTGCGTGATGCGCGTGAGATGGGCGATCGGGTGGGGGAGGGGGCCGGTGCGGGTACGGGCGGGGGCGGCGCCGTGCTCCCGGGCGCCCACGGGTCCGGCAGCCCCGGGCGTCCGCAGATCCCCGTCGACCTGCACGTCGACACGGCCGACGGGCCCGTCGCGGGCGGCGTCCACCTCGGCGTCCATGTCTCCACCCTCGGCCTGCTCGACCTGCGCGGCCGGGTCGTCGCCCGGCACTCCGTCGCCCACGCGGACGCCGACCCGCGGGTGCTGCCCGCCACCGTCGCCCGCGAGATGCGGGCCTTCCTCGACGCCGAGCTCGGCGCCCGCCCACTGCTCGGCATCGGCGCCGCGCTCGGCGGCTGGGTCGACCCCGACCGGGGCATGGTCGTCCGGCACGACGCGCTCGGCTGGTACCACCGCCCGCTCGCCGCCGAACTCGCCCGGGGGCTCGGCGGACCGGCCGTGCGCGTCGACAACCACGCCCGCGCCGTCGCCAAGGCCGAGATCCTCTTCGGCCGGCCCGAGGCACGCCGCAGCCTGGTCCACCTCTTCGTCGGCAATGTCGTCGACGCGGCCCTCGGCATCGCCGGGGTCGTCCACCAGGGCCCGGGCTCGGCGGCGGGCGAGGTGGCGCACCTGCCCGTGCCCGACTCCAACGCCCCCTGCCGGTGCGGACGTTCGGGTTGTCTCGCCGCCACCGCGTCCAACCGGGCGGTCGGCGAGACCGCGTACCGCCGGGGCATCGTCCCGGAACCCGACGCGTTCCTGCTGGTGGACGCCGCCGCGACCGGCGACCGGCGCGCCGACCGGCTGCTCCGCGAACGGGCCAGGGCGGTGGGCCGCGCGGTGGCCCTGCTGCTCGACGTGCTCAACCCGGACCTGGTGGTCGTCACCGAACTGGCCAGCCTGCTCGAACCGAGGTACCTGGAGGAGATCCAGGGCGCCGCCGTGGACCTCTCGCACGTCTGCGACGACCCGGGCCGGATCGTCACCCCGTCCGCGGGACCGGCCGTGATGCCGGTCGCCGCGGGCACGGTGCTGCTCAACCCGCTGTTCCGCAACCCGCTCCAGAGCGTGCCGGGACGAGGGCCCGCCCGCCTCCGGCCCGAGCGGTCGAAGCGCCCCGCGTCAGGGAGTTGACGTCGCCCGCCGGTGCCGGACCGGTACTCACCCGAAGTGGACCCCTGGCACCCGGATCGAGCGCGACGGGGGAGTCCTCGAAGGTGCTCGGCGGACCGGCTCCGGCACGGAACGCCGCCAAACGCCGCTAGGTCGTGTCCGGAAAGTCCCGCCTGGCTCGCGGCGCCTGGCACGCACTCCCCCGTAGCCCTTCGGGCACGGGAGGTACCCCCAGCCGCGTTGTCGGGATCGCCCACGTACGCCCAGTACGAGGGCGACCCTCCGCCTTGCGATCGCACGCACCAGACGCCGCGAGCCCCGCCCTGGCGGGCGGACGGCGCTACTTTCCGGACACGACCTAGCGGATCGCGCTGTAGGCGTCCGTCACACAGTCCGCCGCGCACCCCGCCCGCTCGTACGCGTGCCGGAGCGCCGCCGCGGCGTCCTCCCAGACGACCTCGTCGTAACCGAAACGCTCGTCCGCGAGCCGTACGACGTCCTCGACCGTCACCACCGCCGGTTCCCCCCGCCCGGCGGCGTCCCGGGCCTGGGCGACGGCCAGTTCGGCGGAGCGGGCGAGCGCCCTGCCGTACTCGCGCCAGGCCATCGCCCGCGCCCGCCGGGGCAGCAGCGGCCGCACCGACCGGCCCTGCGAGAGCGCGCCCACGGCGATGAGGGCGGCGCCGACGAGGAAGATCAGGCTGCCGACGAGGACGCTGGCGTTGAGGTTCACAAAGCGACCCTTCCCCACCGTGAAGCACCCGAACCGGCCCGGTCGGCGCCCGGCCGCCACCCCGCGCCCCGGGGCACACGCCCTGCGCCCGCCACCGTCCACCACGAGCTCCCCGCGTCCGTCATCCGCGCGCGTCCAGATACGCCGACAGCTCCGCCGCCCCCGCCAGCATCGCCCGCCCCCGGGCCGTGAGCCGCGCCCGCCAGTCGGCGAGCGTCGCCTCCAGCGGGGCCACCCCGCCCGCCGTCCGCACCTGCTCGATCAGCGGGGCGATCCGCTCCAGCGGGTGGCCGCCGCGCCGCAGTTGACGGGCGAGCCGGGCGTCCCGTACGTCCGCCGCGTCGAACACCCGGTACCCGGTCGCCGGATCGCGGCGCGGCCGGACCAGACCCGCCCGCTCCCACGCGCGGAGCGTCGCGGGCCGTACGCCGAGCCGACGGGCGAGCGGCCCGATGAACGTGGCCCCCGGCGAGGCCGCGGCGTCGGCGCCCGGCTCCGGCGCCAGTTCACGCAGCGCGCCCGCCACGGCCCGCAGCGTCCGGCGGTCGTCGAGCAGCTGGACATGGCTGTCGTCGATGAGGCCGTACGCCCCGTCCGCGTCGCCCGCGTGGACGGCCCGCATGATCGCGGTCGCCGTCGCATGACCGTGCCCGGGCAGCAGCGCGAGGAAGACGCGCAGGGCCTGGGCGTGGAGCGGCGTGTACACGCGGTAGCCGTGCGCGGTCCGGTCGGCGGGCGGGAGGATCCCGGCCTCCTCGTAATTGCGCACCGCCTGGGTCGACAGACCGTGCGCCCGCGCGAGATCGACCGGCCGTAGCCGCCTCCCCGTTTGAGGGTTTTCAGGCATCGATCCCGCTCCCACCTGCACCATCCGCGCCAAAGTCTCCACCGAACCTTCAACGATAGCGTGGAAGGCATGACGACCGAGAACGTGACCACAGCTGCCCCCGACCGCGCCCCCGGCCTCCTGGAACCCCTCGACGCGGCGGCCGTCCTCCGGCTCCTGCCCGGCCGGCCCCGGCTGCTCGCCCTGGGCGAACCCACCCACGGCGAGGAGACCCTGCTGCGGCTGCGCAACGACCTCTTCCGGGAACTCGCCGCGCACGGCTACCGGACCATCGCGCTGGAGAGCGACTGCCTGCGCGGCCTCCTCGTGGACGACTACGTCGGCCACCGCGGCGGCACGCTCGACGACGTGCTGGCGGGCGGCTTCAGCCACGGCTGGGGCAGCTGCGAAGCCAACCGCGAACTCCTCACCTGGATGCGGGAGTTCAACGAGGACCGGCCGGAGGCCGACCGGTTGCGCTTCGTCGGCTTCGACGGCCCGCTGGAGATCAGCCACGCCGAGAGCCCCCGCCACGCCCTCACCGCCCTCCACGACCACCTCGCGGCCCGCGTCGACGCCGACCTGCTGCCCTGCACCGCCGACACCCTCGACCGGCTGATCGGCGACGACGGGCGGTGGACCGATCCCGGCGTCATGGGGGACCCGGCCCGCTCCGTCGGACGCACCCCCGACGCCGACCGGCTCCGGCTGCTCGCCGACGAACTGAACCTGCTGCTCGACACCCAACTCCCCGACCTGGCAGCCGTATCGACGCCGGAGGAGCTGAACAGGGCCCGGCTGTACGGGCGTACCGCCGTCGGACTGCTGCGCTACCACCACGCGATGGCCGACCCGACACCCACCCGACTGCCCCGACTCCTCGCCGTGCGCGACCAGATGATGGCCCGGAACCTGCTCGACGCCACCGAGCGCGGCCCCGTCTTCTGCTACGCCCACAACTCCCACCTCCAGCGGGAGCGCAGCTCGATGCGGATGGGCGGCGAGCCCCTGACGTGGTGGAGCGCGGGCGCCCTCGTGAGCGCGCGGCTCGACGCCCGGTACGCGTTCCTCGCCATGGCCCTCGGCACCATCCGCCACCAGGGCGTGGACGCGCCGCCGCCGGACACCCTCGAAGGGTTCCTGTACGGGCTCCCGGAGCGCCCCGCCGCCGCCCTCGTGGACTCCCGGCGCCTCTCCGGTGCGCTCGCCGCCGCCCACGGAGCCGCGTACGGGGCCGGGCACCCCGTACCCCGGGTGTCCCCTTGGTTCGGCTACGGACCGCTCGACCCGGCCCAGCTCGGGAGCACCGACGGCCTGGTGTTCGTGCGGGACGCGGTGCGG
This sequence comes from Streptomyces sp. NPDC090025, assembly GCF_044748125.1. NCBI lineage: Bacteria > Bacillati > Actinomycetota > Actinomycetes > Kitasatosporales > Streptomycetaceae > Streptomyces > Streptomyces sp. NPDC090025. The sequence continues at coordinate 10,306 of NZ_JBIVFL010000008.1, read as the reverse complement.
GAGCGGAACGAGTAGCGCGCCGGGCGGCAGGCACGGGGGTGCGGGCCCCGGGGGTCCGGGCGCCGGCGGTATGGGCCCAGGCGGAACGGGCCTCGGCGCTACGGGCCCGGGTGCGGCGCGGTCTGCGGGTTTCCTGGGGGAGGGAGTCGGACGCGGGGTCTTGGCTGACAGTGGTGACACGTGTAAATTCGGCAAGGTCAGCTCATGAGAAGTACCGAGAAACGGCCGCCGCACCCGGCCGGACCAGGAAGGCACGCCCATGTCCCTGGAGACTCCGCAGGACGCCCTGGAGAGCCCCCTCGTCACCACCACCCGCGGGCCCGTCCGCGGTGAGCGCCGCGCCGACGGAAGCAGCCGCTTCCTCGGCATCCCGTACGCGAAGCCGCCGGTCGGCCCGCTGCGCTTCGCCGCCCCCGAGCCGCCCGAGCCGTGGACCGAGCCGCTGGACGCCACCGCGTACGGGCCGACCGCCCAGCGCAGGCCGTTCGCCGAGGTCACGACGATCCCCGAGCCGTCGGTCCCCGGCGAGGGCGTGCTCAACCTGAACGTCTTCACGCCCGCCGCCGACCCCGAGGCCGGGCTCCCCGTCCTGGTCTGGATCCACGGCGGCGGGTACGTCGCGGGTTCGGCCGCCAGCCCCTGGTACGACGGCGCCGCCTTCAACCGCGACGGCGTCGTCCTCGTCTCGCTCGGCTACCGGCTCGGCATCGAGGGCTTCCTGCACCTGGAGGGCGCCCCGGACAACCGTGGCGTACGGGACTGGGTCGCGGCCCTGGAGTGGGTCAGGGACAACATCGCCCGCTTCGGCGGCGACCCGGCCAAGGTCACCATCGCCGGGCAGTCGGCGGGCGGCGGCGCCGTCCAGACCCTGCTCGCCGTGCCGTCCGCCCGCGAGCTGTTCCGCGGCGCGCTCTCGGTGTCCGGCGCCGTCATGCGCCCCGACGGCCCCGAGGCTGCCCGGGCCGCCGCGCGCCTGTTCACCTCCCGCACCGGCCTGCCCGCCACCGTCGCCGCGCTCCAGGACCTCTCCGACGACGAGCTCCTCGACCTCCAGGACCGGCTCGGCGCGCCCGGGCCCGACCGCGAGGGACTGCCGCCGATGCTGTCGCTCGTGCCGTTCGCCGACGGCGAGCTGATCCCCGAGCCGGTGCTCGACGCGCTCACCGAGGGTGACGCGGGGGCGGGCGTGCCGCTGCTGCTCGGCTTCACGGCGCACGAGTTCAACATGATGCCCGCGCCCGGCCCGGGCGGCCCGCCGCTGCCGCTGCTGCTCGGCGGACTCGGCCTGGTGGGCGAGCGGGCGGAGGAGTTCACCAAGGCGTACGCGGACCTCGACCCGGCCGTGCTCTTCGGCCAGGCCATCACCGACGTGACCTTCCGCGCGCCCTCCCTGGAGGTCGCGGAGGCCCGCGCCGCCCGCGAACAGCCCACCTGGCTCTACCAGTTCGAGTGGGAGGCCCCGGTGATCGGCCAGGCGTACCACTGCCTGGACCTGCCCTTCGCCTTCGACCTCCTCGACGCTGAGAACGTCACGGCCGTCGCGGGCCCGCACCCGCCGCAGTCCCTCGCCGACGCGATGCACCGCGCCTGGGTCGCCTTCATCACCGACCAGGACCCGGGCGCCGACTGGCCCGCCTACACCACGGAGACCCGCGCCACGAAGATCTGGGCGGAGACCCCGCGCACGGAGAACGACCCGCTGGCACAGGTCCGCGCGCTCTGGCACGCCTGATCCGCACGGACCCCGCGGCCCGGCCGGAGCCGGCCGGCTCGACGTACGGCGGCCCACCCCTTGCCGGGGGTGGGCCGCCGTACGAGCAGGGCGGATCCGGTCACCCCGGCGCCGCCCGGAACGGCCCCGTACGCGCCTTCGGCGGGGGTGCCGCCGTGCCCCGGGGGAGGGGTGCGACGGGAGCGGTGCCCACCGGCCGGGCGGGCGGCGACAAGCCCGTACACAGACCCTCGAAAATCCCCCTGACCTGGTGTTTTCCCGTCGAACCCCTACCCTTGCGGCAACAGTCGGCGAGCGGGGGGAGGGCTCCTCGTGGGCGAGAAGGATGTCACGTACGACGCCGCGCACATCCAGGTACTTGAAGGGCTTGAGGCGATCCGGAAACGGCCCGGCATGTACGTCGGGTCGACCGGGACGCGCGGGCTGCACGCCCTGTTGTCCGAGGTGGTCGAACGCGCGGTGGCGGAGGTGCTGCGCGGCCGGGCCACGTATGTCGAGGTCACCCTCACCGCCGACGGCGGCGCGCGGGTCACCGACGACGGTGAGGGCATCCCGGTCGCGGCCGCCGGTCACACCGGCGGCATCGCCCTGGAGGACCTGCTGACGACGGTGTACGCCGGGCAGGACCGTGGCCGACGGGTGTACCTGGGGCCGTTCGGGCTGGGCCTCTGCGTGCCGAACGCCCTGTCGCGGCGACTCGCCGTGGAGGTGCGCCGCGAAGGGGCGCTCTGGACCCAGGAGTTCGAGCGCGGCACGGCGATCGGCCCGCCCGTCGCCGCCGGACCGAAGGACCGGCACGGCACCACGGTCGCCTTCCTCCCCGATCCGGAGATCTTCGAGGTCACGGAGTTTCGCTACGAGACGATCGCGGACCTGTTCCGTCAACTGGCCTCGTTCAATGATGAGTTGGACCTGCGGCTGATCGACGAGCGGCCGTCAGGAGACGGACGGTACGGGGCGCCCGCCGCCCGCGCGGAGCGCTTCCGGTTCCAGGGCGGACTGAGCGCGTACCTTGCCCACCTCGACCCGGAGGCGCCGTCCCCTGGCGGGGTCGATCCGGTCGCCGTCCACTGGGAAGGCGCGGTACCGGGAGTCGTCGGGCCGCTCTCGGTCGACGCCGCCATCCGTTGGCGCGGTGTGGGCGACGGCCGGGGAGTCCTGAGCTTCGTCAACTCCCTTGCCACCAGGGAGGGTGGAGTGCACGAGCAGGGCCTGCGGGAGGTCGTCGCGGGTGCGCTCACCACGTACGCACGACAGCACGGGCTGCTCCCGGCCACCGCCCCCGGCCTCGACGCGGACCGGATCCGGCGAGCCGTGACCGCGATCGTCTCCGTGAAGCTCGACGCCCCGGAACTCGCGGGGGCCATCCGCGAGAGGCTGGCCGGTGAGCCGGTACGGCAGGCGGTCGCCGACCGGGTGAGGGACGCGCTCGGGCGGTGGCTGGCGGAGGATCCGGTACGGGCCTCGGCGCTCCTCGGACGGCTCATGCGGCCCTCGGCCGCGGCGGACGGTCAGCCCGCCGTCGCGGCCCCGGCCCCGGGCGCAGACGCCGACCCCGACTCCCGGTCCTTCTCCGGCTCGGGCCCCGACTCCGGCTCGGGCGGCGCCGCGTAGGAGTGGACGGTCACCCGGACGGGGCCCCACTGCTCCTCGGACGTCGACAGCCGCTGCCAGCCCAGCCGTTCGTACAGGGCGATCGCCGCCCGGCCCGAATCCGCCACGTCGAGCACCGGGCGCAGACCGAGTCGCCGGGCCTCGGCGGTGGCCGCGGCCATCAGGCGGACCCCGGCCCGGTGCCCGCGCGCCTCCGGTGCGACGAAAAGACGTCCGATCATCGCGGCCGACTCCGGTGCCGCGCCGCTGTGTTCGCTCCACGCGAGCGGCGCGAGGTCGTCCTCGCGGTACCGGGTCAGCGTGACGTGCCCGACGATCCGCCCGTCGAGCTCCGCGACCCACGCGCCGAGCGCCGTCTCGACCGGACCGCACCGCACCCAAGGGACGGGCTGGGCGGGCCAGTTCACCGGGTAGCCGTCGGTCCGGTGGATCCCGGCGAGAATCGCGACGCAGGTGTCGAGGTCGTCGTCCGTGCGCGGCCGCACCCGGAAGTCGCCCTCGCGCCGGGTCCGGTCCATCGCCCCGGCCGCCCCCGTGGCCCCCACTGTCCCGGTCATCCCCGCTCCTCCGTCGTACTCCGGTCGCCGCGCCGCTGCCGGCCGACCTTTCCGCCATCCTGTCATGATCGCTTCCGGCACCGTGGTCGGTGGTCGGTGGTCGGCGATCGCCGATCGAATATCGGCGCCGCGGCCCGGGATAGCATCCGCACCACCGGACGGCCGCCGCCCGGCGGGCCGGAACGACCGGAACGAAGGGACCGCCGCCGCCATGCTCAAGCGCTTCGCCGAACTGTCCACCCCGCTGGTCGCCGACGCGTGCGTACGGCTCGGCGTGCCGCTGCGCGCCGCGCCCGCCGGAGTGGTCCCGGTCCTGCCGGGCCGCCGCATCGCGGGCCGCGCGCTGCCGGTCCGGCACTACGGCAGCGTCGACGTCTTCCTGGAGGCGTTCACCAGCCACGCCGCCCCCGGCGACATCCTGGTCATCGACAACGAGGGCCGCACGGACGAGGCGTGCATCGGCGACCTCGCCGTCCTGGAGGCGGAGACGGCCGGCGTGACCGGCGTCGTCGTCTGGGGCCTGCACCGGGACACCCCCGACCTCCTCGCCATCGGCCTCCCGGTCTTCTCGTACGGCGCCTTCCCGCCCGGCCCGGTCCGCCTCGACCCGCAGCACCCCGACGCCCTGCGCAGCGCCCGCTTCGGCGACCACACGGTCAGCTCGGCGGACGTCGTCCTCGCGGACGACGACGGGGTCCTCTTCGTCGCCGCGGACCGGATCGAGGAGGTCCTCGGCACCGCCGAGGAAATCTTCCGCACCGAGCGGAACCAGGCCACGCGCATCAGGTCCGGAGAGACCCTGCGCGACCAGACCCGGTTCACCGAGTACCTGGAGCGGCGCGCGGCGGACCCCTCGTACACCTTCCGCGCGCACCTGCGGCGGATCGGCGGGGCGATCGAGGAGTGAGGGGACGGCCGGGGCCCTCATCCCCGGCGGCCCCGGCTTCCTGGGCCGGGTCACCCACGGGGCCGCGGGGCGCCCCTGGTTCACCAGCGTCCGGGGCAGGCGCCGGAACCGACGCCGTGACCCGCGGCGTACGGACCTGACCGATCCCGCCGCCAGGACCCCGCCGTGCCTGCTCAGCCCGCCCGGAAACCGATCGTCCCGTCCGGCAGCACCGCCTCCACCTCGGCGCCGTGCTCCACCGTGCGGCTCACCGTGCAGTGCTTCTCGTGCGTGAGGCGTACCCCGCGGGCGAACACCTCCGCCGCGCGCGGGTTGTTGTCCGGGAGCTCGAACTCGTAGCTGACCCGGATCCGGCCGATCCGGCCGTCGTCCTCGGGGCCGGCCACGCCCTCCACCACGATCCGCAGGTCGTCGTGGTCGACGGCGCGGGCGGTCCGGTCGATGACCAGGCCGCCGCAGCCGCCCATGGCGGCGAGGAGCAGTTCGACCGGGGTGAACGAGGGCTGGGCGTCCGCGTCGTCCGCGGTGGCGATGCGGACCTCCGCGCCGCGGTCGTTGCGGGCGACCCAGGTGCGGTATCCGGTGCGGACGGTTTCGATCCGGTATGCGTCGGCCATGGCGGCACGTACTCCTCGGGCAGTGGGGGTGGTCGGAGGCGGGTGGTGGTGGTCGGCCTCCACGCGCGCGGGTAGGTACGCGCGCGCGTGCGGGCCGCCGCCCATCCCATCACCCCTCGGCGGGCGCGGCCGGTGCGGGCACGCGCGCGTGCGCCTGGCGTACGACGTCGGCCCAGGCGTCGGCCACCGTGCCCCACACGTCACGCAGCCGGGGTTCCCGCGTCCGTACGGCCTCGATCGCGTCGTCCGGATCCAGCCCGTCGGCCCGCACCTGCTCCGCGTCCGTCGCCGCCCAGAGCGCGACGGTGTCCGAGAGCACCTCCGGATGGAACTGGGTGCCCCAGGCCACGTCACCGATCCGGAACGCCTGGTACGGGCAGTCGTCGCCGCCGAGCAGCGGCACCGCGCCGGGCGGCAGCGCCCCGATCTCGTCCCAGTGCCACTGTGCGGCCGCAGCGCCCTCGGGCACGGAGGCGAACACCCGGTCGGCGGCGACGGCGGGCAGTCGGCGTACGGGCGTGACGCCCAGTTCGGGACCCTGTGGGCGGCGGACAACGCGGCCGCCGAGGGTCTGGGCCATCAGCTGACCGCCCAGGCAGATGCCGAGCAGCGGCAGCGCGGTCCGGCCGTGCACCGCCTCACGGATCAGCGTCCTGACCCCGGCCAGCCAGGGCGCGGCGGCGTCGTCCTCGCAGTTGGCGGCCCCGCCGAGGACGAGGAGACCGGCCATGCCGTCGAGGGTGCCGGGCAGTTCCTCGCCCCGCCAGGGGTGCAGCACCCGCAGCGCGAACCCGGCGGCGCGCAGCCGTTCACCGACGATCCCGGGCCCGGCGCCGTCCTCCTGCTGGATCACCAGGACGGGCCCGGGCGACGCGGCCCCCTCGCCGCCGGACTCGCCGCCGGACTCGTCGACGGCCTTGCCGACGGACGCGGTCTCGGCCACGGAGTCCGTCTCGGTTCCGGTCACGGGTATCGGCACGGTCGTGACACCTTTCTGTCGCTGCGCGGGGTGCGGCGGGCGCGGGGGAGCGGTGCGCGTCCCCAGAGTGACCGAGGAATCGTTTCTGCGTAGCGCGTTTCCCGGACTGTACGACGACTGTCACGACGGCCGCCCTGAGTACCCGGGGCACCGGCGGCTGAGTACCGCGTCCGATGTCGCGGCCGCCCGGCCCTGCTGAACTGACGTCATGACCGAGCCGACCGCCACCGCCGCCCGCACCGCCGTCGCGACCGTGCGGCCCCGCGTCCCGCTGGGCACGGTGACCGCCACCGGCTCCGCCCTCGCGGTGGCCCTGCTGCCCGTCGTCGCGGGCGCCCTGCTCGCCCGCTCGATGGGCGGCGACCCGATGGTCTCCGTCAACGCCCTGATCGCGGGCGGCGGCCAGCGCGCCCGCATCTCCCGCACCCAGCTCCGGGGCGCCTGGCACCGCTCGGCCCCGCACCTGGTACGCCGTCGCGCCGCCGCCCACGGCCCGCGCCGTGCGGACCGTACGGGCTGACCCGAGGGCAGGGCCGGGTCAGGGCCCGGCTCAGCCCAGCCAGGCCCCGTCACGCATCACGACCCGGCCGCTCAGCTCCGGGGTGCCGTGCCAGGCCCGTACGGTCCGGGGCGTGACACTCAGGTACACGTACGGGGCCGTCTCCGCGCGCGGGTCCCAGCCGAACCGGGCGGCGAACGCCTCCGCCGGGGCGGTGGGGACCTCGGCGGCCGGATGGCACCGGGCCTCGCCCTGGAGCAGCACCACGTCATAGGCGTCCGGCAGGGCGAGGCGCACCCGTGGTTCGGCGCGGGCGTTGCGTACGGTCGCGGAGTTCGCCTTGGTGCACATCCAGACGGACCGGCCGTCCCAGCGGTACCAGAGGGGCACTTGGTGCGGCCCGTGGTCGGGGTGGGACGTCGAGACCCAGATGTCGCGCTCGGCGGCGAGCCGTTCGAGGGTGTCCCGTACGCGCTCCGCCGTGTCACGGCGAACGATCTTCGTGGCTTCCATGGACGCCGACCCTAGCCAGCGACGTCGCCGCGGACATGAGGCGCAGGTCCTAGACCGGGAGGCGGAGCGGAGCCTCGTCCCGTCGTCCCGCCTGTCCGGCCGCCCCCGCCTCTTTCCGGTCGCTTGCCGTATCGGCAAGAGTAATTGCCGTTCGCTGCCACCCGGCCCGACCCTGGCGGGGCAGATCCCCCCCCGAGGTGAGAGGCGGACCATGACCGCGACGACGACCCCACCCCCGCAGGCCGTGGCGAGCGCGCGCAGGCGGTGGAGCGTGCTGGCGGTGTGCTGTCTGAGCATGTTCCTGGTGGGTCTGGACACCACGATCGTGAATGTGGGACTGCCCGCCATCGGTCGCGGTCTTGGGGCCGGGCTCGGCGCCCTGGAGTGGACGGTCGACGCGTACACCATCGTCCTCGCGGCCCTGCTGATCTCCTCCGGCGCCCTGGCTGACCGCTTCGGGCGGCGCCGGGTGTTCCGTACCGGACTCGTCGTGTTCGGCGTCGCGTCGCTGCTCTGCGCGGTGGCGCCGTCGGTGAGCTGGCTGCTCGCGGCGCGGGCGGTCCAGGGCGTGGGGGCGTCCATGCTCAGCCCGGTGGCCCTCGCGATCGTGGTGAACACGATGCCGGATCCGAGGGAGCGGGCCCAGGCGATCGGGGTCTGGGCGTCCGTGTTCGGCCTGAGCATGGCCCTCGGGCCGGTCGTCGGCGGTGCGCTCGTCGCCGGGCTCGGCTGGCGCGCGCTGTTCTGGATCAACGCCCCGGTCATCGTGATCGCCCTCGTGCTCACCGCCGTGTTCGTGCCCGAGTCGCGCGGCGCGCGGGCCCAACGGCTCGACCTTCCGGGGCAGTTCCTGCTGTGCGTGATCGTCGCCGCCGGGGTCGGCGTTCTCATCGAGGGCCCCCGGATCGGCTGGACCTCGCCGCTCGCACTGGCCGCCTACGCCGTCCTGGCCCTGGCGACCGCCGTGTTCGTACGGACCGAGTCGCGCGCCCCCGAACCGCTCGTGGACCTCCGGCTGTTCCGGGGCCCGCTGTTCCGCGGCGCCGTCGTCGGGGCGGTGGCCGTCTTCGTCGCGCTCAACGTCACCCTGCTGCTCGGCACCCTCTATCTCCAGCACGGCCGGGGCCTCTCGCCGCTCGCGGCCGGTGCGGTCACCCTGCCCATGGCCGTCGGGGCGACGGTCTGCGCCCCCTGGTCCGGGCGGCTCGTCGGCCGCCACGGAGCCACGGCGCCGCTCGCCGTGGCCGGGATCTTCCTGGCGGCGGGCGGCGCCTGCCTGACCGGCCTCGACCAGCGCACCGACCTGCGCCTCCTGCTGACCGCCTACCTGCTCATTGGCATCGGATTCGGCTTCGCCAACGCGCCCCTCACCCACACCGCCGTCAGCGGGCTGCCCCGCGAACGCGCGGGCGTGGCGGGCGCGATCACCTCCACCGCGCGCCAGATGGGCGCCGCGCTCGGCATCGCCGTGGCGGGCGTCCTCGTCGCCCACGCCGATCCGGCCGGGCTCGGCGTCGCCTCGCGTCCCGGCTGGGCCGTCGTCGTCTGTTGCGGACTCCTGCTGCTGGTGCTCGCCGGGGCGGCCCGCCCCCGGCCCGCCGGGCCATCGGCGACGGGCGCGGTGGGCACACGGGCTGAGGGTGGGCAGGCGAGATGACCGGTGTGCCGGGAACGCCCGACTCGCCCCCGTGGCCGTCGACTTCGGACCACCGGGCGGCCCGGCGGCAGGCGCGAAAATGAGACCTAGGTCACGGGCCTCGCCGTACATCCCTCCGGTCCTCGCGCGCATCTTCTGTGCGCGGGGTCCGTGCGGGCTCCGCGCACCACCAAGGCTCCTCACCCATAGGGCAGAACATTTTGATATCCACGACACTGCGCGTACGTCGCGCCGTGACGGTCACGGCCACGGTCGCGACCTCGGCCGTCCTGGTCGGCGCCTTCGGCGTGGGCCAGGCCCAGGCCGCCGCCCCGCCCGCGCCGTCGATCACCGCCCCCGGCGGTTTCGTCATGAACAACGGCACGGGTGCGGCGCTGTTCGGGAAGGCCGCGGACACCCGTCGGTCCACCGGCTCCACCACCAAGATCATGACGGCGAAGGTCGTGCTGGCCCAGCGGGGTCTGAACCTCGACACCAAGGTCACGATCGACAAGGCGTACAGCGACTACATCGTCGCCAAGGGCGCTTCCTCCGCCCGCCTCATCGTCGGCGACAAGGTGACGGTCCGCCAGCTCCTCTACGGCCTGATGCTGCCGTCGGGTTGCGACGCGGCCTACGCCCTCGCCGACAAGTTCGGTACCGGCACCACCCGTGCCGCCAGGGTGAAGTCGTTCATCGGCAAGATGAACGACGAGGCCCGGCGGATGGGTCTGCGGAACACCCACTTCGACTCGTTCGACGGGATCAGCAACGGGTCGAACTACTCGACCCCGCGCGACCTGACGAAGATCGCGAGCGGTGCGATGCAGAACGCCACGTTCCGCACCATCGTCAAGACGAAGTCCACGACGCAGAAGGTGACCACCCGGACGGGTGGCTACCGGAACATGGCGTGGACCAACACGAACAAGCTCCTGAGCACGTACAGCGGCGCGATCGGTGTCAAGACCGGCTCGGGCGCGCAGGCGAAGTACTGCCTCGTGTTTGCGGCCACCCGTGGCAACAAGACGGTCATCGGCGCCGTCCTCGGCGCGCCGAACGAGACCAACCGGGCGGCTGACGTGAAGAAGCTGCTCGACTACGGCTTCAAGCGCTAGCGAACGGCCGCGGGGGGGGGGGGGGGGCGCCCCCCCCCCGCCCCCCGGGCGCCCCCCCCCCCCCCCCCCCCCCCCCCGGGGGGCCCCCCCCCCCCCCCCCCCCCCCCCCCCCCGCCGAGCACGTGCTCGGCACC
>NZ_JBIVFL010000007.1:254057-391112 GCF_044748125.1 Streptomyces sp. NPDC090025 | reverse complement strand
GGGGCCCCCGGGGCGGGGGGGGGGGGGGGGGGGGGGGGGGGGGGGGGGGGGGGGGGGGGGGGGGGGGGGCGGGGGGGGGGGGGGCCGCCGCCCCCCCCCCCCCCCCACGCCGGGACACCCCACCTTCCGGCGCCGCCTGGCCCGGCTCCTGGCGGCGGGCGCGGGCCCCCGGACCGCCCACTACTGGCACCTCATCGGCACCCTCCGCACCCCGGCCGAAGGACCCACCGTCGGTGCTCTGCACGACCGGATGTGCGTGGCGCTCAAGCGCTCGCTGAGCCAGGACCCCGGGCCGCCGGGCCCGGTGTGGGGCGAGTGAGCCGCAGTCGCCGGGAGGCCGGGAAACCTGCCGTGGCAGGCTGCTGCCCCATGATCGACGAATTTGCCAAGGACCACCTGCACGGCCGCCTGCGGCGGGACCGCGAGGCGCTGCTCTGGAAGCTCGACGGACTGTCCCCGTACGACGCCCGCCGCCCGCTGACCGCGACCGGGACGAACCTCCTCGGCCTGGTCAAGCACGTGGCCACGGTCGAGGCCCGCTACTTCGGCGAGGCCTTCGGCCGCCCCTCCCCAGAACCCCTGCCCCGCTGGCAGGACGCCGACGGCAGCGACCTTTGGGCGGCCGCGGACGAGACACTGGACCAGATCGTCGCGTTCTACCGGCGCACCTGGACCCACGCGGACGCGACGATCGAAGCCCTCCCGCTCGACGCCCCCGGCCACGTCCCGTGGTGGCCGCAGCCGCACTGCGACACCACCCTCTTCGGCGTCCTGATCCACATCCTGGGCGAGACCCTCCGCCACGCCGGACAGGCCGACATCCTCCGCGAGACCCTCGACGGCCGCACAGGACTGCGCCCGGAACACGAGCAGGCGATCGACGAGGAGGCCCGCGCGGCCCACCGGGCCGTGCTGGAGCGCACGGCCAGGTCGGCGCCGGACGTCAGGGCCTGACCGGCGCCGCCGTGCGGCGGCCCGCCCCCGGGTGCCGGGGCCGGGCCGTCAGGACGTCAGACCGCGGGACGTCGGACCGTCACGACGCCAGCGCCGCGTTCGGGTCGAACGGGATGCCCGCAGGCTTCGACTTCGACAGGGCGTAGGCGAAGTCGGAGTCGCGGATCTTCAGGGTCGCGGAGCCGAAGTTCGCGGACGTCAGCTTGTCGCGCAGGCCCGCCGGGTAGCCGTTCCAGCCCACCAGGCGCGGGTAGAACCAGCCGCCGGTGGAGTTCTCGATGCGGTCGTCGGAGGCGTTGGCGAAGCGGTAGCAGTGGGTGGACACCCCGTCCTTGTGGTAGACGATCTTGGGGTGGGTGCCGTCGAAGCGGATCGCCGAGCGGGCCGCGATCTGGTAGCCGCTGTGCTGCGAGGCCGACACGTACTGCACCTGGTCGCCGCTGATCCAGACGACGATGTGCTCCCAGTCGTGGGTGTGGCCGATGGCCGCCGGGCCGAGCGTCGCCTGGTCCTTCTCGTAGTAACCGGCGTACACCACCGCGCACCAGCCGTTGTTGCAGGCCGCGCGGGAGTAGCTGTTGGCGGCGGCCAGCTGGGCCGGGTCGTGGCAGTGGCCGTTGACCGCGCCGCCCAGCTTGAGGCCGGGGTTGAGGGTGCCGTCCGAGCCGATCGCCGCCGTCATGTAGCAGCCGTCGGTGTCGAAGTCGTACGCGGGCGCGAAGGTCTGGTCGAGACCGTCGGCGTTCTGCGGGAGCGGCGGGAGCACGGCCGCGTGGGCCGTCGCGGGGACGCCGAGGACGAGGGCGAGGGCGCACAGCAGGGCGGCGAGCGCCGTGCGGCGGCGCCCCGGCGCGGATATCGGTGACACGTCGACTCCTTGCGGGGTGTGGGGGCGGCCAGACCCTCCCAGCCGCCCCCGGGCACCGTCAACCACCCCGTGCGGAACGGAGGGTTACGGATTCCGGCACCCGTCGCGAACCGGTCGCCCGGCACCCGGGACCCCGCCCCGTGAGGGGCGCACACCGGGGCGCACACCCGTCAAGCCGCGACGACGGCGTCCCCGGTTCGTGTGGGACGCGCGCGAAGATCGCGGAACCCGGCCGCCGACACGGCAGGATCGGTGGGGCCGGGGTCGTACCGAACAGGAGCCGTGGGGGCTTCTGGATCCCGCACCCGAGCGTCGTGCGCCGACACCGCCGCTCACCGCCGCCCCCGGACCAGGCTCCGCCCGGGGGCGGCGCGCCGCGCTCCCGCCCCAGCGGTCCTGCCCACCCGGCTACCCGGCGAGCGCCGCCCCGTACAGCTCCGTCATCAGTCCCGCCACCGCCGCCGGTTCCCGCAGCGTCGGGTAGTGGTCGGAACCGGTGAGCCGGACCAGGCGGCAGCCCGGGATGCGGGCCGCCATCCGCTCGTTGCACTCGACGACCGACGGGCGGTCGAGTTCGCCGAGCGCGAGCACCGTCGGTACGGCGATCTCGCCGAGCCGGTCGAAGGCGGGTGGGTCGGGCTGCTGCAGGCCGGCGCTCGCGAACCAGGCGGGCAGCACCCCGCGGAGCTGGGCCGCCGCCACCGGATCGGTCTCCGGGGTGCCGCCACCCGCCCGGCCCCACTCGCCGAGGCCGTGCCGGACGATCGACTCCAGGTCGCCCGCCTTCGCCAGCCGCTCGACCTGCTGGAGGAGCTCAGGGTCGTCGAGGCCCTCGTACCCGGTCACCCCGGGGACGAAGAGGGCGAGGCCCGCCACCCGCCCGGGGGCGGCGAGGGCGACGCTGAGCGACGCCGCGCCGCCCATGCTGGAGCCGACGAGCACGGCCCGGGACAGCTCGAAGTGGTCCAGGACGGCGGTGAGGTCGGCCGCCGCCGAGAACGGGACGGTCGGCGCGGGCGACCGCCCGTAGCCGCGCGCGTCGAAACGGATCAGCCGGAGCCCGCCGTCGAGCCCGGCGACGACCGGGTCCCAGATCGTTGAGTCGCCGACGCCCGGATGGGCCAGGACCAGGGGCAGCCCCTCGCCCCCCGTGTCGTCCGCCCAGAGTTCACCGCCGTCGACCGGCACCATGGTTTCCATGCGCCCAGTGTGAAGCGGCGGCGGCCACCGCCGCCAGGGTGCCCCCGGCCCGGTCGGCGTCAAGTACCGGGGTGGGTCAACGTTCCTGACGTTGTGTCAGTAGTGGCGCAAAAGCAGCCTGTACACCGCTACCGGCCGGTTCTACTCTCAAGTCACTTTGCGGGTGTCCCCACTTCCGCGTTCGCGCGTCCGCGTCCCCACCACCCGCATCCGCACCTCCTCGTACCCCACACTCCGAACCGAGGAGATCCCCATGTCCAAGCTGCTCGTCGCCGCCACCGGACTCGCCGCCGCCACCGCGCTCACCCTCGGCGGCACCGGCGCCCAGGCCGCCTCCACCACCCTCACCCCGGCCGGGCATTCCTTCGCCGCCAAGCTCACCGGCAAGGCCACCTTCGTCGCCGGTTCCACCACCATGACCTGTACGGTCTCCGCCTCCGCACCCGGCACCGGCGGCAACAACAAGATCCCCGCCGCGCCCGGCAACCACAACGACGCGGGCCCGGTCAGCGCCACCATCAACCCGCCGACCTTCAGCGGCTGCACCACCAGCATCGTCGGGGTGAGCGTCACCGTCACCGCCAACGCCACCAACGGCGCCTGGGCCGTCGGCGTCCAGAACGGCGCACCGGCCACCGGCGGCTTCACCATCCCCAAGGGCGGTGTCGTCCTCAAGACCAGCGGCTTCGCCTCCTGCACCATCACCGCCTCGCCCGCGGGCCCGACCGCCGTCAACGGCACCTGGACCAACGGCGCCCCGTCCACCCTCGCCATCTCCGGCGCCCCGGTCCCGGCGACCGTCACCGGCGGCTTCCTCTGCCCGACCGGCAACCAGTCGGCCACCTTCAGCGCCACCTACCAGATCACCGACACCACCGACCCGGCCCAGCAGATCACGGTCACCGGCTGACCAGCACCCACCAGCACCGACCGGCACTGCCCCGCACCGCCCCGATCCGACGCGCCACCGAGGCCCGGCCACCGTCCCGACGACGGCGGCCGGGCCGCCGTCGCCCGCATCCGACCCACCCCGACCGTCGCTTCGGCGGATGATGTTGGGCATGCTTATGGCTCGAATCAGTGGGTGATCCGGGGCGGGGGCCGCGGAGGGGGGAGCCGTAGCGGATGAGCACGCACGAGAGGGAGACGTACGGGAGGGAACCGTACGAGAAGGACCGGCAAGGGGCGGACCGGACGGGCGGGGCGGACCGGACGGATCGCGCGGCGGAGCGCGCGGACCGGGCCGACGGGAGCGCGGAGCCCGTACCGGGGGAGGCCCCGGGCGACGGGCCCCCGGGCCCCCGGACCCACCGGCGCCGCCGCCCCCGGGGCCGTACCGTGCTGCTCACCGCCCTCTGCCTGCTGGTCGGCGCCGTACTGCTCACCGCGGGCGCGGGCTACTGGGCGTACCAGCACTACACCGGCCGGGTGCAGCGCATCCCGCAGACCTTCCCGACGAACGCACCGGTGCCCGCCGCCTCCAAGGGCGGCCAGAACTTCCTTCTCATGGGCCTGGATTCACGCTCGGACGTGCCCATCACCGGCAGTGACGCCAAGGGCAAGCTGTGGACGTACGGGGACCAGCGCAGCGACGCCATGATGCTGGTGCACATCCCGGCCGACCACTCCGCCGCGTACGTCGTCTCGCTGCCCCGCGACTCCTGGGTCGACATCCCGGGCAAGGGCCGCGCCAAGCTCAACGCGGCCTTCTCCTGGGGCGGTCCGCCGCTGCTCATCGACACCGTGCAGCGGCTCACCGACGTGCGCGTCGACCACTTCGCGGTCATCGACTGGAGCGGTTTCCGCAAGCTCACCGACGCGGTCGGCGGCGTCGACATCATCATGTCCGACGGCGAGCGCCGCCACATGAACGGCGACCAGGCCCTCGCGTACGTCCAGGAGCGCAAGAACCTGCCCAACGGCGACTTCGACCGCACCCACCGGCAGCAGAACTACCTGCGCACGGTCCTGGAGAAGGTGATCAGCTCCGCGTCCCTGAAGGACCCGCTCCAGCTGAAGAAAACCCTCGACCTGTTCACCGAGACGGTCTCCGTCGACGAGCGCTTCGGCGACGACGAGATGCGCGAACTGGTCTGGAACATGCGGGAGGTGCGGGCGGGCGACATGACCTTCATGAACGCCCCGGTGAAGGGCACCGGCATGGAGAAGGGCCAGTCGGTGGTCTACCTCGACCGGGCCCGCGGCACCGTGCTCTGGCAGGCGTACCGGGACGACAAGGTCGCCGGATACGTCGAGACGCACCCGATCGACCGGCTGCGCCCCGCCCCCAACTGACCGACCGGTCCGAGGGGCCCGTTCCGGCGTCCCGTACCGCACCGCGCCGACCTGCGGAGTTTTCCGGAATACGGAAGGGGGTCTTGACGGAGGCATTGGTCCAGTCCAATCTGTGACCCGCTCGCCCCCTCCGTCACGGCCCCCACAACTCCCCCTGGAGGTACGGTGTCTGTCCGCAACCGCCTGGTCGCGTCGCTTGCCGCGCCGCTCCTCGGCGCGGCTGCCCTGGTCGCCCTTCCCACCCCGGCCCAGGCCGCCAACATCCTCAGCAACCCCGGCTTCGAGTCCGGCAGCCTGTCCGGCTGGACCTGCTCCGGCGGGCTCGGCTCGGTCGTCGCAACCCCCGTGCACAGCGGCAGCAAGGCGCTGGCCGCCGCCGCGAGCGCGTCCGACAACGCCAAATGCTCACAGACCGTCGCCGTCCAGCCCAACACCAGCTACACCCTGTCCGGCTGGGTCCGCGGCAGCTACGTGTACCTCGGCGTCGACGGCGGCGCCTCCACCTGGACCGCGTCCGCGCCCGGCTACCAGCAGCTGTCCGTCGGCTTCACCACCGGCGCGAGCCAGACCAGCGCCACCATCTACACCCACGGCTGGTACGGCCAGGGCACCTACTACGCCGACGACATCAGCCTCGACGGACCCGGTGGCGGGGGCGGAGGCGACACCCAGGCGCCGAGCGCGCCCGGCGGCCTCACCTCCACCGCGAAGACCTCCTCCAGCGTCTCGCTGTCCTGGACCGCCGCCACCGACAACGTCGGCGTCACCGGCTACGACGTCTACCAGGGCGCCACCAAGGCGGCCACGGTCACCGGCACCAGCGCCACCGTGAGCGGACTCGCCGCGAGCACCGCGTACACCTTCACGGTGAAGGCCCGCGACGCCGCCGGGAACGTCTCCGCGGCCTCCAACCAGATCGGCGTCACCACCGACGCGGGCGGGGGCGGCGGCACCGGCTTCAAGCAGGCCGCGCCCTACCTCTACCTCGGCTGGGGCAACCCGCCCGCGCCGAGCACCGTCATGAACGCGACCGGCATCAAGACCTTCACCATGGCCTTCATCCTCTCCTCCGGCGGCTGCAACCCCGCCTGGGACGGCCAGCGCGCGCTCACCGGCGGCGTCGACCAGTCCACCATCGCCGCCATCCGCGCGGCCGGCGGCGACGTGGTCCCGTCCATCGGCGGCTGGTCCGGCAACAAGCTCGGCCCCAACTGCGCCACCGCCGAGGCCCTGGCGGGCGCCTACCAGAAGGTGATCGACGCCTACGGCCTGAAGTCGATCGACGTCGACATCGAGAACACCGACGAGTTCGAGAACGCGGCCGTCCAGGACCGCATCCTCGGCGCCCTGAAGATCGTCAAGGCCAACAACCCCGGCCTGCACACCATCCTGACCTTCGGCACCGCCACCAGCGGACCCACCTCCTGGGGCAACCGCCTCATCGAGCAGTCCAAGGCGCTGAACGCCAACATCGACGTCTTCACCATCATGCCGTTCGACTTCGGCGGCGGCGCCGACATGTACGGCAACACGATCAGCGCCGCCAACGGCCTGAAGAACAAGCTGAAGTCGGTGTACGGCTGGGACGACGCCACCGCCTACGCCCACCTCGGCATCTCCGGCATGAACGGCCTCTCCGACCAGCAGGAGGTCACCACGCCGGAGATCTGGACCAAGATCCGCGACTGGGGCAACACCAACCACATCGCCCGGCTCGCCTTCTGGTCCGTCAACCGGGACCGGGGCTGCGCGGGCGGCGGGGTGAGCGAGACCTGCTCCGGCATCGCCCAGACCGACTGGCAGTTCACCAAGATCACCGCCGGATTCACCGGCTGATCCGGTCCGGCCGCGCCACCCGCACCGCCTTCACCACCCGCACGGCCCGCACCACCCCCGCCACAGCCCGGAGCGGTCAGTCCGTCTCGGTCTCGGTCTCCGTCTCCGGGAAGTGGCAGGCCACCTCCCTCGGTTCCCCCGCCGCGGTCCGCCGCAGCGGGGGAATCTCGCTGCGGCACCGCTCACGCGCCTTCGGGCAGCGCGGATGGAAGGTGCAGCCGGACGGCGGCGCGGCCGGGCTCGGCGGGTCGCCCAGCAGGGTGATCCGCTCCCTGGCCCGCTCGGCCGCCGGATCGGGCCGGGGCACGGCGGACAGCAGCGCCCGGGTGTAGGGGTGCGCGGGCTCCGCGTACACCCGCTCCTTCGGACCGATCTCGACGATCCGGCCGAGGTACATCACGGCCACCCGGTCGCAGACCCGCTTCACCACCGACAGGTCGTGCGCGACGAACAGATAGGACAGGCCGAGCTCGCGCTGCAGCCGCTCCATCAGGTTCACGATCTGCGCCTGCACCGAGACGTCGAGCGCCGACACCGGCTCGTCGGCGACGACGAGCCGCGGGCCGGTCGCCAACGCCCGCGCGATGCCGATCCGTTGGGCCTGGCCACCGGAGAACTCGTGCGGATGGCGGTCCAGATGCTCCGGGATCAGGCCGACGAGTTCGAGCAGCTCGGCCGCCCTGCGGCGGGCGTCGGCGGCCGAACTGCCCTGCACCAGCAGCGGATCCGCGATGATCCCGGCGACCGTACGGCGCGGGTTGAGCGAGGAGTGCGGATCCTGGAACACCATCTGGAGCTCGCTGCGCAGCGGCTTGAGCGCCCGCTGCGGCAGCCGGCCGATGTCCCGGCCGTCGAACACCACCGAGCCGGAG
Organism: Streptomyces sp. NPDC090025; assembly: GCF_044748125.1. NCBI lineage: Bacteria > Bacillati > Actinomycetota > Actinomycetes > Kitasatosporales > Streptomycetaceae > Streptomyces > Streptomyces sp. NPDC090025. The sequence continues at coordinate 383,087 of NZ_JBIVFL010000007.1, read as the reverse complement.
GTCGGCCGGAGCAGCCGGACAATCATCCGGCCGGTGGTCGACTTCCCGCAGCCGGACTCGCCGACCAGACCCAGGGTCTCGCCCTCGGCGATGTCGAAGGACACCCCGTCGACGGCCCGCACCGGTGCGGCCCGGCGTCCGCGCCCCCGCCCCGGGAAGGTCATCGTCAGATCCCGCACGGACAGCAACGGCGACCCGGCCCCGGTCTTGGCCCCGCTCAGGGCCCCGGCCCCGGTCTTGGCCCACGTCTCGGTCTCGGTCTCATGGTTCATACGGCGACGCCTTCGTACGTGGGGAAGTGGCAGGCCACCGGATGCGCTCCGGGGCCGGTGAGCACCGGGCGCAGCACCGGCCGCTCGCTCTCGCAGCGGGCCCGGTCGGTGTCCGGGCCGCGCGCCGGGCGCGGGCAGCGCGGGGCGAACGCGCAGCCCGGCGCGGGGGAGAGCAGGGACGGCGGCGAGCCGGGGATCGCCCGCAGCGGGGCGTCGTCCGGGTCGTCGAGCCGGGGCAGCGAGTCGAGCAGCCCCCGGGTGTAGGGGTGCGCGGGGGTCTCGAACAGGGTGTCCACCGGGGCCTGTTCGGCCGCCCGGCCGCCGTACATCACCAGGACCTCGTGGGCCACCCGGGCGACCACGCCCAGGTCGTGGGTGATGAGCACGACGCCGAGGCCCCGGTCCTGCTGGACCCGGGCGATCAGCTCCAGGATCTGGGCCTGCACGGTGACGTCGAGGGCCGTGGTCGGCTCGTCGGCGATCAGCAGGTCGGGTTCGCAGACCAGCGCCGTGGCGATCATCACCCGCTGCCGCATCCCGCCGGAGAACTGGTGCGGGTACTCCCCGGCCCGGCGCCGCGGCTCGGGGATGCCGACCTCGGCGAGCGCGTCCACGGCGAGCCGCCGGGCCACCGAACGGCGGGAGCCGAAGTGCACCCGGTGGTGCTCGGCGATCTGCTCGCCGACCGTGTAGTACGGGTGGAGGCTGGACAGCGGGTCCTGGAAGACCATCGCCATCCGCCGCCCGCGCAGCCGGTTCAGCTCCCGCTCCGGCAGGCCGATCAGCTCGCGGCCGGCCAGCGCGACCGAGCCCGACACCTCGGCGGCGGTGTGCAGGCCGAGGACGGCCATCGAGGTCACCGACTTGCCGGAGCCCGACTCGCCGACGATGCCGAGGGTCCGGCCGCGCGGCACGTCGAAGGAGAGCCCGTCGACCGCCCGTACCGGACCGCGCCGGGTCGGGAAGACCACCGTCAGATCGCGCACCGAGAGCAGTGGGCCGCTGCCCGAGCCGTCACGGGGCTCGGATGGTGGCGCGGAACGGGGCTCGGGCATCAGTACCTCACTCGCGGGTCGACGACGGCGTAGAGCAGGTCGACGCACAGGTTGGCGACGACGATGAAGGTGGCGGCGAGCAGCGTCACACCGAGGATCACCGGCTGGTCTCCGGTGGCCAGCGCCCCGTAGAACAGCCGCCCGACGCCGGGCAGTCCGAACAGCGACTCGGTGATGACCGCGCCCGCGAGCAGCCCGCCGAGGTCCATCCCGAACAGGGTCAGGACCGGTGTCATCCCGGCCCGCAGGCCGTGCTTGACGACCACCGTGCGGCGCGGCAGGCCCTTGGCCCGTGCGGTGCGGATGTACGGCTCCGCCATCGACTCGATCATCGAACTCCGGCTCTGCCGGGCGTACATGGCGGCGTACAGGACCGCGAGCGCCAGCCAGGGAAGGAGCAGGTTCTGCGCCCAGTGCAGCGGGTCGGAGCCGAACGGCACGTAACTCGGGTACGGCAGCAGGTGGGTGACCCGGATGAGGCCCCAGATCAGCATCACCGAGGTGAAGTAGACCGGCAGCGAGGCCGCGGCGACCGCGCCGACCATCAGGGTGCGGTCGGTCAGGGTGTCCTTGCGCAGCGCCGCCGTGACCCCGGCGCCGAGGCCGAGCACCAGCCAGAGCACCGCCGCGCCGACCGCGAGCGAGGCCGACACCGGCAGCCGGTCGACGAGCAGGTCCCAGACCGGCTGGCTGTTCTCGTACGAGTAGCCGAGGCAGGGGAAGGCGCAGTCCAGCGCGTACGGTCCGGTGCCGATGGTCCGGCCGGTGAAGACACCGGTCACGAAGTCGCCGAACTGGCGCCACAGCGGCTGGTCGAGACCCATGTGGGCGCGGATCGCGGTGAGCCGTTCGGCGCTGCACGACTTGCCGCAGGCGGCGGCGGCCGGGTCGGACGGCAGCACGTAGAAGATGACGAAGGTGAGGGCGGCGACGGCGAGGAGCACGCCGAGCACGCCGAGGATCCGGCGGCCGAGGTAGGCGATCACGAGCGGCCTCCGCGCGGGTCGAAGACGTCCCGGAGCGCGTCCCCGAGCAGGGTGAACGCGAGCACGGTGAGGAACAGGCAGAGGCTCGGGACCAGGAAGTACATCGGGTCGGTGTCGTAGAAGGCGACGCTCTCGGCGATCATCTGCCCCCAGGAGGGGGTCGGCGGGCGCACCCCGACGCCGAGGTAGCTCAGCGCGGCCTCGGTGGCGATCATGCCCGGCACGATCAGGGTGGTGTACGCGACGACCGGGCCCGCCACGCCGGGCAGCACCTCCCGGGTGAGGATCCGCCAGTTCGACGCGCCGCTGACCCGGGCCGCGTCCACGTACTCGCGGTGCCTGAGCGAGAGCGTCTGGCCGCGCACGATCCGGGCGATGCCGGGCCACCCGAACAGGCCGATGACCAGGATCATCAGGAGCACCCGGTTGACGTCCCTGGCCACCGACATCATCGCGATCATGAAGATGAGGGAGGGGAACGACATGGTGAGGTCCATCAGCCGGGAGAGCACGGTGTCGGTCCGGCCGCCGAAGTATCCGGCGGCCACCCCCGCCGCGACCCCGGCGACCACCACGATGGCGGTGGCGGCGAACGCGATCAGGAGCGAGACCTGGGCGCCGTGCACCAGCCGGGCGAACAGGTCGCGGCCGGTGACGGGTTCGACGCCGAGCCAGTGGTCGGCGGAGATCCCGCCGAGCGGTCCGATCGGCAGCCCGCCGAGGTACGGGTCGACCGCCGACTTGTCGAACTCGTCGGGGCGCCAGCCGCCGAGCCGCCCGATCAGCGGGGCGGCGGCGGCCATGACGGCGAACAGGACGACAACGGCGAGGGCCACCAGGGCGGCGGGGCGGCGGCGCAGTTCGGCGCGGGCGAGCCGCCAGGGGCTGCCGCCGCCGGGCGTCTGGGCGTCGGCCGCCGGGGCCGCGCCGGCCCCGGCGGCGGACTCGACGGTGGAGGTCGTGGTGCTCAACGGGTGCTCTTCGAGGGGTCCTTGAGGCCGACGGTCGCGTAGTCGAGCTGGCCGCCGAAGGAGGTGTGCCCGTAGGCGCCCGCGATGTTGGGGCCGACGAGCAGCGGACGGCGTTCGACGACGACCGGCATGGTGGGTGCCTTCGCGAGGATCTGCCCGTCCAGCTCCTGCCACGCCTTGTTCGCCGCGGCCTGGTCGGTGAGCGCGGCGATCTCGTCCATCCGCTTCATGGTGGGGGCGTCCCGGAACAGTGAGTGGTTGCCGGAGTTGCCCTTCTCCTTGATGTAGCGCCCGTCGAAGACGAACGGCAGGAAGGTGGAGCCGGACGGGTAGTCCGGGCACCAGCCGGTGTAGACGAGATCGGTGCGGTTCTTGGTGTCGCCGATGGTGTCGTAGAACGCGGACGGGTCGACGGTCTCGATGACGACGGTGATCCCGGCCCGGCCGAGGGACTGCTGGACGGCCTCGGCGACCGACTTGTCGCCGTTCGAGACGGTGATCCTGGTGGTGAACCCGTTCGGCTTCCCGGCCTCCTTGAGCAGCTGCTTCGCCTTCTCGGGGTCGCCGGTCAGCGGGATCTTCAAGGTGTCGGGCTGCTTGCCGCCGGTGAACAGCGAGCCCGGCATCAGGGCGGTCGCCGGGTCGTTGAGCGCGGGCCCGCCGGAGGCGGTGAGCACCGCGTCGCGGTCGAGCGCGTACTGCACGGCCCTGCGCACCCGGACGTCGTCGAAGGGCGCGCGGCCGGTGTGCATCTGCACCATCTCGGTGCAGTTGGTGGACTCGGCGAGCAGCCGGGCCCGGATGTCGGGCTTGGTGAGGACCTTCGGGGTGCTCTCCGGGCGCAGCTTGTCCCAGGGGACGGCGGAGGCGTCGGGGCCGGTCGCGGAGACCAGCCGGTCGTCGATCTGGTTGGCCTTCAGGCCCATGGTGACGACGATCCGGTCCGGGTACGCCTTGCGCACGGTGTCGGTGTTCTGGTCCCAGTGCGGATTGCGGACGAGCACCAGTTGCTTGTCCCGGGCGTACGACTCGATCTTGTACGGCCCCGAGGAGAACGGCCGGTTGTCGTACTGCGGGCCCTTGTCCTGGGCGGCCGGCACCGGGGCGAAGGTGGGGAGCACGGTGGCGTAGTTGAACTCGGCGAAGGGTTTGCGGAGTTCGAAGACGATGGTGCGGCTGTCGGGGGTGCGGATCGACGCCAGGTGCTTGCCGCCGGCCGGGCCCTGATAGCCCTCGGCGCCCGCGAGGTAGCGGGCGGCGTAGTCGGGGCCGCCGGGCAGCTCGGGGGAGAAGGACCGCTCGACGTTGTACTTGACGTCCTGGGCGGTGACCGGGCTGCCGTCCTCGTAGCGCAGTCCGGACTTCAGCCGGAAGGTCCAGGTCTTCGCCCCGTTGGACGGGGTGCCCAGGTCCTCGGCGAGGTCGGTGGTCAACTCGCCGCCCTTGGTGCCGGGTTCGGCGCGGTAGGTGAGCAGCGTGCGGTAGAGCAGCCGGGTGCCGAAGTCCATGTCGCCGACCACCCAGTTGCGGGCCGGGTCGAGATGGGTGAAGTCCTGGTTGGACAGCACATGGAGGGTGCCGCCCTTGGCCGGGGCGCCGCCCACGGCCTTTCCGTTGGTGGCGGCGGCGGGGTTCGCCCCGGCGGCCCGGTCGTGGGTGCCGCCGGAGCCGCCGCCGGTGCCGGAGCAGGCGGCCGTGGCAAGGGTGAGCGTCGCCAACAGGGCGATGCCGAGGGCGTGTCGGGTGTGCTTGTCCATCAGGGTCACTCCGTGGGGCGCAGGGCGCTGAAAATGTGACCCGTAAAATAGTAATGTGAAATTGTACTGCGCAAGCCCTCGGACATCACAGAGAAGGTTCGCCGCATGACCCTCATCTCCCGCAACCCCGCCGACCCGGCCGACATCCTGGTCGAACTCCGGTCCCCCGGGGCCTTCGCCGCCGCCGACGCCGTCGAGCGCGCCCGGGTCGCCCAGACCGGCTGGGTCACCGCCGGAGCGGGTGCCCGCGCCACCGCCCTCGGCGCGCTCGCCACCGCGATCGAGACCGCGGGCGACGAACTCGCCGCGCTCGCCGTACGGGAGGTCGGCAAGCCGCTCGCCGAGGCCCGCGCCGAGCTCGCCCGTACCGTCGCCCTCTGGCGCTACTACGCCCAGGCGCCCTACGAGGCCACCGGCACCGTCCACGAACCCGCCGCCGGAGCGGGCCTGTTGCTCACCCGGCGCCGCCCGCACGGCGTCGCCGCGCTGATCACCCCCTGGAACTTCCCCTTCGCCATCCCCAGTTGGAAGGCCGCCCCGGCGCTCGCCGTCGGCAACGCGGTCGTCCTCAAGCCCGCCCCCGAGGCCACCGCCTGCGCCCTGCGGCTCGCCGAGCTCGCCCGACGCGCCCTGCCCGAAGGCGTGTTCACGGTCGTCCCCGGCGGCGCCGCCGAAGGCGCCGCGCTGGTCTCCGCCGCCGACGTGGTCTCCTTCACCGGCTCCTCCGCCGTCGGTGCGGGCGTGGTGCGCGCCGCCACCGAACGGGGCGTGCCGGTCCAGGCCGAGATGGGCGGACTCAACGCGGCGATCGTGCTGCCCGACGCCGACATGGCGCTCGCCGCCCGCCACATCGCCGCCTCCGTCGCCGGATACGCGGGCCAGAAGTGCACCGCCACCAGCCGGGTCGTCGCCGTCGGCGCCGCCCTGGAACCGCTGCGCGAGGCACTCGCCGAGGAACTGCGGGCCGTCCCCGTCGGCGACCCCGGCGACCCCGGCACCGTCTGCGGCCCGCTCATCACCGAGGCCGCCCGCGACGCCACCGCCGCCGCCTGGGCGGACCTGCCCGTCCTCGCGGGCGGCGCGGTGCCCGACCGCACCGGCTGGTACGCCGCGCCCACCCTGGTCGAGAAGGCCGGGCCCGACCACCGGCTGCTCCGCGAGGAGGTCTTCGGACCGGTCGCCGCGCTGCTCCCGGCCCGCGACCTCGACCACGCGGTCCGGATCACCAACGCGGCCCGCTACGGCCTGGTCACCTCGGTGCACACCGCCGACCTGGCCGCCGCCCTGCACGGGCTCGACGCCCTCGACACCGGCATGATCCGGATCAACGCCCCCACCACCGGGGTCGACTTCCATCTCCCGTTCGGCGGCGCCAAGGACTCCAGCCACGGCCCGCGCGAACAGGGCCGCGCCGCCCTGGAGTTCTACACCTCGTCGCGTACGTACACCCTGGTGCCCGGCTGACCGCGCCCGAGTGCGGGATCCGTCCGGGTGCGCGTCCGCGTGGGCGCGTGCGTCCGGTGCCCCGCCGGGGTCGAATGGGGGCGTACGGGCACCGCCCCGTACGGCCGCCGCCCCGCGCGGGGACGGCGGCCGCCACCGGGTACGACAGAGGGCAGGGCAGGACATGAGCGAGCTCATCGCGGTCACCGGAGCGACCGGACGGATCGGCGGGCGGGTGGTGCGCCGTCTTGCCGGGGCGGGCCTGCCGGTCCGGGCGCTCGGGCGCGACCCGGAGAAGCTGGCCGCGCTGCCGACCGGCGACACCAGGACCGCGTCCTACGCGGACACCGCCGCGATGGGCGCCGCCCTCGCGGGCGCGGACACCCTGTTCCTGGTCTCCGCCCACGAGGGACCCGGCCGGGTGCGGATCCACTCCGCCGCCGTGGACGCCGCCGTCGCCGCCGGGGTGCGGCGGGTCGTCTACCTCTCGTACCTGAACGCCGCACCCCACGCGACCTTCACCTACGCCCGCGACCACTGGCACACCGAACAGCACATCCGGTCCACCGGCGTCGCCTTCACCTTCCTGCGGGACAGCAGCTACCAGGCCGACCTGGCCGCGATGACCTCGCCGGACGGGGTGCTGCGCGGCCCCGCCGGGGACGGCCGGGTCGGTGCGGTCACCCACGACGACATCGCCGACTCGGCCGCGGCCGTGCTCCGCGCCACCGACGGGGCGCACGACGGCGTCACCTACGACATGACGGGTCCGCAGGCGCTGAGCTTCGCCGAGATCGCCGCCGCGCTCGCCGCGGCCAGCGGGCGTCCGGTGCGGTACGTGCCCGAGACCCGCGACGAGGCGTATGCCTCGCGGGCCGTGTACCAGGCGGCGGACTGGGAGGTGGAGGGGTGGGTCACCTCGTACGAGGCGGTCGCGACGGGCGAGATGGAGGACGTCTCGGACGACGTCCAGACCCTCACCGGACGGCCGCCGCAGTCCTTCGCGGACTTCCTGGCGGCCCACCCGGAAAGCTACCGGCATCTGCGGCGGGACTGAGCCGGGGGAGCGGCGGTCGCCGAAAGGGCACGGGCGGGCACGGGCGGGCACGGTCGGGCACTGACAGGCGCTGACAGGCACCGGCGGGCATGGGCGGCGGTATTCATTCGCTCAAGCATTCGATTATCGGGGTAGGCTGTGTCCCATGACCGCCGTGCCCGCCGACCTCACCCGCCTCCCCGGCCTTCAAGGCTCCCTCTTCGACCAGGCCGCCGAGACCGGTCTCGGCGCGCTGACCGGCGTCCGGCGCACCCCGCTCGGCGCCGGGGCCTGGGTCGACTTTCTGCCCGGCTGGCTGCACGGCGCCGACACGCTGTTCGAGGAGCTGGCCGCCGGGGTGCCGTGGCAGGCCGAGCGGCGCCGGATGTACGACTCCGTGGTCAGCGTTCCCCGGCTGCTCGCGCACTACCGGCAGGGCGAACCGCTGCCGCACCCGGTGCTCACCGAGGCCCGGGACGCGCTCGGCGCGTACTACGCGCGCGAACTGGGCGAGCCGTTCGTCACCGCCGGGCTCTGCCTCTACCGGGACGGGCGGGACAGCGTCGCCTGGCACGGCGACCGGACCGGCCGCTCGGCCACCGAGGACACCATGGTCGCGATCCTCGCCCTCGGCGACCCGCGCGACCTGGTGTTCCGGCCGCGCGGCGGCGGCCCGGTCGCGCTGCGGCTGCCGTCGGGCCACGGCGACCTGCTGGTGATGGGCGGCTCCTGCCAGCGCACCTGGGAGCACGCCGTACCGAAGACCGGCCGGGCCGTCGGACCCCGGATCAGCGTGCAGTTCCGGCCACGTGGTGTCGCCTGACCGTCTGTCCGTACACGCAATTCTTTTGCGGAATTTGCGCTAGCCTTGCGCGCATGACGCGACGACTTGCTCAGGTTGCCAAGAAAGTGGGAGTCAGCGAAGCCACGGTCAGCCGGGTGCTCAACGGCAAGCCCGGAGTCTCCGAGGCGACCCGGCAGTCCGTCCTCACCGCGCTCGACGTGCTCGGCTACGAACGCCCCACCCAACTGCGCGGCGAGCGGGCCCGGCTGGTCGGCCTCGTCCTGCCCGAGCTGCAGAACCCGATCTTCCCCGCCTTCGCCGAGGTGATCGGCGGCGCCCTCGCCCAGCAGGGCCTCACCCCGGTGCTCTGCACCCAGACCAAGGGCGGCGTCTCCGAGGCCGACTACGTCGACCTGCTGCTCCAACAGCAGGTGTCCGGCGTGGTGTTCGCCGGCGGGCTCTTCGCGCAGGCCGACGCCCCGCACGAGCACTACCGGCGGCTGGCGGAGCGCAACATCCCGGTCGTCCTGGTCAACGCCCCCATCGAGGGCCTCGACTTCCCCTGTGTCTCCTGCGACGACGCCGTCGCCGTCGAGCAGGCGTGGCGGCACCTGGACTCGCTCGGCCACGAGCGGATCGGCCTGGTGCTCGGGCCCGCCGACCACATCCCCTCGCGGCGCAAGCTGGCCGCGGCCCGCGCCGCCTCGCTCACCGCGGGCCGCGAACTGGCCGACGAGTTCGTCGAGCGGTCGATGTTCTCGCTCGAGGGCGGCCAGGCCGCCACCGCCCGGCTGCTCGACCGCGGCGTGACCGGCATCGTCTGCGCCAGCGACCCGCTGGCGCTCGGCGCGATCCGGGCCGCGCGCCGCCGCGGCCTCGCCGTCCCCGGCGAGGTGTCCGTGATCGGCTTCGACGACTCGGCGTTCATGAACTGCACCGAGCCGCCGCTGTCCACCGTCCGCCAGCCCATCGAGGCGATGGGCCGGGCCGCCGTCGAGCTGCTGTGCGCCCAGATCCAGGGCAGCCAGACCCACTCCGGCGAGCTGCTCTTCGAGCCCGAGCTGGTGGTCCGCGGCTCCACCGCCCCGCCGCCGCTCGGCTGACCCCCGGGCCGCCACCGGCCCGGTTTCCCGGCCACCGGGCCCCACGCCCCGCTCCCACCAGGAGCGGGGCGTTTTTCTTGTCCGGGGCGTAGACGACTCGACAGTCCTCTGGAACTCTCTGAGCGTTCGTTGCAAGGAATCAACAGCATGGTGTTTCCCGTAGACGAGACAGAGGAAATGATGAGAATCCGCAAGCTATGGGCACGGAGTACGGGAGCGTTCCTCGCGACCTCCCTCCTGATGCTCGGTGGTCCGCTGTCGACCGCCCGGGCCGCAGGCGGGCCCAACCTGGCCCTCGGCGACCCCACGGCCGCGAGCAGCTCCCACTCCGCGTACGGCGCCGCCAACCTCACCGACGGCAACCAGGGCACGTACTGGGAGAGCGCGGGCGGCGGCCTCCCGCAGTGGGCGCAGACCGACCTCGGCGCCACCGAACGCGTCGACGAGGTGGTGCTGCGGCTGCCCGCGGGCTGGGAGAGCCGCAGCCAGACCCTGTCCGTGCAGGGCAGCGCCGACGGCACCAGCTTCAGCACCCTCAAGAGCTCCGCCTCGTACACCTTCAGCCCCGGTGCGGGGAACACCGTCACCATCGGCTTCCCGGCCACCCTCACCCGCTTCGTCCGGATCGCGATCACCGCCAACACCGGCTGGCAGGCGGCCCAGTTGTCCGAGCTGGAGGTGCACGGCGCCGACGCCACCTCACCCAACCTGGCGGCCGGCCGCACCCTCACCGCCAGCAGCTACACCCAGACCTACAGCGCGCCCAACGCCAACGACGGCAACCGCGCCACCTACTGGGAGAGCACCGGCGGCGCGCTCCCGCAGTGGCTCCAGGCCGACCTCGGCTCCGCCGTCCGCGTCGACCGGGTGGTGCTGAAACTGCCCGCCGGCTGGGAGACCCGCAGCCAGACCCTGAAGATCCAGGGCAGCACCGACGGCAACACCTTCACCGATCTGACCGCCGCCAAGGCGTACAGCTTCGACCCGGGCACCGGGAACACCGCCACGATCACCTTCGACGCCACCACCACCCGCCACGTCCGGGTCCTGGTCTCCGCGAACAGCGTGCAGAACGCCGCCCAGCTCTCCGAACTGGAGATCTACGGCCCGGCCACCGGCGACACCCAGGCGCCCACCGCGCCCACCGGCCTCGCCTACACCGAGCCCGCCACCGGCCAGATCAAGCTGACCTGGAACGCCGCCACCGACAACACCGGCGTCACCGGCTACGACGTCTACGCCAACGGCGCCCTGCTCACCAGCGTCGCGGGCGGCGTCACCACGTACACCGACAACCGGCCCGCCGGGCAGACCGTCTCCTACACGGTCCGCGCCAAGGACGCGGCAGGGAACATGTCCGGCGACAGCAACACCGTCACCCGGATCGGTGACACGGGCGACACCCAGGCGCCCACCGCGCCCGCGAACCTCGCGCTCACCGAACCGGCCGCCGGTCAGATCAAGCTGACCTGGACGGCGTCCACCGACAACACCGGCGTCACCGGCTACGACGTGTACGCCAACAACACCCTGCGCGGCTCCGTCGCGGGCAACGTCACCACGTACACCGACAACCAGCCCGCCACCGCCACCGTCAGCTACGTCGTCCGGGCCAAGGACGCCGCCGGGAACGTCTCCGGCGCCAGCAACACCGTCACCCGCGACGGCTCAGGACCCACCGGCTCCAACCTCGCCGTCGGCAAGCCCATCACGGCCACCTCCACGGTCCATGTGTTCGCCGCCGAGAACGCCAACGACAACAGCCTCACCACCTACTGGGAGGGCGCGGGCGGCAGCTACCCGCAGAACCTCACCGTGCAGCTCGGCTCCAACGCCGACGTCGACCGGCTGGTCCTCAAGCTCAACCCGGACACCGCCTGGGCAGGCCGCAGCCAGACCGTCGAGGTCCTCGGCCGGGAACAGAACGCCACCGGCTACCGCAGCCTGGTCGCGGCCCGGAGCTACACCTTCGACCCGGGCAGCGGCAACAGCGTCACCGTGCCGCTCGGCGGCGCCCGGCTCGCCGACGTCCAGCTCCGCTTCACCGCCAACACCGGGGCCCCGGCAGGCCAGTTGGCCGAGTTCCAGGTGATCGGCGTGCCCGCCCCCAACCCCGACCTGGAAGTCACCGGGCTGACCGTCGCACCCGCCGCCCCGGTCGAGTCCGACCCCGTCACCGTGACCGCCACCGTCCGCAACAGCGGCCCCCTGGCCGCCCCGGCCAGCTCGCTCGCGATCCGGCTCGGCGGCAGCAAGGTCGCCGGCGCGCCGGTCGCCGCGCTCGCCGCGGGCGCCCAGACCACCGTCCAGGTGCCCATCGGGGCCCGCGAGGCGGGCACCTACCAGCTCAGCGCCGTCGCCGACGAGGCCGGTGCCGTCATCGAGCAGAACGAGACCAACAACACCTACACCAGCCCCGCCGACCTCGTCGTCAAGCCGGTGGCCAGCGCCGACCTGGTGGCCGCCGCGGTCGCCATCACCCCGTCGAGCCCCGCCGCGGGCGACAACGTCACCTTCAAGGTGACCGTGAAGAACCAGGGCACCCAGGCCGGTACGTCCGGCGCCCACGCCGTCACGCTCACCGTCACCGACGACCGCGGCACCGCGGTCAAGACCCTCACCGGCTCCTACCCCGGCCCGCTCGCGCCCGGCGCCACCGCCGACGTCACCCTCGGCGCCTGGACCGCCGTCAACGGCTCGTACACGGTGCGGACCGTACTGGCCGACGACGCCAACGAGTTGCCGGTCAAGCACGCCAACAACACCTCCAGCCAGGGCCTGTTCGTCGGCCGCGGCGCCCACATGCCGTACGACATGTACGAGGCCGAGGACGGCACGCCCGGCGGCGGCGCGAGCGTCGTCGGACCCAACAGGACCGTCGGCGACATCGCGGGCGAGGCGTCCGGCCGCAAGGCCGTCAGCCTCGACGCGACCGGCGAGTACGTCGAGTTCACCACCCGCGCCGACACCAACACCCTGGTGGCCCGCGTCTCGCTGCCCGACGCGCCCGGCGGCGGCGGGCTCGACTCCACCATCGACGTGTACGTCAACGGCGTCCTCAAGAAGGCCCTGCCGGTCACCTCGAAGTACGCCTGGCTGTACGGCGCCGAGACCGCGCCCGGCAACTCGCCGGGCTCCGGCGCGCCGCGGCACATCTACGACGAGGCGCAGCTGATGTTCGGCGAGACCGTTCCGGCCGGGAGCAAGGTCCGGCTGCAGAAGGACGCCGCCAACTCCCAGACGTACGCGATCGACTTCATCAACCTGGAGAAGGCCACCCTGGTGGCCAACCCCGACCCGGCCGCGTACACCGTGCCCGCCGGATTCACCCACCAGGACGTGCAGAACGCGCTCGACAAGGTGCGCATGGACACCACGGGCAAGCTCGTGGGCGTCTATCTGCCGCCCGGCGACTACCAGACGTCGTCGAAGTTCCAGGTGTACGGCAAGGCCGTCCAGGTGGTCGGCGCGGGCCCCTGGTACACCGTCTTCCACGCCCCCTCGGCGCAGGAGAACACCGACATCGGCTTCCGCGCCGACGCCACCGCGAAGGGCTCGCTCTTCAAGGGCTTCGCCTACTTCGGCAACTACACCTCGCGCATCGACGGACCCGGCAAGGTCTTCGACTTCGCCAATGTCTCGGACATCGTCATCGACGACATCTGGAACGAGCACATGGTGTGCCTCTACTGGGGCGCCAACACCGACCGGATCACCATCAAGAACTCCCGGATCCGCGACATGTTCGCCGACGGCGTCAACATGACCAACGGCTCCACGGACAACCTGGTGACCAACAACGACGCCCGGGCCACCGGCGACGACAGCTTCGCGCTGTTCTCGGCGATCGACGCGGGCGGCGCGGACGAGAAGAACAACGTCTACGAGAACCTGACGGCCACGCTGACCTGGCGGGCCGCGGGCGTGGCCGTCTACGGCGGCTACAACAACGTCTTCCGCAACATCCACATCGCGGACACCCTGGTCTACTCGGGGATCACCATCTCCTCGCTGGACTTCGGCTATCCGATGAACGGCTTCGGCACCGAGCCCACCACCTTCGAGAACGTGTCGATCGTGCGCGCCGGCGGCCATTTCTGGGGCGGTCAGACCTTCCCCGGCATCTGGCTGTTCTCCGCGTCCAAGGTGTTCCAGGGCATCAGGGTCAACCATGTCGACATCGTCGACCCCACCTACAGCGGCGTGATGTTCCAGACCAACTACGTGGGCGGACAGCCGCAGTTCCCCATCAAGGACACCGTCCTCAGCGACATCTCCATCACCGGCGCCCGCAAGAGCGGGGACGCCTACGACGCCAGGTCGGGCTTCGGCCTGTGGGCCAACGAGATGCCGGAGTCGGGCCAGGGCCCGGCGGTCGGCGAGGTGACGTTCAACGGTCTGCGGCTGAGCAACAACGCCGTCGACATCCGCAACACGACCTCCACCTTCAAGATTCACGTCAATCCGTGACGAGCTGACGAGCTGACGAGGTGACGGGGGAGCGAGAGAAGTACTGAACGCCGGGCAAGAACCGGTGTGACCAGGGCCGTTGCACGTCATGGTGATGACGTGCAACGGCCTTGTGCACGTGGAGGGTTGCGATCCTCTGTCGAGCATTTACGAAAGCTGCGCGATATCTTGCGCCCTGTTGTCGGGAGTGGTTGAGTGTGCCGCGCCCCACCCCGCATCTCCCACCACCCCGCCCCGCATCTCCCACCACCCCACCCCGCACCCCCCCCGCCACGCACCCGCCCGAAGGGGACCCACCCATGAGAGTTGCCCGGTTCCGCCCTGCCCGCCGCGCAGGCGCGATCGCCCTCGTCTCCGCCCTCGCGCTCACCACGCTGGCCGCCTGCGGCACCAGCAGCAGCAACGACGGCGGCGACGCCGGGGCGAACGGATCCGCCGACCCGTCCGCCCCGCTCGACCCGAAGACCAAGGTGACCCTCACCATCGACTGCATGCCCCCGGCGGCGAAGGCGGCCGAGCTCAAGGAGTGGAAGGAGGACGTCACCGCCTTCAACAAGATCTACCCGAACGTCACCGTCGAGGGCCGCTCCACCCCCGGCCAGTGCCTGGAGCCGCCGCGGTTCACCGCGATGCTCAAGGCCAAGTCGCAGCCGGACGTCTTCTACACCTACTTCACCGACCTGCCCCAGGTGCTCGACGAGGACGGCGCCGCCGACATCAGCGCCTACGTCAACGACAAGACCGTCCCGCTCCTGAAGGACATCGACCCCGGCGTCCTCGGCTCGCTCCGGCAGGACGGCAAGCTGTACGGGCTGCCCACCAGCAACTACACGATGGGCCTGCTGGTCAACCGCAAGCTCTTCAAGCAGGCCGGGCTCGACCCCGACAACCCGCCGCGCAGCTGGGACGAGGTCCGGGCCGCCGCCAAGAAGATCGCCGGACTCGGCGGCGGCATCTCCGGCTTCGGCGAGTACAGCGCGGGCAACACCGGCGGCTGGCACTTCACCGCCCAGCTCTACAGCCGCGGCGGCGACATGGTCGACGCGAGCGGCAAGAAGGCCGCCTTCAACACCGACCTGGGCAAGCAGGTCGCCCGCGACCTGCACGCCATGCGCTGGGAGGACGACAGCATGGGCAAGACCCAGCTCCTCCAGTGGGGCGACCTGCAGAAGCAGATCGCCACGGACAAGCTCGGCATGTTCCTCGCCGCGCCCGACGACATCGCGTACATGGTCCAGCAACTCGGCGCGAAGTATGAGAACTTCGGCATGGGCCCGATCCCCGGCGGCAAGAACACGCTGGCCGGCGGCAACAACTACATGATCAAGAAGGGCATCTCCGGCGACAAGATCAAGGCCGCGATCGCCTGGCTGAACTACAAGAACCTGTCGGTCGGCAAGGGTCAGTTCGACTGGGCCCGCAGCAAGGCCGACGGCCTCCCGGTCGGCGTCCCGCAGCCCAACTTCTGGCTGAACGACTCCAAGGCCAAGGACGACGCGAGCCGCGTCCAGAACGCCACCATGCCGGTCGCCAACTTCAAGGCGTTCATGGACAGCCCGGTCCCCGGCAAGGCCGAGCCGCCGAAGGCCCAGGAGATCTACAAGGTCCTCGACACCGTCATGTCGGCCGTCCTCACCAACAAGGACGCCGACATCGACAAGCTCCTCGCCACCGCCGAGACCCAGGTCAACCAGGTCCTGGCCAACGGGTGACGCACCCGGGCGGGGCGGCCCACGGCCCCACGGCCTCACGGCCTCACGGCCCACGGCCCCACGGGCTCGACGCCCGCCGCCCCGCCCGGCCGCCCGCCCGCAGCCCGGACCCGCAGCCACGAGCAGGAGCCCCGATGACGGCCACCGGCCTCACCCCGAGCACCCAGGGAGCACCCGACCCCGCCTCCCAGGCAGCGGCCCGCCCCACGGCCCACCACCCGGCCCGGGCCCCCGGCCGCCTCGCCCGCAGCGTGCGGCGCAACCTCACCGCCCACGGCTTCCTCATCGGCGCCGTCGTCTGCTTCGCCCTCTTCTCCTGGTACCCGATGGTCCGCGAGTTCCTGCTCGCCTTCCAGAAGACCGAACGCGGCCGCACCACCTGGGTCGGCCTCGACAACCTCACCACCGTCGTCAACGACCCCGCCTTCTGGCAGGCATGGCGCAACACCCTGCTCTTCACCGCGCTCGCCCTGGTCCTCGGCTTCGCCGTCCCGTTCGTCACCGCGCTCGTCATCAACGAGTTCCGGCACGGCCAGGGCTACCTCCGGCTGCTCGTCTACCTCCCGGTGATGCTCCCGCCGGTCGCCTCCGTACTCCTCTTCAAATACCTCTACGACCCCGGCTACGGCCTCCTCAACGAACTCCTGCGCCTGCTCCACCTGCCCGAACAGCAATGGCTCCAGGACCCCGACCTGGCGATGCTCTCCGTCGTGGTCGCCGCCACCTGGATGAACATGGGCGGCGCCACCCTCATCTACCTGGCCGCCCTCCAGGGCATCCCCGGCGAGCTGTACGAGGCCGCCGAGCTCGACGGCGCGGGACTGCTCCGCAAGATCTGGCACGTGACGATCCCGCAGACCCGGCTGATCCTCACCCTGATGCTGCTCATGCAGGTCATCGCCACCATGCAGGTCTTCGTCGAACCGTTCCTGCTCACCGGCGGCGCCGGCCCCGAGGGCTCCACCACCACCGTCGTCCACCTCATCTACCAGTACGCCTTCAGCTTCAACAACTACGGCGCCGCCGCCGCGCTCGGCCTGCTCCTGCTCGTCCTGCTCGCCGGTTTCTCGGCCGCGTACGTCAGGCTCAGCCGGACCGAGGAAGCCTAGGCACAAGGGGGGAGACCAGCATGTCCACACGCACCCTCATCCCGCCGTCCCAGCGCAACCGGCCGCGCGGCAAGGTGATCTACCGCTCCACGCTCGCCCTGGTGCTCGGCGGCTTCACCCTGGTGTTCCTCGGCCCGCTCTACTGGATGGTGTCCAGCGGCCTCAAGGACACCCAGGAAGCCGTCGCCACCCCGCCCACCCTGTTCCCCGGCAGCGTCGACACCTCGAACTACAGCCGCGCCTGGGAGGTCATGGACCTCTCCTCGCTGCTCCTCAACACCCTCTACTACGCACTCGGCGCGCTCGCCTTCCAGCTCGTCCTCGACGTCGCCGCCGCCTACGCGCTGTCCCGGCTGCGGCCCGTCCTCGGCAAGGCGATCCTCGGCATGATGCTCGCCACCCTGATGATCCCGGCCACCGTGCTCGTCGTGCCGCAGTACCTCACCGTGCTCGACGTGCCGTTCGTGGAGCGCAACCTGCTGAACAGCCCCTGGGTGATCTGGCTGCCGTCGGTCACCAACGCCTTCAACATCTTCCTGCTGAAGCGCTTCTTCGACTCCATCCCGCAGGAACTCCTCGACGCCGCCGCCATGGACGGCGCCTCACCGCTGCGGATCCTGTGGTCGATCGTGCTGCCGGTCTCCCGGCCGATCCTCGGCGTGGTGTCGATCTTCGCGGTGGTCGGGGTCTGGAAGGACTTCCTCTGGCCGATGCTCACCCTGCCCGACCCGGCGAAACAGACCCTCAACGTCGGCATCTACTCGCTCGCCAACGGAGTGCCGGTCAACGTCCTCATCGCCGCCCTGACCATCGCCTCCGTGCCCACCCTCATCCTCTTCCTGATCTTCCAGCGCAACATCATGGGCGGCCTCACCGCCGGCAGCCTCAAGGGCTGACCCCGCCGCCGCTCGTCCGACGCGCGCGCCCCGCACCCCGCACGCCTCCCATAAGCCCTCGCCGCCGGTGCCGTCCGACGCCCCGCAGCATCCGGACCGGCGGCGAGGATCCGCCCTGCCCGAAAGGAACCCTCACGTGGCAGCCCCGCACCCGCCCCGCACCACCGACTGGTGGCGCGACGCCGTCATCTACCAGGTGTACCCGCGCAGCTTCGCCGACGGCGACGGCGACGGCACCGGCGACCTCGCGGGCGTCCGGTCGAGACTGCCCTACCTCGCCGAACTCGGCGTCGACGCCGTCTGGTTCACCCCCTGGTACGTGTCCCCGCTGGTCGACGGCGGCTACGACGTCGCCGACTACCGCACGGTCGACCCCGCGTTCGGCACCCTGGAGGAGGCCGAGACCCTCATCAAGGAAGCCGCCGCCGCCGGCATCCGGGTCATCGTCGACATCGTCCCCAACCACGTCTCCGACCAGCACGCCTGGTTCAAGGCCGCGCTCGCCGCGGGCCCCGGCAGCCCCGAACGCGAACTGTTCCACTTCCGCCCCGGCCGCGGCCGCGGCGGCGAACTCCCGCCCAACACCTGGCCGTCGCAGTTCTCCGGGCCCACCTGGACCCGGGTCCCCGACGGCGAGTGGTACCTCCACCTCTTCACCCCCGAACAGCCCGACCTCAACTGGGCCCACCCCGCCGTCCGCCGCGAACACGAGGACGTGCTCCGCTTCTGGTTCGAACGCGGCGTCGCAGGCGTCCGCATCGACTCCGCCGCCCTGCTCGCCAAGGACCCGGCGCTCGCCGACTTCACCGAGGGCGTCGACCCCCACCCGTACATCGACCAGGACGAACTCCACGACATCTACCGCTCCTGGCGCACCGTCGCCGACGAGTACGGCGGCGTGTTCGTCGGCGAGGTCTGGCTCCCCGACGCCGAACGCTTCGCCCGCTACCTGCGCCCCGACGAACTCCACACCGCCTTCAACTTCGCCTTCCTCAGCTGCCCCTGGGAACCCGACCGGCTGCGCGCCAGCATCGACGCCACCCTCGCCGAACACGCCCCGGTCGGCGCCCCCGCCACCTGGGTGCTCTGCAACCACGACGTCACCCGCACCGTCACCCGCTACGGCCGCGCCGACACCGCCTTCGACTTCGCCACCAAGACCTACGGCACCCCCACCGACCTCGCCCTCGGCACCCGCCGCGCCCGCGCCGCCGCCCTGCTCACCCTCGCCCTGCCCGGCTCGGTGTACGTGTACCAGGGCGAGGAACTCGGCCTGCCCGAGGCCGACATCCCGCCCGGCCGGATCCAGGACCCCATGCACTTCCGGTCCGGCGGCACCGACCCCGGCCGCGACGGCTGCCGGGTCCCGCTGCCCTGGACCGCCGACGCCCCCTGGTCCGGCTTCGGCCCCGCCGCCGAACCCTGGCTGCCGCAACCCGCCGACTGGCCCGACTACGCCGTCGACCGGCAGCGCGCCGACCCCGACTCGGCGCTCAGCCTCTACCGGGCCGCGCTGCGCCTGCGCCGTACCGAACCCGGCTTCGGCGACGGACCGATGCGCTGGCTCGACGCCCCCGACGGGGTGCTCTCGTTCGCCCGCCCGGCGGGCCTCGTCGCCGTCAGCAACCTGTCCACCACCCCCGTACCGCTCCCGCCGTACGAGGAACTCCTGCTGACCAGCGGGCCGCTCACCGACGAGGGACTGCTGCCCCCGGACACCTCGGCCTGGCTGCGCGGACCGGAACAGTCCCTGGCCTGAACCGCCCTGAACCGCTCCGGGCGGGACCGGCCCGCACGGACCTTGCGGAACCCCGGCCGGGTGCGATGCACTCGGCCGGGGCGGAGCCGAGCCGCTCGCCGGACACAGGGGGAGCGACACCGATGTGGCACCACGACGACAGGGAGCACGCCAGGACGAGGCGCGGCCACGGCGGCCGCCGCGACCCCGCGGGCCACGCGGAGGCGACCGGCCCCGGCGGTTTCACCACCCACATCCTGAAGATGGTGGGGGCCTGAGATGGGCGACGACGGTTCGGGCGACGACGGTACGGGGCGGCAGGAGGCGCTGTCGGCGGCGGAGCTGTTCGACGGGCTCGGGGCGGCGTACGAGGAGGCGTTCGGGCGGCTGCCCGCCCAGCTGGCCGCGGTCGACTGGCTGACCGCCCGGCTCGGCCCCGGCGCGCGGGTCCTCGACGTCGGCAGCGGTACGGGACGGCCGGTCGCCGACCGGCTGGTCCGGGCGGGCTGCGAGGTCACCGGCATCGACGTGTCGCGGACCATGGTGGAACTGGCCAGGAGCCAGGTCCCGGGGGCGCGCTTCGAGCAGGCGGACGTACGCACCCACCGGGTTCCCGACGGGTCCTTCGACGCCGTCTGCGCCTTCTTCCCGCTGCTGATGATGACCAGGGCGGAGGCGGGCGCGGCGCTGGAGCGGATGGCCGGGTGGCTGCGGCCCGGCGGCTATCTGGTCTCCGCGACGGTGCCCGCCGACGTGGCGGGCGTACGGATCGAGTGGATGGGGCGCGGCGTCGAGGTCTCCAGCTTCGCGGCGGCGGAGTACGTCCGGCGGCTGCGGGAGGACTGCGGGCTCGAGGTGCTGCACCACGAGATCTCCCGGTTCCGGCCGGAGGGCGGCCTCGCGGAGCCGGAGGAACACCTGTTCTGCTACGCCCGGCGGCCGGTGGACACGACGGGGTGAGGGCGCGGGTCCGGGCCCCGGCCCCCGCTCGGACCCCCGCCCCGGTCCCCGGCCCTGGCCCCTGTCCAGGCCCCCGTTCCGCTCTGAGCGCCCCTCGGCGATCGAACCTACGATGGGACGGAAGCCGACGGGCAGCCCGGCGCGTCGGCGCGCGCAGGGCGGAGACGTATGACCCAGGCCGGCGACACACCGCGCACCGTCATCCTGACGGTGGACGACGACCCGGGCGTGTCCCGGGCCATCGCCCGTGACCTGCGGCGCCACTACGGTGCCGGGTACCGGATCGTCCGCGCCGAGTCCGGCGACTCGGCCCTCGAAGCGCTGCGGGAGCTGAAGCTGCGCGGCGACCTGGTGGCCGTGATCCTCGCCGACTACCGCATGCCGCAGATGAACGGCATCGAGTTCCTCGAACAGGCCATCGGCGTCTACCCGGGGGCGCGCCGGGTGCTCCTGACGGCCTACGCCGACACCAACGCGGCCATCGACGCCATCAACGTGGTCGACCTCGACCACTATCTGCTGAAGCCCTGGGACCCGCCGGAGGAGAAGCTCTACCCGGTCCTGGACGATCTGCTCACCGCCTGGCGCTCCAGCGACTACCGGCCGGTGCCGGAGACCAAGGTCGTCGGGCATCGCTGGTCGGCGCATTCCTCGCGGGTACGGGAGTTCCTGGCCCGCAACCAGGTGCCGTACCGCTGGTACGCCTCCGACGAGCCCGAGGGGCGGCGGCTGCTCGACGCGGCGGGCGCCGACGGGCAGCGGCTGCCCCTCGTGCTCACCCCGGACGGCTCGGCGCTGATCGAGCCGGCCGCGCCGGAGCTCGCCGCTCATGTGGGGCTCGCGACGACACCGACGGCCGAGTTCTACGACCTCGTCGTCATCGGCGGCGGCCCCGCCGGACTGGGCGCGGCGGTGTACGGGGCGTCCGAGGGGCTGCGCACGGTCCTGGTCGAGCGGTCGGCGACGGGCGGGCAGGCGGGACAGAGCTCCCGCATCGAGAACTATCTGGGCTTCCCTGACGGCGTCTCCGGCGCCCAGCTCACCGACCGGGCCCGCCGCCAGGCGACCCGGTTCGGGGCCGAGATCCTCACCGCGCGGGAGGTGACGGGCCTGGAGGCCAACGGGGCCGCCCGGGTGGTGCGCTTCTCCGACGGTTCCTCGGTCGCGGCGCACAGCGTCATCCTGGCGACCGGGGTCTCCTACCGGCAGCTGCGGGCGCCGGGCTGCGCGGACCTGACCGGGCGCGGGGTCTACTACGGCTCCTCGCTGACCGAGGCCGCCTCCTGTGAGGACCAGGACGTGTACATCGTCGGCGGCGCGAACTCGGCAGGTCAGGCCGCCGTGTTCCTCGCCAGGGGCGCCAAGTCGGTGACGCTGCTCGTCCGCGGCGAATCGCTCGCCGCGTCGATGTCGTACTACCTGATCCAGCAGATCGAGGAGACGCCGAACATCACGGTGCGGCCCACGACCGAGGTCGAGGAGGCGCACGGCGCCGAGCACCTGGAGCGGCTGACACTGCGGGACACGGCCAGCGGTGTCAGCGAGGCGGTCGACGCGCAATGGCTGTTCGTGTTCATCGGGGCGGCGCCGCTCACGGACTGGCTCGGCGGCACGGTGCTGCGCGACGAGCACGGATTCATCCTGGCGGGCCCCGACCTCACCCCGGACGGGCGGCCGCCGGGGGAGTGGGAGCTCGACCGGCCGCCGTACCACCTGGAGACCAGCGTTCCCGGCGTGTTCGTGGCGGGTGACGCGCGCGCCCAGTCGGCCAAGCGCGTCGCCTCGGCCGTCGGCGAGGGCGCGATGGCCGTGATGCTCGTCCACCGTTATCTGGAGCAGTCATGAGCGACCAGCCGGTCCCGGCCATGCCCTGCGACCCGGGGGAGATCGCCACCCTGTTCCTGTTCGAGAAGCTCACCCCCGAGCAGTTGGGGCGGCTGTGCGTGGAGGGCCGGATGGAGCGGTTCGAGCCGGGGCCCGTGTACGTCGAGGGGGAACCGGCCACCTGCTTCTACGTGATGGTCGAGGGCACCGTCGTGCTCTTCCGCCGGGTGGGCGGCGACGACGTGGAGGTGAGCCGCACCTCGCAGCGCGGGGTGTACGCGGGGGCGATGCAGGCGTACCTGGGGGACCGGGTCCCGCAGACGTACACCAACACCATGCGGGTGGTGGAGCCGACCCGGTTCTTCGTGCTGCCCGCGCAGTCGTTCGCGGACATCATGCAGGAGTGGTTCCCGATGGCGGCCCACCTCCTGGAGGGGCTGTTCTTCGGCGCGAAGAACACCCAGCGGGCCATCGGGCAGCGCGAACGCCTGCTGGCGCTCGGTTCGTTGTCCGCCGGACTCACCCATGAGCTGAACAACCCGGCGGCGGCGGCCGTACGGGCCACGGCGGCGCTGCGCGAGCGGGTCGGCAAGATGCGGCACAAGCTGGCGATCATCGCCCAGGGCCCGTACTCGCGCGAAGCCCTCGCCTCGCTCATCGAGATCCAGGAACGCACGGCCGAACGGGTCGCGAAGGCCCCGGTGTTGAGCCCCCTCGAAGCGTCGGACCGGGAGGACGAGCTGACCGACTGGCTCGACGACCACGGCATCGCCGACGGCTGGCGGCTCGCGCCCACCTTCGTCCAGGCCGGGCTCGACACGGACTGGCTGGAGCAGGTCGCGGCGACCGTCGACGAGGACGTCCTGCCGGGGGCCGTCGGCTGGCTCAACTACACGGTCGAGACCGAGCTGTTGATGGACGAGATCGCCGACTCCACGGACCGCATCTCGCACCTGGTGGACGCGGCGAAGCAGTACGCGCAGCTCGACCGCGCCCCGCACCGGGACGTCGACGTGCACGAACTCCTCGACAGCACCCTGCTGATGCTGTCCGGGAAGATCGGCCCGAGCATCCGGGTCGTCAAGGAGTACGACCGTTCGCTGCCCCAGGTGCCCGCCTATCCGGCCGAGCTCAACCAGGTGTGGACGAACCTCATCGACAACGCGGTGCACGCCATCGGCACGGCGGGCGGCGGGGACGGCGAGGGCACTCTGACGGTCCGTACGGCCCGGGAGGGCGACCGGCTGCTCGTCGAGTTCCGCGACACCGGACCCGGTGTCCCCGAGGAGATCAGGGGCCGGATCTTCGACCCGTTCTTCACCACCAAGCCGGTCGGCGAGGGCACCGGGCTCGGCCTCGACATCTCCTGGCGGATCGTCGTCAACAAGCACCACGGCAGCCTCCAGGTCGAGTCCGTCCCCGGCGACACCCGCTTCCAGGTGCTGCTGCCGCTGACCGCCGACCCCGAGACCCACCCGACCCCTCCGGAGGAGTCCGCATGACCCAGATCGACGGCATCGACCCGAACGTCCCGCCGAGCGGCACCGGCTGCGCCGACTGCGAACCGCTCGGCGGCTGGTGGTTCCACCTGCGGCGGTGCGCCCAGTGCGGCCATGTCGGCTGCTGCGACTCCTCACCGGCCCAGCACGCCACGGCGCACTGGAAGGAGAGCGGTCACCCGCTCGTGCAGAGCTTCGAGCCGGCCGAGGAGTGGTACTGGAACTACGCCACCGACGCCCTGTACGAGGCGGGCCCGCCGCTCGCCCCGCCGTCCGGCCACCCGGCCGACCAGCCCGCCCCCGGCCCGGCGGGGCGGGTACCGGCCGACTGGCAGCGACGGCTCAACGGCTGAGTCCCGGCGCGCGGCCGCGCGCGCGGTGCCGACCGCCGGATCGGGCCGGGGCGGGCCGGAGTCCGGGCTCGGACCGTCCCTCGCCCCGCACTCCGGGCCCGCCTACAGCCACCCCGCGCGCTCCGCCTGCAACCCCAGCTGGAAGCGGTTGCCCGCGCCCAGGCGGGCCATCAGGATCTGCAGCCTGCGGAACAGGGTGCGGCGGCTCACGCCCAGTTCGCGGGCGATCACCTCGTCGCTCGCGCCGCCCGCGAGCAGCCGGAGCAGGCGGCGGTCGGCGGGTGCGAGGCCGCCCGCGCGCGGGGCGTGGCCGTGGAAGGGGACGGCCGCCTGCCAGGACTGCTCGAACAGGGCCACCAGCGCCGAGAGCAGCCCGCACGGCTGCACCACCAGCATCGTGTTCACCACGTCCGCCTCCCGGATCGACAGCGACACCAGGGCGAACGCGTCGTCGATGATCAGCAGCTTCACCGGCACCGACGGCAGCACCCGGGCCTGCTCGCCCGCCGCGATGCACGGCTCGATCACGTCCCGCAGGTGCCCCGGGTGCTCCAGCGACTCCCGCGCGTACACCACCCGCTGGGTCACCCCGCGCGCCAGCGTCGCCAGCGCGTCCTCCGCCGCCTCCACCACCCCCACGTACGGCGGCGACTCGAACTGCCGGATCTGCTCCCGGGCGCTCGCCCACGCGTGCCGCATCCGCGGCCCGATCGCCTCGCCCGTCACCACCTCCACCAGATCGCCGGTGTACGCGGCCAGCCGGTGCCGCCGGAACGACTCGAAGGCGCCGCCGACCGCGATCCGCGACTCCTCCAGCTCCGCCGCCCGGTGCCGGGCCAGGATCTCGAGCCCCGCCGCCGGAGGCACCGGCGCCACCATGTCCGCGTCCTCGTCGGCCGTGCTCGCCAGGCCCGCCGCCACCAGCTCCCCGTACGCCCCGGCCAGCGCCGCGCCGCGCAGCCCCGCCGCCCGCCCCACCGCCGCCAGCGGCGCCGGACCCTCAGCGAGCAGCGCCCGGTAGACCAGGCCCGCCGCGTCCCCGAGCCCCAGCAGCCGCAGCGCGGACCCCAGCCGCTCCTCGTTCGTCATGCCCCCATCCTGACCCGCCGTGGCCGAACGGTGCCACTGGCACTCCCTGGCCCGCAGCGCCCGCCGGGCGCACTACCGTCCGGGACGACGACGCGCAGCCGCGCGCGTACCCAGGCGCCGCACCGCCCAGGTGCCATGCGATGAAGGAGCCCGACGTGGCCAAGGCCCGGAAGAACGGTCTCTACCCGAACATCTCCGCAGAGCTGTCCGCGCTGATGCGCACCGGCTGGGCCGACACCGAGCGCACCGGCCTCGACGCCGACCCGCAGGCGCCGTACGCCGCCGCGCGCCGGGCCGCGCTCTCCGCCCGCTTCCCCGGCGAGCGCCTGATCGTCCCCTCCGGCAACCTCAAGACCCGCTCCAACGACGACACCTACCCCTTCCGCCCGTACACCGGCTACGTCCACCTCACCGGCGACCAGGCCCGCGACGGCGCCCTCGTCCTGGAGCCCCGCGCCGACGGCGGCCACGACGCCTACTGCTACCAGCTGCCCCGCGACGGCCGCGACGACGACGAGTTCTGGAGCGGCTACCACGCCGAACTGTGGATGGGCCGGCGCCGCTCCCTCGCCGAGGCCGCCCGCGTCCTCGGCCTGCCCTGCCGCGACGTCCGCACCGTCGCCGACGACCTCGCCGCCGCCTCCGGCGCCGTGCCCACCCGCATCGTCCGCGGCGTCGACCCGGCCCTGGAGGCCGCCGTCACCAGCGACCCGGAGCGCGACGACGAGCTGGAGGAGGCGCTGAGCGAGCTGCGCCTGGTCAAGGACGAGTGGGAGATCGGCGAGCTGCGCAAGGCCGTCGACTCCACCGTGCGCGGCTTCACCGACGCCGTCGGCGAGCTGTCCCGCGCCGTCGCCACCTCCGAGCGGTGGATCGAGGGCACCTTCTTCCGGCGCGCCCGCCTGGAGGGCAATTCGGTCGGCTACGGCTCCATCTGCGCGGCCGGCGAGCACGCCACGATCATGCACTGGACCACCAACGACGGCCCGGTCCGCCCCGGCGAGCTGCTGCTCTTCGACGCCGGTGTGGAGACCCACACCCTCTACACCGCCGATGTCACCCGCACCCTGCCGATCAGCGGCACCTTCAGCCCGGTGCAGCGCCAGGTGTACGACGCGGTGTACGAGGCCCAGGAGGCCGGGATGGCCGCCGTGAAGCCCGGCGCCGCCTACCGCGACTTCCACGAGGCCGCCCAGCGCCACCTTGCCGCCCGGCTCGTCGAGTGGGGCTTCATCGAGGGCCCCGCGGACCGCGCGTACGAACTGGGTCTGCAGCGCCGCTTCACCATGGCCGGGACCGGACACATGCTCGGCCTCGACGTCCACGACTGCGCCCACGCCCGCAACGAGGAGTACGTCGACGCCGTCCTCGAACCCGGCATGGTGCTCACCGTCGAGCCCGGCCTCTACTTCCAGCCCGACGACCTGACCGTCCCCGAGGAGTGGCGGGGCATCGGCGTCCGCATCGAGGACGACCTCGTCGTCACCGCCGACGGCCACGAGAACCTGTCGGACGGGCTGCCCCGCTCCGCCGCCGACGTCGAGGCGTGGATGGCCCGCCACGCGGGCTGACCCCCGCGGCCCCGGCACCCCGGGACCCTGGCATCCCCGCCCCCGCGACCGGCCGCGAATGGCCCGGCGCGGGGGCTGGGTCTACTGTCGATACATAGGCCATAGGTGCGCCGACGCTCCCGCGGCCGGTGGTCTTCTGGTGGTTTCCCCGCCTCTCGGTCCCGCGCAGGAGGGATCGAGGGCGCGCGGAAGGAGCCCCGCCATGACCCGCACATTGCGAGCGGCGATCGCCCTCGCGGGAACGGCCGTCCTGTCCCTGAGCGTCGTGGGCACCAGCGGTGTCGCACAGTCCGCCACCGGAGCCGCGGCCCGCCAGGACGTGAAGATCGGACTGCTGCTCCCGGAGAGCAAGACCACCCGGTACGAGAAGTTCGACCGCCCCTACATCGAGGCGAAGATCAAGGAGCTGGCGCCCGGCGCCCGCATCGACTACTACAACGCCGCCGAGAGCGCCACCACCCAGCAGCAGCAGGTCAACACCGCGCTGGCCAAGGGCGACAAGGTCCTGATCCTCGACGCGGTGGACGCCAAGTCGATCCAGTCCTCGGTCGAGAAGGCCAAGGCCGCCGGGGTGAAGGTGGTCGCCTACGACCGGCTCGCCCAGGGCCCGGTCGACGCCTATGTCTCGTACGACAACCGCAAGGTCGGCGAACTCCAGGGCAAGGCACTCCTCGACGCCCTCGGCGACAAGGCGGACAGCGGTGAGATCGTCATGCACAACGGCTCGCCCACCGACCCCAACGCCGCCGAGTTCAAGGCCGGGGCGCACTCCGTCCTGGACGGCAAGGTGAAGATCGGCAAGGAGTACGACACCCCCAACTGGGACCCGAACAACGCCAACCAGCAGATGTCCGGCGCCATCTCGGCACTCGGCAAGGACAACATCGTCGGTGTCTACTCGGCCAACGACGGCCTCGCCGCCGGTATCTCCACCGCCCTCAAGGCCGCCGGCATCAGCGTGCCGCTGACCGGTCAGGACGCCCAGCTCGACGCCGTCCAACGGCTGCTGACGGGTGCTCAGACCATCACCATCGAGAAGCCGTACAAGCCGGAGGCCGACATCGCCGCCACCATGGCCGTCGACCTCGCCGAGGGCAAGCCGCTCGGCAAGGACCTGACCCCGACCACCGTCACCAGCGGCAGCGGCGAGAAGGTGCCGTCGACGCTGCTCACCCCGGTCGTCGTCAACAAGGACAACATCAAGGAGACGGTCGTCAAGGACGGGCTCTACACGGTGAAGGACATCTGCACACCCGCCTACGCCGACGCCTGCAAGAAGGCCGGACTGGAGTGACCCCGGCAATCGCGGCGATCGATCGAGCGAGGAGGCGGTCGTGGTGGCCGACCCACCAGTCCTGCAACTGCGGGGAATCTCCAAGCGGTTCGGCGCCGTCCAGGCGCTCTCCGGCTTCGACCTGGAGGTCCGTGCCGGTGAGGTGGTCGCCCTCGTCGGCGACAACGGCGCCGGGAAGTCGACCGCCGTCAAGGCCATCGCCGGGGTGAACCCGCCCGACGACGGCGTCATCGACTGGGAGGGCAGGCCGGTCTCCATCAACCGGCCGCACGACGCCCAGCACCTGGGCATCGCCACCGTCTACCAGGACCTCGCGCTCTGCGACAACCTGGACGTGGTCGGCAACCTCTTCCTCGGCCGCGAACTCGGCCGCTTCGGCGTCCTCGACGAGGTGCGGATGGAACGCCGCTCCAGGGAACTCCTGGACACCCTCTCCATCCGCATCCCCTCGGTGCGCATCCCGGTCGCCTCGCTGTCCGGCGGCCAGCGGCAGACCGTGGCCATCGCCCGCTCGCTGATCGGCGACCCCAAGGTGGTGCTGCTCGACGAGCCGACCGCCGCGCTCGGCGTGGAGCAGACCGCCGAGGTCCTCGACCTCGTCGAACGGCTCCGTGAGCGCGGCCTCGGCACCATTCTGATCAGCCACAACATGGTCGACGTGATGGCGGTCGCCGACCGGATCGCGGTGCTCAGGCTCGGCCGCAACAACGGCTTCTTCGACCGGCGGTCCACCAGCACCGAGGAGATCATCTCCGCGATCACCGGCGCGTCCGACAGCGCCGTCACCCGCCGCCAGGCCCGGATCCGCGAGGAACGCGAGGCGCGCGGCCGGGAGGAGCCATGAAGCACTCCCAGGGGCCGACCGGCGGCCCCGGCCTGCCCGACGACACCTCCGGACTGCGGCCCGCCGAGGACGCCGTACCGGCCGTCGACACCCGGCTGATCGTCCGCGAGGAGGGCCTGCGCGGCTACCTCGCCGAGTTCCGCCGCCGCACCCGCAGCGGCGAACTGGGCTCGCTGCCCGTCGTGGTGGCCGTCATCGTCATCTGGACCGTGTTCGGCAGCCTGAACAGCGCCTTCCTGTCCGCGCAGAACCTCTCCGACCTCAGCCAGCAGATCGTCGGCACCGGCATGATCGCCGTCGGCATCGTCTTCGTGCTGCTGCTCGGCGAGATCGACCTGTCCGTCGGCTCGGTCAGCGGCCTGTGCGCCGCGATCTTCGCCGTCCTCAACGTCGTCAACGGCATGAACCAGTGGCTGGCGCTGCTCGTCGCCGTCGCCGGGGGAGCGGCCGTCGGGCTCATCCACGGCTTCTTCTTCGCCAAGGTCGGCGTGCCCGCGTTCGTCGTCACGCTCGCGGGCAACCTCGCCTGGAACGGTCTGATGCTCCAGGTGCTCGGCAGCAACGGCACCGTCAACATCCCCGCCGACACCGTCGTCTCCAAGCTCTACTCGACCATCTTCCACAGCCCCGCCACCGCCTATGTCGCGGCCGCCGTCGGCGTCGGGCTCTTCCTGTTCGCCTCGCTGCTCGATGCCCGACGGCGGCAGGCCGCCCGGGTGCCGTTCCGGCCGGTCGCCGAGATCGGCCTGCGCACCCTGGTCATCGCGGCCCTCGCGTTCGCCGCCGCGTACATCCTCAACCGCTACCAAGGCCTGCCGCTGGCCCTGCTCGTCTTCCTGATCCTGCTCGTGCTGCTCGACTTCGTGCTCCGCAGGACCCGCTACGGGCGGCAGATCTTCGCGGTCGGCGGCAACATCGAGGGTGCCCGGCGGGCGGGCATCAGCGTGCCGTTCGTGCGGATGAGCGTGTTCGCCGTGGCCGGGACGATGGCCGCGATCGGCGGGCTGTTCCTCGCCGGACAGATCCAGTCCGCGAGCCAGACCTCCGGCGGCGGCAACCTCCTGATGAACGTCATCGCCGCCGCCGTCATCGGCGGCACCAGCCTGTTCGGCGGGCGCGGCTCGGTCTGGTCGGCGCTGCTCGGCGCGCTCGTCATCGGCTCGATCCAGTCCGGCATGAACATCATGGGCGTCAGCAACGCCGTCCAGTTCATGATCACCGGGTCGGTGCTGCTGGCCGCCGTGGTCGTCGACTCGCTGTCCCGGCGCACCCAGAAGGCCGCGGGACGCGCCTGACCGGACGGGGCCGGACGCGCCCCACGGCGGCGCGGGGGAGCTGAGGGAGCCCGGAAGGGACCTCAGCGGCTCACGGGTTGTGGAACTTCACCTCGGGGTGGGCCGGGCTCGGCCCGTCGAGCAACGGCTGGTGCCTGCCGCGCAGTTGCGCGTCGAAGAACGCGGCCAGGTACGAACGCGTCACGGACAGCGCCCGGTCCGAGGGTATGTCGGCGGTCGGCAGCCCGAAATGCCGCAGCAGCACCGGCGCGTCGGAGAACGTGAAGTGGTCCGAACCCGCCACCGTCAGCCAGCGCTTCCAGCCGCCGAGCGCCTTCCAGGTGGTGTCCCAGGTGGCGTCGAGGCCACCGGGGCGATGGGTCTCGTCGTCGGTGCCGAGCATCAGGAACGGCCGCCCGCCGAGCCCGCCGGCCGGGAGCGTGTCCCAGAACGAGCCGTCCATGTTGACCCCGGCGTCGATCCGCCGGTCCGCGACCATCGCGGCGGCGGCGCTCGCGCCACCGATCGAGTGCCCGGCCATGCCGATCCGGCGGGCGTCGATCGTCCGGGCGTACGGCCAGGCCGCGTGCGGACCCGCCTTCGTCAGCCGGTCGATCACGAAACGCACGTCCGCCGTCCGGGCGGCCGTCACGTCCTTGCCGGTCGCGGAGCCGTCCTCGAACTTCTCGCAGGCCACACAGGGAAGGATCCGGCCGCCCGGCATCTCGGTGCCGTTGGCCTCGTACGCGTGGTCCACGGACGCCACCACATAGCCCCGCGAGGCCAGGTCCACCGCGAGGTGGGTGAGCGTGAAGCGCGGCACCCCGAACCCGGGCGACAGCAGCACCAGCGGGTGCTTGCCGGCCGCCGGACGCGCGCCCTTGACGCTGTACGTGTTCATCCCGGCGAGCGCCTTCGGGGCGGCCGGATCGGTCACCCCGACACCCTCCAGGAGCAGCCGGGCCTCCTGCGCGGTGGCGTACGGGGCGGTCGCGCCGTGCGGTGCCCGGCGGGCCGCCGGGTAGTGCACGGTCACCATCAGTTCACGGCCGTCGGCGGTCGGCACCCAGGGGTCGGGCCGCGACCGGTCGACGAGATGGAGCAGGGAGCTGCCGACACCGAACCTGCCGGTGGGTGCCGGGAGTTCGAGCGGCGGGGCCGGGACGGCCGGGGTGACGGTGGTGAGGCGGGCCGTGGCGGGGGCGGCGGCCGACGCGGGGGCGGCGGCCTGGGCGGGCAGCGCGGTGGCGGGTAACGCGACGGCGCAGGCGAGCAGGGCGGCCGCGGCCGCCCGGGTGAAGTTGACCATGTCCAGGACGCTACGGCGGTGCCCGCACCGCCCGCGTCAGACCACGGTCGGAGCGGAGCGGGCGGGCGTAGCCCCCAGGTCGGACCCCGCTCTCCACCCCGCCGCCCATCGACCGGCCCTGACGGAACGACATCCGGACAACCCCCGGGCACCCAGCATGATCACCCCGGCGCCGGGGCACCGATGGCCCCGTGCTCACAACGGACGACGCCAGCCCCACCACCCCCGCCAGCGACCCCTTCACCGACCTCTCGGTCCGCCTGACCGGATTCACCGCCCCGGAACTCGCCGCCACCGGCCTGGCCGACGCCTGCCGCGCCGAGACCGCCGACCGCCTCGGCCCGGACCTCCTCGCCCGGCTCCTCGCGGCCCGCGGCACCCCGCCCGAGCGGCTGACCGGCGACCTCGCGGACGCGGCCCGCGCCCTCACCCTGCTCTGGTACACCGGCGGCTGGCCCGCCCCCGACGCCGCCCCGCTGTCCCCCGCGTCCTACGCCGAGAGCCTGGTCTGGAAGGCCGCCGGACTCGTCCCGCCCGCCACCGCGCCCCAGCCGTACGGCAGTTGGAGCGAACCCCCGGCCCCGCTCACCGGACCACCGGCCCGTGGCACCGGGGCGGGGGCCGGGCGATGAACGAGACCACCCGCTACGACGTCATCGTCGTCGGCGCGGGCGTCGCCGGATCGCTCGTCGCCCACCGCCTCGGCGCCCGGGGCCGCCGGGTCCTGGTCCTGGAAGCGGGCGCGAGCGACCTCCCCGCACCCGCGCCCGGCACCCTCGGCGCGCCGCCCAGCCCCGCCGCACCCGCCCCCGAACTCGGCGACCTGACCGGCACCGAGGAACCGCCCGGCTACCACGCCACCGGCCACCTGCTGCAGAACGGCCCGCTGCCCTACGGCAGCGGCTACGCCCGGGTCAACGGCGGCACCGGCACCATCTGGACCGGGCTCGCCCTGCGGATGCTCCCCGAGGACTTCGACACCGAGGGCCGCTTCGGCTACGGCCGCCGCTGGCCGCTCGGATACGCCGACCTCGTCCCGTACTACGAGGCCGCCGAACGCGAACTGGGCGTGGCGGGCGACGCCGCCGAACAGCGCGCCCACGCCGGGGTGCCGCTCCCCGACGACTACGCCTTCCCGATGCGCCCCATCCCGCCGAGCCACCTCGACCGACTGCTCGCCGCCCGGCTCGACGGCCACGTCGTCAAGGACCCGGTCGCGCCCGGCGAGGTCGCGCTGCGCGTCACCGGCAGCCCGCACGCCCGCAACGGCGAACCCGACCCCGCCTACGACCACGGCCGCGGCTACGTGCCGCGCGGCGAGCACGGCCGCCCCGATCCGGCCAACCGGTGCCGGGGCCACGCCTCCTGCATCCCGCACTGCCCCTCGTACGCCAAGTACACCCCGCTCAAGACCCAGGGACGCTGGCACGACGGCGTCACCCTCCAGGACCGCTCGGTCGTCAGCCGGGTCCTCGTCGACGGCACCGGGCGCGCCACCGGCGTCGACTATCTGCGCCACGACGGCACCCCCGGCACCGCCCGCGCCGACGTCGTCGTGCTCGCCGCGCACGCCATCGAGAACGCCCGCCTGCTGCTGCTCTCCGGACTCGCCGACCGCAGCGGACAGCTCGGCCGCAACCTGATGGACCACCCGGTGCTGCTCACCTGGGGCCTGCTGCCGGAGGACGTCGGACCGTACCGGGGCCCCGGCTCGACCTCCGGACTCGAAGGCTTCCGCACCGGCCCGGGCCGCCGGGCACGCGCCCCGTTCCGGGTCGAGTTCGGCAACTGGGGCTGGATCTGGTCGAAGGGCCCGGTCGGCACCGATGTCGCCGAACTCATGGCGGAACGCGGCCTGTTCGGCGCGGAACTGCGGCGTGCGGTCGGCGACCGGATCCGCCGCCAGTTCACCCTGCAGTTCGAGCTGGAGCAGTCCGCCGACCCCGCCAACCGGGTCACCCTGCACCCCACCGCGCGCGACCCGCTCGGCCTGCCCCGCCCGCTTCTCACCTACGACCTCGACGACCACGTCAAGGACGGCATCGCCGCCGCCCGTGCCGTCTCCGACCAGCTGTTCGCGCTGCTCGGCGCCGACGAACGCACCGCGTTCCCGGCCGCGGCCTGGCCGGGCCGCTTCGAGCACGCCGGCCGCGAGCACGGCTACCGGGGCGCGGGCCACGCCGCCGGGACCCACCTCATGGGCGACTCCCCGGCCACCTCGGTGGTCGACCCCTGGCAGCGCTGCTGGGACCACCCCGGGCTCTACGCCGTCGGCTGCGGCAGCATGCCGTCCGTCGCCACCTCCAACCCGACCCTGACGATGGCCGCGCTCGCCCTGCGCAGCGCCGAGCGGATCGAGGCCGACCTCACCGCCCGCGACCGGCCCGTCCACCTCGGCCACGGCCCGCGCCCTGCCCGCCCCGGCGCACCCGGCCGGCCCGCCCCCACCACCCCCGGAGCCGCCGCATGACCGCCCACCCGCACTCCCGTACCGTCCCGCCCGCCCGCACCCCCGCGGCGGCCGGACCGGCCCTGCCGCCGGTCCCCGCACCCTTCCGGCTGCCCTTCCACTACGGCGCCCTGCACCAGCTCGGCGTCGACTGGCGGGCCGACCCGGCACCCGTACGCGAACTGCTCGCCAAGCACCATCCCGGCCTGACCGCCGCCGAGTTCGACGGACAGGCCCTGGTGTCGTTCAACTACCAGCTGTACTACGCCCAGTACGCGTTCGGCGGCGGCATCACCCAGGAGATCGAGTTCAACGTCATCGCCTTCCCGACCGCCGAAGCGCACCGCGTCCCGCGCCTCGGCTACCCCGAGTACGCGCAGGGCTGGGACCAGACCAAACTGCTCGGCATCGCCCGGCTGCACGTCGTCTGCGACAACCTGTTCGCCATCGACGCCGGACGCGCCCTGTACGCCGAGCCCAAGCACCCCGGCTGGTTCGAGGTCGACCTGCCGTCCCTGAACGGACCGGCGGGGGAGACCTGGACCGTGCACTGCCGGGACGGCGCCGCGGGCCCGGACGGCGCCCTCGAACGGCACGACACCCCGCTCCTGTCGCTCACCGCCGAGCTCGGCGGACTCGCCTCACGGCCCGCCGCGAGCGCCCCCGTCACCGGCTACGGCACCGACCCCGAGGGGCGGCTGCTCGCCGGTCCGATGAACCTCTCCCAGCCCTTCCGCTGGTACGACCTGGCCGTGCCCGAACACACCACGCGCGTCGCGCTCGACGTCCGGGCCCCGGCGGGCGACCCGCTGCGGGACCTCGCGGAGCTGGTCGACGGCCGCCCGGCGGCCGGGGCCTGGACCTACCAGTCACCCCCGGTGGCCGCCCACCTCCGCCCGTACTACCTGCCGGAACGCCCCTGACCAGCACGGTTCGCACTGCGGATGCGGCCCGCCCGCCGGTCCGGGATCCTGGATCCGACAGGGGGGCCACGGCGAGGAGGGCCGCGATGTCCGTGATGGACAAGCTCAAGCAGATGCTCAAGGGCCACGAGGACCAGGCCGGACAAGGCATCGACAAGGCCGGCGACTTCGTCGACGAGAAGACCCAGGGCAAGTACAGCAGCCAGGTCGACACCGCCCAGGACAAGCTCAAGGAGCAGTTGGGCGCCGACCAGGACAAGCCGCCCCAGCCCTGAACCGCGGCCCCGCCGCGGCACCACGAGCCGGACGCCCCCGCGGCGTCCGGCTCGTGGTCGTCCGTCCGGGCGGCGAGGCCACCGCCGACGTCGCCCAGCCGCTCCCGCCGGGCCCCATCGCCCGACTGGGCGAACGCGCCGGGCGGGCTCCGGCCCCGGCGGGGCCGGGCGGGGACGGGATCGGGGCAGCGTGCGAACGGGTGCATCAGGCATGTTTCTCCGCATACTGGACGAGCCGCCGTCATCCCAGGTCATGCCATCCGGCCCGGCCGGGACCGCGCGGTCCCGCACATCCCCCGAGCGGCGGAAGGAGAGCTTCATGCTCATCAGCCACGCCTTCGAGGACGGCGTCCTGCATGTGTCGCTGCTGCGCGACCTCGACGTCACCAGCAGGGCCGCGGCCCACCTCGAGACCGAGGCCCTGCTCCACGGCCACCGGCCACGCCCACGGCTCGTCCGGGTCCAGCTCCCCACCGCCGACCCGTCCCCGGCGTCCCTGAGCACCCTGTCCAGGGCCCGCAGGATCTGCGAGACCCTCGGCATCCCGCTCAGCGTCGTCGGCCCGGTCCGGATCGCCCCCGAGACCCGGCCCGACGCCCTGGCCCCGACACCGACCGTCAGCTGACCGGGTGGGGTGGGAGGCCGGTGCCGGTCAGTCCTTGCCGGGCCTGCCGAACTCCTCGATCAGCACGGGATACTGCTTCCGCCTGCGGCCCGCTGTGCAGGATCACCGCGGTGGTGGTGCCGATGGCCGGTGGAACGGCCATGATGGCGTCGCCGACGGTCGGCGCCAGCTGTCCGCCCTTCGACGGCGCTGTCACGGAAGCCGTCCCCGCCACCCGGACCGGGCCAGGTCGGCCCGGCCCAAGTGCGGGCGCGGGCGCCCGTTCAGGCCAGGAACACGCCGTCCCTGGCCACCACCACGCCCCCGTGCACCACCAGGTCCCGACGCGGCATGTCGACCACCACCTGCGGCAGGCACTCGCCCCGCACCAGCACGAAGTCGGCCGGGGAGCCGGGCTTCAGGTCCGCGTGCGGCAGGTGCATCACGTCGGCGCCGCCGTGCGCGGCGACCCGGTAGCAGTCGGTCAGCTCCTCGTCGAGCCGGACATCGGTGACCCAGCCGAGGATGTGCGCCCGGTGCAGCATGTCCGCGTCGCCGAACGGGCTCCAGGAGTCCCGCACCCCGTCCGAGCCGAGGCCCACCCGGACCCCGTGCTCGCGCAGCCGCGCGATCGGCAGCACCAGCGAGTCCGACGGCGCCACCGTGGTCAGCGCGATGTCCTGGTCGCCCAGATCGGCCGCCAGCGCGCCGAGGTCACGGTCGGACAGGCCCGGCAGGCAGAAGACATGACTGACCGTCACCTTTCCGGCCAGGGACAGTGCCCTGGTCCGCTCGACGATCCCGCGCAGCGTCCTGACGCCCTGCTCGCCCCGGTCGTGGAGGTGGATGTCCAGGCCGACGCCGTGCCGGTCCGCGATCCCGAAGACCAGGTCCAGCTGCTCGTCGAGGGCGTGGTCGAAGCCGATCGGGTCGATGCCGCCGATCATGTCGACGTCACCGCTGCGGGCGGCGGCCTCCAGGAGCTTCGCGGCCCCGGGCGTACGCACCACACCGTGCTGCGGGAACGCCACGATCTGCACGTCGAGCGCGTGCCGCAGCCGCCGCCGCGCCTCCGCCAGGCCCGCCACCCCCGCGAGACCGTACGCCGGGGCCACGTCGGCGTGCGCCCGCATCGCCCGGGTGCCGCGTGCCACCGCGTGCGCCATCAGGCCGTACGCCCGTTCCGCGACCGGCCGCCGCTGCGCCCGGAACAGCTCCACGTCCTGCTCGACGTAGTCGGCGATGGCGCTCGCCGGGCGCCGGGACACCCAGGAGCCGCCCCAGGTCGTCTTGTCCGGGTGGATGTGCGCGTCCACCAGCGACGGCAGCGCGATCCGGCCGCCGCCCTCGACCACCCGGGCGCCCCGCGGCGCGGGCCCGGCGACGAACCGCCCGTCCACCGCCACCAGATCGGTGGCCTTGGCCGCCCCGAACGGGCGGACGTCACGGAACACCACGGCCTTGTCCTTGCTGTGCCGCTGCCCCTCCGGGGAACCGGATGCGGAAGCGGAGGCGGAAGCGGAAGCGGGCGCGGCCGTGGCGGTGGCGGTGGCGGTCGTACCGGCGAGCGCGGCGGCGCCGGCCAGCATGGTGCGGCGGGAGAGCTGCATGGGGACTCCTTGGGAACGGAAGACGGCGCGTGGCAGCGACTTCAAGCGACTTCCCGGGTTTGTATACCAAAGTCTTCCCGCCGGACAAGGGTCACGGCGATGACGTGAAGAAATGTGCACAGGGGTGGGCGTGGGTGACAGTGTTGGTATACAACTAACGCAAGTGGAGGGCGGCACTCAGTGCCGAGGGGCTCAGCCCTCGCCGAACAGCGTCCGCAGCGCGACCGCCCGGCTGTCCCGTACGTGCAGCAGCGTGCTCGCCGCTGCCGCCTCCACGTCACCGGCCGCGATGTGCCGGTGCATCTCCGCGTGCTGCGCCCGCATGTGCGCGGGCTCCGCGCGCAGACCGAACAGCAGCCGCAACTGCCAGCTCAACTGCTCCATGGTGCGGGCCAGCAGCGGATTGCCCGCCATCGCCACGATCCCCTCGTGGAAATCGGTGTGCGCGGCCACCTCCGCCGCTCCCTCGTCCGCCGCGGCAGCCGACTCCGCCCGCCGCAGCGTCGCCGCGAGACCGGCGAGGGCCGCCGGGTCCGCGTGCGCCGCCCGCGCGGCCAGCCGGGACGCCTGCACGGCGAGCGGCTCCCACACCTCGTACAGGTGCTCCACATCGGCCCGTTCGAGACGCCGCACCCGCACCCCGCTGTGCGGCAGCAGTTCCAGCAGGCCCTCGGCGACCAGCGCGCGCAGCGCCTCCCGGACCGGCACCCGGGACATGCTCAGCTCCTCGGCGACCTCCCGCTCGACCAGCCGCGCGCCCTGCTCGTACCGGCGGTCGACGATCCGCTGCAGGATGTCCGCCCGCGCCCGCGCGCTCAGCGGAGCGGCCGTACCGCCACCGCCCGCACCGGCCCCGCCGCCCGAACCGTCGCCGCCGTCCGACCTCTTCACGTGCTCCACCGTTCCCCGCCGGCCCCGCGCCGCGCGTGCTCGGCCCGAGAATACGTCGGGCCACCGCAGGACGGCGCTCCCACGAGGCGCGGCGGCGCGGCAGGATGGAGCCATGCAGATCAGGATCGAAGCGGACCGGCTGCCCGGCCTCAGCTGTGCCCCCGCCCCCGGCTACCCGGGCCACACGGGCATCCACGTCGCCGTCCAGCGCCGGGCACGCCCCGCCGAACTCCTCGCCCCGCAGCCCGGCGACGCGCCCTCGGCCGCCTGGACCCTGGACTGCGTCGTCACCGAGACCGCCACCGGCGGCCACGACATCAAGGGCCCCTATGTGCAGGGCGGGCCGGGCGGCCGGTTCGTCTATCTCTCCTGGGTCAGCGTCGGCCAGGACGGCACGGCCACCATGTTCCGGCGGGCCAAGCTGATGCTGGACGCCGTGCCCGAGCGGACCGTACGGGCGGCCGTCGGCTCCGGTGTGCTGCTCGGGCGGCTCGGCCTCACCGACGTGAAGGGCCAGCCGCTGTGCGCGGCCGTCCGCCCGCCCCGGATCGACTGGACCGCCGCCGCCCCGGCGGACTAGCCCGCGGCGCCCGGGGTGCCCGCGCCCGGCGCGCCGGGCGGCAGCGGTTCGACGCCCCGCACCCGCCGTACCTTCGCCGGCTCGATCACCGCGACGATCCGGTGCTCGCCCGGGATCAGCCACGGGTACCGCTCCGTGCCGAGGTACTTGGCCGCCAGCCGGTCCATGTTCCGCTCCGCCTCCGCCCCTTCGACGAAGCCGACCACCCGGCCCCGGATCTGCACCCGGTCGAACAGGTCGGCCGGGTCCGCCTGGGACAGCGACACCCGTGGGTCGTGGCGCAGATTGCGCTCCTTGATCCGGCCGACGGCGGTGTTGAAGAAGACCCGGTCGCCGTCGCGGCCGAGCCACATCGGGCTCACGTGCGGCGCACCGTCGGCGGCCACGGTGGCGACGTACCAGAGGTGCGGGGCGTCGATCCGCGCGCGGATCTCCTCGTCGAGCAGCGTCATGCGGCCTGCCTGCCCACCGGGCCCGCCCCTCATGCGCACCGGCCCCGCACCGTGTGGGATGGGGCATGCATCGGTAGGACGAACGAAGCGAACGACGTACTGGAGGCCGGGATGCGGAAGATCAAGGCACAGCTGTTCATGGCGCTCGACGGTGTCGTGGAGGCGCCGGACCAGTGGCACTTCCCCTATTTCAACGACGAGATGGGGCGCGCGGTCGACGCGACCCTGGGCCGCGCGGACACGCTGCTGCTCGGCCGTCGCACGTACGACAGCTTCGCCGGTGCCTGGCCGGAGCGGGAGACGGCGGGCGGCGAGGACGCGCCGTTCGCGAAGCTGCTCGGGGACGCCCGCAAGATCGTGGTCTCGCGCGGCCCGCTGGAGTTCGGCTGGCGCAACTCCGAGCGGCTGGACGGCGATCTCGTCCCCGCCGTCACCGCGCTCAAGAACGAGCCGGGCAGCGGCGGCACGGCGGACGGCACGGGCGGCGACACGGGGGACGGGTCACCCATCTGGGTGAGCGGATCGGTCTCCCTGGTCCGGGCCCTCATCGCCGCCGGGCTGCTCGACGAGCTCAACCTGATGCTGCACCCGATCGCCCGGCGCACCGGAACCCGCCTCTTCGACGAGGGCACCCCGCCGGTGCCGCTGCGGCTGCTGTCGGCCGAGACCTTCGAGACCGGTGTCCTGAACCTCTTCTACGCACTGGGCTCCGGGCCCGCGGACGCGACCTACGCCGACGCGAGGACGCATCTGCCGCAGGACTGACCGTCCGCCCTCACCAGCCGAAGCGCCGGTCCACCAGGGTCGCGAACTCCTCGAAGCTCAGCACCCGGTCGCCGTTGGCGTCGGCCTCGTCGAACAGCGCCGAGGAGTCGTCGGGCCCGCCGAGCCCCCAGGCCGGGATGGCGCCCTGGGCGACGAGGGTGGGGCCCTTGGCGTTGAGGGCGATGATCACCTCGGTACGGGTCAGGGTGCCGTCGTGGTCGAGGTCGAGCGCGTCGAAGAGTATCCGGGCCTTGTCGCTCATCGCGTGTCCTGTTCGGGTGTGATCCGGGCCTGGGGGTGCGGTGTCGTACGGAAGGACGTCGCCGGGGGCCCGGAAGTTGCGCCGACCGGCACCCGGAGCGACGGAAAGGCGGTCGCCGCGCCCCTCTCGGGGACCCGGCGACCGCCCGGTGGGCTGTCCGGCCACGCGCTACGGCGTCAGGACGCGTCCTTCACCGTGCCGGTGACCTCCTGGCCCGGCACCTGCTTCCAGTCGCCGTCGTAGTGGAACGTACGACCGAGCAGCGACTCGACGGGCTCCGCGACGCCGTCCTTGACGGTCGGGACGCGGATCTCGGTGGCCGACTCACCCGCGGCGACGTTGAACGCCAGATAGGAGTCCGGGTACTCCGGCTGCGACAGCGGGCGCGGCGGGTCCGGCAGCGAGCCGTAGGTGTCGCGCACGAAGTCGGGGTCGAGGTCGGCGGTGTTCAGCTCGGTCCCGCCGGTCACCGGCTGGAACAGGACGCCGCCCATGATGTCGGCGTCGGCCGCCTCGGACAGCGTCACCTGCCACACCAGCGCCTCGCCCTCGGTGACGTCGGTGGCCACCGGCGTCAGCTTCACCTCGGGCATCTTGTCGTCGTTGCGGGCGGTGACACCGCCGCGGTGCGAGCCGACGACGGTGCCGCGCACGGCCTTGACGAGGGCGTCCACGGTGACGTCCCAGCCGTACCGGGTGTTGCCCTTGACCTGCACCGGGATCGCGATGTCGGTCTGACCGGGGCGGACCGTGACCAGCTTCGGGGTGTAGCCCTCGGAGTCCGGCTTCGGCAGGAACAGCCGGACCTGGCCGCTGCCCTGACCGGAGACCCGGACCGGGACGCGGTAGGTGCGGACGCCCGAGTCGCCCTCGTCGACGGTCAGCCGGCCGAGGTCGACGCGCGGCATCGCGGACACCCGCACGGCGGGCGTGCCGGGGCGCCAGCCCCAGGCGTCCATCAGCCATGCCTGGCCCGACGCGGTGCGCGGGGTCAGGTCGAGCGCGGTGAGCTTCTTCAGGTCGAGCCGCGCGCGGGTGGCGGGCGCCAGCGGCACCCGGACCTCGCGGGCCCAGTGCGACGCGGTGCGCTCGGTGCCCGGCAGGCCGTCGACGCGGACCGTGCCCAGCGTGGCGCGGCGGCCCGAGGCGTCGGCCACGGTCACGTCGAGCTCGGTGCCCTTGCTGTTCGGCGGCACGATCACGCGCAGCGCCAGCGACTCGCTGCCCGCGAGGGACACCGGGCGGGCGGACCGCAGACCGGCCGGGGCGCCCGCGCGGGACCACTTCAGGGCGAGCGCGTCACGGCCGGGCTCGGGCGAGATCTCCCAGTAGGAGAAGTGCGGGGAACGGCCCGCCGTGCCGTCCTCCGGGAGGCAGGACCGGGCGGGGTCGGCGTCGACCTGCGCGCAGATCCGGCCACCGGTGCCGGTGACG
This sequence comes from Streptomyces sp. NPDC090025, assembly GCF_044748125.1. Lineage (NCBI taxonomy): Bacteria > Bacillati > Actinomycetota > Actinomycetes > Kitasatosporales > Streptomycetaceae > Streptomyces > Streptomyces sp. NPDC090025. The sequence goes on along the minus strand of NZ_JBIVFL010000007.1, from coordinate 341,493 downwards.
GTCGTCCCCGCGCCGGGTGTGAACGCGCCGGTGCGGTTGCCGCCGACCGCGTGGGTCAGCACCTGGACCGGGCCCGCGGACGGGGCGCGGCGGCCGGTGCCGTCGAGCAGCGGGCGGACCTTGTCGTCGCCGCCGACGAACAGCCGGGCCGCCGCCGCGATGTAGGTGGCGCCCGCGGTCTGCTGCTGGGGGGCGGTCAGCCGGGTGCGGGTGCCGGGGGAGCAGACCGCGTCGCGCTCCTCGTCGCTGGACCAGAAGTCGTCCGTCGACGGCGCCTGGGACTGGCCGGGGGTCCACTCGCTGTTGAAGAAGTTGTGGTTCGCGCCGACCACGTAGACCGCGCTGTGCAGGGCGGTGCCGTTGCTCACGCCGCGGGTGCCGTCCAGGTAGATCTGGCCCTGGAGGTCGGACACATCGCCGTCGCAGCCGGGCAGCACGGTCATCGACGGCACGTCGGCGACCGGGTTCTGGCCGAAGACGGTGGGGCCGATGAGGACGTTGCCGCGGATCTTCCAGCGGACCGGGCCGCGGTAGCCGTCCTGGGCGGCGGGCGGCGCGTAGAGGCTGTCCATCGCCGCCCGGTTGACGCCCTCGCCGCCGCGCGAGTGACCGACGAGCAGCACCCGGGACAGGTCGGCGGCGGCCGCCGCCTTGCGGACGGCCGCCGGGGCGTTCTGGCCGCGCACGCCCCAGTCGGCCCAGCGGCCGAGGTGCTGGCGGACCAGCGAGGAGCGGGCCTGCGCGCCGCCGTCCTCGGCCTGGTGGTCCTGCCCGTTGATGCCGTTGGCGGCGATCGACAGGGTCACATAGCCCTGGGAGGCGAGCAGTTGCTGCGCCTTGAGGTAGCCGAGGTGGCTGGGGATCGGCTTCCAGCCGGGCTTGCAGGGCCAGTCGCCGGAGTCCTGGTCGGTGCCCGGCTTGTAGCAGGTGCCGTGTCGGCCGTGCAGGAAGAGCGCCACCGGACGCTTGCCGGGCGCGTCGACCGGGGCGACCACGGCGGCCTGCATCTCGACGGCCTCGGGGAAGCCGGGCAGCTTCACGGACTTCAGGCTGTAGTCGCTCCGTGCGGTGCGGTACGTGCCGGGTGTGCCCGGATCCACCGCGTTCGCGGGCGGCTGCGCCTCGGGGCGGGCCGCCGGGGCGGTCGGGCGGATGCCGCGCGGCGAGCGGGACCGCGCGCCGTCGCCGTCGCCATCGGCCGCGTCGAGCCGTCGGCCCGCGGCGTTGACGCTGAGCTCGGCGCCGTCGCCGATGCGCCGGCCGTCCAGGGCGAGCCGGAACGTCCGGCCGTCCGGTGCGGCGACCGGGTGGCCGAGCAGCCGTCCGCCGGACCGGAACTCGACCCGGGCGTCGCCCATCGGGACCTTGGTGTCGGCCGTCCAGATCAGCTGGCGCTCCGCGCCGGAACCGGACAGTCGCCACCCGTCGGGCAGTGCGGGCACGCCGTCCCGTTCCCCCGGGGACGCCGTGGCGGGGGTGCCGGGCGACGGCAGCGCGTAGGCGAGCCCGGGCGCCGCCGTGGCCGTCAGCGCCAGCACCGCCGCGGCGGTGGTCACGCCGCGTATGACAGGTATCAAAGCGGTCTTCCTCACGATCGTTCTCGTCGAGGCGCCGTCGGTCATCCCCCTGGTCGGAGATGCCGAGATCGGACCCCCCTGGCCCCGGACGCCCCACTCGGCACGGGAGACGGGAACATCGGGCGGCGGGTTGCCTGACGATCGGTCATGAGTACGGGAATGGCGCGGAGAAGCGGAAGACGGCCGAACTTCGACGGTGCGCGGCCGGGGACGATCGGTCGGGCCGTCGAGTCGCTGTGATCCGTGTCACTCCTTAAGGTCCCTTTAAGGGCGAATGAGCTGAGTTGCGGCGTGTGTGGGGTGATGCCGGAATGGACGGCCAGTTTGACCATGGGTCAAGGTCGGGTCTCGTGTCTCGACGGCGGTGGGCCTCCCTCTCCCACCCGTGCACGGAACGGCCTGATACGTGGAACACCAGATCTGCGCGCTCTGCGGCTCGACTCTCCCGCCCGGACCCGTCCGGGGCTCCCTCCCCGGCCCCGGCCCCGTGGCCGCCGGACGGCACCGGCGCGGCGGCGGTGCGACCGCCTGCGCCTGCGCGGCGACACCCGCGGCGACACCGGCGGCGGCGCCCGGCGCGCCGCCCGGGCCGGTGTTCGGGAAGGTCGCCGTACCGGTCCAGGACACCCCCGGCGTGCGCGCCCAGGACATCGAACTCTTCGACGCGACGGCCCCGTTGCCGCGGATCCCCGCGCCGCGCCCGGCCCCGCGCGGTGAGCGGGGGCGGGACGGCCGGGGCGGGCGGGCCCGGCACGCGCACCGGGCGTTCAGGTCCGAGCCGCGGTTCCCGCTCGTGCTCGGTGTCGCCCTCGCCCTCGGCGCCTGCACCGCGACCGCGGTGTACCTGCTGAACGACCCGCCCGCGCCCCCGTACGCGAGCGGGCCGGGACCCGTACCGGTGCCGGTCACGGCGCCGCCCGCGGGGTCGGCCACGCCTCCCGCGTCACCGCCCGCGGGCACCCCGACCCCGCCCCGTACCGGGCGGCCCACCGATCCCGTACCGGCCGGGCCGTCCTCGGCCCCGCCGTCGAACGCCGCGACCCCCGTCACCGCGCCGTCCGCGTCCCTCGCCCGGCGGCCGGACGCGACCCGCACCGCCCGCCCCGGCGGGCCGCGCCCGGGCCACGGCCGCCCGGAGGGTGACGGCACGCTCCGCGTCGGCAGCACGGGACCGGCGGTCGAGGACCTCCAGAGCAGGCTCCAGCGCCTGTTCCTGTACGTCGGCTCCGTGGACGGCTCCTTCGACGGCACCGTCGCGGAAGCCCTCAGCCGCTTCCAGATCGCCCGGGCCATCCCCGAACGGCCGGGCGTGTACGGCCCGCTGACGCGGGCTCAGCTGACGGCCGAGACCGGCTGAGCCGCGCGCCCGCCCGTACGGACCCGTACGAACCCGTGCGGGCCCGTACGGCCTAGTACCAGCCGGTGCAGCGGATGTTGCCCGTGGTGTCGTTCCAGGCGCAGGCCCGCATGACCTTGCCCGCGTCGTCGAACGCCGGGGTGTAGACGTCGCTGCCGGTCGACACCGAGGTCATGCCCAGCGGGCCGGTCCAGGTGCCGCCGCCGTCGGTCGAGCGGTCCACCCACACCTTGTCGCCCGGGTCGGCGTTGGTGATCCGGCCCCACGCGCAGCGGCTGGACGTGCTGTAGCGCAGCTCGATGCGGATGCCGTCGACGCTCGCCGTGCGCGGGCTGGTCGCGTTGGCCGTCGAACAGGCCAGGGCGCCGGAGGGCGCGGTGGTGGCCGCCTGCGCGGTGCCCGCGACGCCGCCGAGCCCGAGCACGAGCGCGGCCGTGGACAGCAGGACACCGGTCCGCTTGCTGATCGTCATGGTTCCCCCAGAGATGTCGGATGGAGAGGCCGGATGGAGAGGCCGGATCTGGTCGATCCGGCGGCCGGATGTGTGCCGGCCGAGCACGAGTACCTTCCCTCCGAACGCGGAGTCCGGGCGTCCACCGCAGAGTTGAACGCCGGGGTAAACCACCGCGGTATCCCGCACCCCCGCACGCTGCCCCGCTGGTAGGAGGACGCCACCGGGGCCCCGGCCGTACCATCGCGCGATGCGCATCAGAGGCCAGTGGCCGAGGTGGTACCGCGAAGTCCGCGCGGTGAACCCGCTGTTCGTCGACACCGCGCTCGCCCTCTGTCTGGTGGCCGCCGCCGCGGTGGTCGGCGACCAGTACCACCCGGAGGGCTGGCCGCGCTTCGACGGCACCGCCCATCTGCTCACCGCGGGCATCGGACTGCCGCTGGCGCTGCGCCGGATCGCCCCGGTCGGTGTGCTCGTCGCCTCCAGCCTCGCCTTCGCCGGCTATCTGGCCGCCGGCTACCAGCCCTCCCTCAACTTCTGGGCGCCCGCCCTGGCCTTCTACGGCGTCGCCGCCCAGCGCCCGCCCCGCACCGCCGCCTGGGCCGCCCTGCTCACGGCGGCCGTCGTCCTCTACAGCGGTCTGTGCGCGAGGGAACTCGGGATCGCCGTCGCCGTCATCCAGGCCGTCGGCGTGCCCGGGGTGCTGTGGGTGGTCGGCAACGGCGCCCGCCTCCTCGCCCTGCGCAACCGGCAACTCGCCGACCTGACCGAGCGGTTGCGCCAGGAGCAGGAGGCCAGGGCGCGCCGCGCGGTGGCCGGGGAGCAGCGCCGTATCGCCCGCGAACTGCACGACGTGGTCGCCCACCACATGTCGGTGATCAGCGTCCAGGCGGGCATGGCCGGCTATGTGTTCGCCACCGAACCCGCGACCGCCCGCGCCGCCCTCGACACCATCGCCGCCACCAGTCAGGAGGGCCTGCGCGAACTGCGCCGCATCCTCACCCTGTTGCGGTCGGCGGCGGGCGAGACCGACCCGGCGTCCCCGGCGGGCGCCGCGGCTTCCGGCGGGCGGCCGTCCGACGCCTGGTACGCGCCGATGCCGGGACTCGCCCGGCTCTCCGACATCGCCGAGCGGGCCGCGGCGGCGGGCCTGACCGTCGAGCTGCTGACCGAGGGCCGGGCCCGCCCGCTGGCGCCGGGCACCGAACTCTGCGCCTACCGGGCCGTCCAGGAGGCGCTCACCAATGTGATCAAGCACGCCCCGGGGGCCCGGGCCACCGTGCTCGTCGCCCACCGCCCGAGCGAACTGGTGGTGACCGTCACTGACGACGGCGGGGCGCCCACCCGCCCGCCGGGCCGCCGTCCGGATCCGGCCAACGTGCCAACTCCCTCCGGATATGGCTTGATCGGGATGCGGGAGCGCGCCAGGCTCTACGGTGGAACAGTGGACGCCGGCCCCCGGGCCGAAGGGGGATTCCGCGTGTGCCTGAGGCTCCCGGTCGCGACGACCGCATGAACGACACCGGCTGTACCCACTGCGCGAGCGGCGCGGACGGTACGAGCCCGACGGCGGCGGACGTGGCCGCCCCGGCCGCCGACGGCCCGATCCGGGTGCTCGTGGTCGACGACCAGGACCTGATCCGGGCGGGCCTGGTCGCCCTGCTGCGGGCGGCGCCCGGTCTCGAGGTCGTCGGCGAGGCCGCCGACGGCGAGGGCGCGGTGGCCGCCGCCGTCCGGGTGCGCCCCGACGTGATCCTCATGGACATCCGGATGCCCGGCATGGACGGCACCACCGCCACCGAGCGCATCCTCGCCCTGGCCGAAGGACCGGCGCCGCGGATCCTCGTCCTGACCACCTTCGACCTCGACGAGTACGTGTACGCGGCGCTGCGCGCCGGGGCCTCCGGCTTCCTGCTCAAGGACACCGGACCGCAACGGCTCATCGAGGCCGTCACCGCCGTCGCGGGCGGCGACCTGCTGTTCGCGCCGAGCGTCACGCGGCGGCTCATCGAGGCGTACGTCGAGCGGGCCGGGCTCGCGCCGGGCGCGGCCGGGGCGGATCTGGACGTGCTGACCGCCCGCGAGTGCGAGGTGCTGCGGCTCACCGCGCGCGGCCTGTCCAACACCGAGATCGCCGGGCAGCTCTACATCGGCGAGGCGACCGTGAAGACCCACCTCAACCGCACGATGAGCAAGCTGAACGTCGACAGCCGGGCCCAGGCCGTCGTCGTCGCCTACGAGACCGGCCTCGTGGTGCCCGGCGGCCCCGGGCTCTGACCTCAGGCGAGGACGGCGGTCGCCTCGATCTCCACCAGGTGCTCGGGCACGTCGAGCGCCGCGACCCCGATCATGCTGGCGGGCGGCGCCGTCTTCACGCCCAGCCGCTCGGTGGCCCGGCCGAGGCCCGCGAGCAGCTCGGGCATCCGGTCGGGCGTCCAGTCGACGACGTACACGGTCAGCTTGGCGACGTCGTCGAAGCCCGCACCGGCCCCGGCGAGCGCGGTGCCGACGTTCACGTACGCCTGCTCGACCTGCGCGGCGAGGTCGCCGACGCCGACGGTGTCGCCGCCCGGGCCCCAGGCGACCTGTCCGGCGACGAAGACGAGCCGGGTGCCGGAGGCGACGGCCACCTGGTGGTAGACGGGGACCTCGGGGAGTCCCGCGGGGTTGATGAGGGTGACGGACATGGCGGTGGGCCTCTCTCGTGCTCTCTTGCGGTTACTTGGAAACCGTAGGAGAGTGCGGAGAGAGGCGGAAGAACGCACTTTTCGGTGCCTGGGTAACCCGGCGGTGACCCAGCAGGTCAGCGGGGTCGAGACGGGTCGAGGCGCCCTGAGGGAGGACACGGACATGGGTACGGGCATCGTGGACGGACTGGACCCGGCGGACGTGACCCGCGCGGACTCGCTCGGGCGCGAGATCCTCTCCGACATCGCCAACAAGTGGGCGCTGCTGATCATCGAGTGCCTCGGCGACGACACCCTCAGGTTCAGCGCGCTGCGCGACGGCGTCGAGGGCGTCAGCCACAAGATGCTCACCCAGAACCTGCGCATGCTGGAGCGCAACGGTCTGCTCCGGCGCACCGTGCACCCCACCGTGCCGCCGAAGGTCGAGTACGCGCTCACCGAGTCCGGCCAGGCCCTGCGGGTCACCATCGACGGCATGTGCGACTGGACCCACACCTGGCTCGGCCACATCGAGGAGTCACGCCGCCGTTTCGACGGCTGAGCCCCACCTCGCCCGTCGGCGTCCCGCGCGCCCTCAGCCCGAGGTCAGGCGCAGCTTGAGCGCCAAGTGGACGTGCAGGGCCCGGTCCCCGTGCCGCCAGTCCTGGCCGATCAGCGCCGCGATCCGGTCGATCCGCTGGTAGAGCGTGTTCACATGGATGTAGAGGGCGGCGGCGGTACGGGCCAGGCTGCCGTCGTGCGCGAAGTACGCGAGCGCCGTACGGGCCAGCTCGCTGCCCCGGTCCGCGTCGTGCGCGAGCAGCGGGCCCACCGTACGGGTCACGAAGCGGTCCAGCTCGGTGCGGTCCGCCTGCCCCAGCAGCACGCCGTGGATGCCGAGTTCGTCGCGCGAAGCACCCTCGCCCGCCCGGCCGAGGGTCAGCAGCACGTCCAGACAGCGGGTCGCGTCCCGGTGCGCCTCCACCAGACCGGCCGCGCCGGGCGCCGCCGCCTCCGCGCCGACCGTGGCCCCGGTGCCACCCGGCCCGCCCGCCAGCGTCTCGGCGAGGTCCCGCGCCGCCGGTCCCGGGGCGTGCGCGCCGGGCAGCACCACCACCGTGTCACCGCCGTACTCGCCCGCGATCCCGCCGAGCCGGGCCGCGTGCGCCCCCGCCAGCTCGGTCACCCGCCGCCGGTGCTCCGGGTGCGGCGCCCGCGCGGCGAGCACCACATGGGCCTCGTCGAGACCGAGCCCCACCAGCGCGGCCCGCCGCCGCAGCCCCTCCGGATCACGGTGCGGCGCGCCGAGCAGATCGTCCAGGATCTCGCCGCGCAGCCGCAGTTCGGCCTCGGCGACCGAACGCTCGCCGAGCAGCATCAACGCCGCCGCCTGCGCAGCCCGTTCGAGCGCGTGCAGATCGGAGGCGTGCAGCCCGGCCCGTACCAGGAACAGCGTCCCCAGGTACTCGCCCGCCGCCACCACCGGCGCGAGGCAGGTGTCACCGCGCGAGAGCGACGCGCGCCCGGCCCGCACGGCCGCCGACTCGGCGGCCCACGCCAGGGGTTCGGGCGGGGCGCCGCCCGCCGAGGCCAGCGGCCGGTCGTGCGCGTCGAGGAACAGCACACTGCCGCCCAGGACATCGGCGACCGCCTGCGCGAGCCCGTCCGCGCCGCGGCCCTCCAGGGCCACCGCGGTCAGCCGCTCGTGCACCGCCGCCGCCTTCCGCACCTCCTCGAACAGGGTGGCGTTCTCGATCGCGAGGGCCGCGTGCCGGGCGAGCGAGATCAGCAGGTCGACCTCGTCCGGCAGGAAGGGCCGCATCCGCCGGTTGGCGACGAACAGCACCCCGTACACCTGGTCGCCGAACTTCAGCGGCACCCCCTGGATGGCCACCAGGCCCTCCGCCGTGATCACCCCGTCCACATAGTCGGAGTGCGCGAAGCGGGGATCGTTCGCGTAGTCCGCCGTGTGGTACGGCTGCGCCGTCGCGGCCACCAGACCGCCGAGGCCGGTGCCGACCGCGAGCCGGCCCGTCTTGAAGGCGTCCGTGGTGATGCCGTCCGTGACCCGTACATAGGTGTCGCCCGCCTCGGCGTCCGACAGGAGCAGATACGCCACGTCGGTGCCGACGAGCGTCCGGGCCCGGCGCACGATGGCCTGCAGCACCGCCTCCAGATCGCGCAGCGACGCCAGGTCCCCGGCCGTCTCGTACAGACCGGACAGCGCGGCCGCCCGGCGGCGGTGCGCGGCGAGCAGCGCGCGGATCGCCAGCGCGTCCGCCACCTGCCCCGGCTCCGCGCCCACCGGGGGGAAGTCGGCCGCGCCGCCGCCGTCGCCGTCCTCGGCGTGCTCCCTGAGCAGCCGCAGCAGCGCACCGGCCGGCCCGGAGGCGCCCGACCCCGCACCCGCCTCCGGAGGCGCCGACCCCGAACCCGTACTCCCGCCCGTACCCGTACCCGTACCCGTACCGGTATCCGTATCCGTCCTCGCGCTCACCCGCGTAGTCATATCGCACACCCCCGCCCCGGCGGGGATGGATGTGTCCACCCTCACCACCCCCACCGGCATGGAGGATTCCTCCGGTGCCCGGCCCGGTCCCGACCCGGGGCCGGTGGAGAAAACCTCCAGGGGGCGCGTGGTCACGGTGGCGGACCGCTCCATGGCGCCGGGTGCGTCCCGGGGCGAACGATGTCCGGCGTGCGCACCACGTTTCCCGCTCGCTTCCTGGAGGTTTCCGTGCCGTACCACCGCACCCCCGCCACCCCGCGGAGGTCCTCGTGAACCTGGCAGGACTCCTCCTCGACACCGTCGCCCGCCACCCCGGACGCCCCGCCATCACCCTGGACGGCACCGTGCTGTCGTACGCGGACCTCGACCGGGAGACCGGCCGGGCCGCCGCCCACCTCACGGCCGCGGGCGTCGGCCCCGGCGACCGGGTCGTCCTCGCCCTGCCCAACGTGCCCGCGTTCGCCGTGCTCTACTTCGGCATCCTGCGCGTCGGCGCCGTCGCCGTCCCGATGAACCCGCTGCTCAAGGACCGCGAGCGGGAGCACATCAGGACCGACTCCGGCGCCGTGCTCGTCCTCGACGCCGACCGTGACTGGACCGTCGAACTGGCCGGGCACGAGCCGCTCGGCCTGGTCGTCGACCGGGCCCCCGACGACACCGCCGTCATCGTCTACACCTCCGGCACCACCGGCACCCCCAAGGGCGCCGAACTCACCCACGGCAACCTGGTCTCCAACGTCCAGGCCACCCACAGCAGCCTGCTCCGGCTCTCCGAACAGGACGTCGTCTTCGGCGGCCTGCCCCTCTTCCACTCCTTCGGCCAGACCTGCGCCCTCAACGCGGCGGTCGCCGCCGGATCCTGCCTCGCCCTGCTGCCCCGCTTCGACCCCGCCCGGGCACTCGCCATGCTGCTCCAGGACGGCATCACCGTCTTCGAGGGCGTCCCCACCATGTACGCGGCGCTGCTCAACCACCCCGACCGGGGCGCCGCCCACCACGGCACCCTGCGGCTCGCGGTGTCCGGCGGCGCCGCGCTGCCGGTCGAGGTGCTGCACGCCTTCGAGAAGGAGTTCGGCGCCCCGCTCCTGGAGGGCTACGGACTGACCGAGACCTCGCCGGTGGCCTCCTTCAACCGCCCCGAGGGGCCGCGCCGCGCGGGCACCGTCGGCCTGCCCATCGAGGGCGTGCGGATGCGCGTCCAGAACGCGGACGGCGCCGAGCTGCCCGACGGGGAGATCGGCGAGGTCGCGGTCAGCGGCCACAACATCATGAAGGGCTACTGGAACCGCCCCGAGGACACCGCCGCCGTCATCCAGGACGGCTGGTTCCGCACCGGCGACCTCGGCGTCCGTGACGACGACGGACTCTTCCGGATCGTCGGCCGCACCAAGGAGATGATCATCCGGGGCGGCTTCAACGTCTACCCGCGCGAGATCGAGGAAGTCCTCCACGAGCACCCCGCGGTCGCCGAGGCCGCCGTCATCGGCGCCCCGCACCCCGAGCTCGGCGAAGAGGTGGCCGCCGTCGTCGCACTCCGCCCCGGCCACGAGGGCACCGTCACCGCCGACGAACTCCGCGAGTTCGTGAAGGCGCGCGTCGCCCCGTACAAGTATCCGCGTCTGGTCCGGCTGACCGACGCGCTGCCCAAGGGTCCCACCGGCAAGATCCTCAAGCGGGAGATCGCACCCCCGGCCGGCTGACCCGTCATCCCCCCTCACCGGGCTCCCGCCGCCGCGCGGGAGCCCCGCCAGGAGTGATCACGATGCGCACCAGACCCTCGCCGCTCCGCCGCACCACCCTCGTCCGCCGACTGGCGGTCCTGCTCACCGCGCTCGCCGCGGTCCTCGGCCTCGCCGCCCCCGCCCACGCGGGCGAAGGGCCCCTCCCCAGGCTCCACATCACCGGCACCTATGTGACCGGCATCTCCTCCGGCGGCTTCATGGCCTCCCAGCTCCAGGTCGCCTACTCCGGCACCTTCCAGGGCGTGGGCGTCTTCGCCGCCGGGCCCTACTACTGCGGGAAGGGCGCCCTCGTCACCGGCGTCATCGCCTGCGGCACCGGACTGCTCTCCACCGACCCCGAGGGCATCGAGCAGATCGCCCGCCGCTGGTCCGCCGAGGGCCGCATCGACCCCGTCGGCAACCTCACCGGCAAGCCCGTCTACACCTACCACGGCACCAAGGACCCGCTGGTGCGGGACCGGGTCAGCGACGAAGGCGTCCAGTTCTACCGGGACTTCGGGGCCCGCGTCCGCTACCACGACACCGACCCGGCCGGACACGGCTGGCCCACCCCGAACGCGCAGCTCGACTGCGGCACCACCTTCTACCCGTTCCTCATCAACTGCGGCAACGACCCGCAGGGCGAGATGCTCACCCACTGGCTCGGCTCGGTGAACCCGCCGTCCGCCGTCCAGACCGGCACCCTCGGCGCCTACGACCAGGACCGCTACGTGCCCGGCGGCTGGGCCCAGTGGTACAGCATGGGCGGCAAGAGCTACCTCTACACCCCCGACTCCTGCGCGCTCGGCGCCCCCTGCAAGCTGGTCGTCGCCCTGCACGGCTGCCTCAGCGACGACAAGTTCGTCGGCGACCGCTTCGCCCGCGAGTCCCACCTCAACGAGTACGCCGACACCAACGACCTGGTGATCCTCTACCCGCAGGCCGACATCAGCGTCGCCCGCGCCAACCCGCAGGGCTGCTGGGACTGGTGGGGCTACACCGGGAGCGACTTCGCGCAGAAGTCGGCACCGCAGATGCGGGCCGTGCTCAACCAGGTGCACGCGCTCGGCGGTTGAGCCACCGGTCGCCGAACGCCCGCCCCACGCCCGCCCCTCACCCCGCCCTTCAGGCAAGGAGACACCCGCACATGACGACCCGTCCGGACCCGTCGGGGGACACCACCCCCGCACCGGCCGCCCTCGACCTCACGGTGGACGACGGCACCACCCTCCGGGTGCTGCGCTTCGGCACCGGGCCGCGCACCGCCGTCGCCGCGCACGGCATCTCGGCCTCCGCGATGTCCTTCGCGGGCGTGGCCCGGCACCTGCCGCCGGACTGGTCCCTGTACGCGCTCGACCTGCGCGGCCGGGGCGGCAGCACCGCCGTCCCCGGCCCGTACGGGATGGACCGGCACGCCGCCGACCTGATCGCCGCCGCCCGCGCCTACGGCGACGGCGGCCCGGTCGCCCTGACCGGCCAGTCGATGGGCGCCTACGCGGCCCTGCGCGCCGCCGTCCGGGCCCCGGCCGGACTCTTCGACCGGCTGCTCCTGATCGACGGCGGCCTGCCGATGCCCGTCCCCGCGGGCATCGACCCCGACGCGCTGCTCGACGCCACGCTCGGCCCGGCGATCGCGCGGCTCGCCCTGACGTACGAGAGCGACGCGGCGTACGTCGACTTCTTCCGGGCCCATCCGGCGCTCGGGCCGCACTGGAACGAGGACATCGAGGCGTACGTGCGCTACGACCTCACCGGCCCTCCGCGGGCCCGCAGGTCCCGGGCGCGGGAGGCGGCGGTACGGCACGACGGCCGCGAACTCCTCACCGGGGAGGCGGCGTTCGGCGCGGACCTGGCGGCGCTCGACATCCCGGCCCTGCTGCTGCACGCGCCGCTCGGCCTGCTCGGCGCGGCGCCCGCGATGCACCCGGCGGAGCTGGTGGCGCACTGGGCGGACCGGGTACCGGGTCTCGGCACCGAGCTGGTGCCGGACTGCAACCACTACACGATCCTCATGGGCGAGCCCGCCCGGACGGTCGCGGACCGGCTCGTGAATGCCCCCGGCATTAAGGGACAAAACGGATGATGTCCGTTTATCGATAGGTAAGGCGGGCGGGCTCCGTATTCAGTGATCTGAATCACTCGGGACCCGTCCGCCTTTCCCTGTCGGCCGTTCTGCCGTGACGTCATCTCCGTTCGCGCGGAGCGGTGTTGAGGACGTCGGTGAATCACCGGTGAACGGGGCCGGAATGATCCTTTTGGAATTCTCTCTAGATCAATTGGTGATATCGAATTCCGGTCTTGTTCTCCAGATTTGTTTTCGCATAGCGTCACCTCGCAACCGGACGGAAACGCCGAATCCTGCCGCCGCCCGGAACGACCGCACCCACACCCTTCCGGCAGGAGCGGGGGACCCAGGTTCGCCGCCGGTCCCGGTATTCCGGGACCGGCTCGGGGTGAAGCCGCGCATGTGCGCGGCCGGGCATCTCCAGCCCGAACCCGACAGCTCACCTCGCAGGCGCAGGAGAGGAAACGCCATGCGTGGACACGGCAAGCACCGCCGCCCCAGGAACACCCCGCTCACCCGCGGGATCGCCGTCGCCGGTCTCACCGGCAGCGCCGCCCTCGCCCTGCCGCTGACCGGCGCGGGCGCCGCGGCCGCGGCCGTACCGGCGACCACGCCGATCCACCTCTCGACCGTCGCGGTCGCAAAGCAGACTCCGGCGCGGGCCGCCTCGCTCACGCACGCGGTCGTCAAGGGCGACACGCTCTCGAAGATCGCGCGGAAGTATTCCGTGAGCGGCGGATGGAAGAGCCTCTACCAGGCCAACCGTGCCGTGGTCGGCGCCGACCCGGGGCTCATCCACCCGGGCCAGAAACTGTCGCTCACCACGGCCGGCGCCACGAAGACGGCCACGAAGACCGTGAAGAAGGCGGCGGCGAAGGCGGCGGCGAAGACCGTGGCCCCGGCCGTCGCCCGAGCCGTCCCCGCCGTCGCCACCTCGGCGCCGAAGGCGGCGACCGCCGCCCCCGCCGCCTCCTACGGCTACGCGGACAACCTGGAGGGCTGGATCCGTGAGTCCCTCGACGTGATGGCCCGCCAGGGCATCCCCGGCACCTTCGACGGCATCTACCGCAACGTCATGCGCGAGTCCTCGGGCAACCCGCGGGCCGTGAACGACTGGGACTCCAACGCCGCCGCCGGCACCCCGTCCAAGGGCCTGCTCCAGGTGATCGACCCGACCTTCCAGGCGTACCACGTGGCCGGGACCTCGCTCGACCCCTACGACCCGGTCGCCAACATCGTCGCCGCCTGCAACTACGCCGCCGACCGCTACGGCTCGATCGACAACGTCTTCGGCGCCTACTGAGCCACCGGGGCCACCGGGACCAGCGGGGCCGCACACGGCGACGCCGCCCGGTCCGGGATCCGAGGGGGGATCCCGGACCGGGCGGCGTTCGCGCTCCGGTCCGGCCCGATGGGCGGGGACGGGGGTGGGGGTGGGTCAGCCGACGTCGATCCGGTAGATCTTGTCCGCGCCGTCCGCCGCGCCGCCGTTGTTGTCCGCGTTGGTCGTGGTCAGCCACAGCCGGTCCGCGCCCGGCACCTTGGTGACCGTGCGCAGCCGCCCGTAGGTGCCCACGTAGTACGAGGTGGGCGTGCCCACCGACTCCGTGTCACCGGTGATCGGGATCCGCCACATCCGCTCGCCGCGCAGGCTCGCCATGTAGACGACGTTGCGGACGATCGCGATCCCGCTCGGCGACGCCTGCGCGACCGGCCAGGTCGCCTTCGGGTTGGTCATGCCGGACGTCGAGCAGTTGCCCTCGCAGGTCGGCCAGCCGTAGTTGCCGCCCGGCTTGATCAGGTTGAGCTCGTCCTTGCTCGCGTCGCCGAACTCCGCCTCCCACAGCCGCCCGGTGCGGTCGAAGGCCAGGCCCTGCGGGTTGCGGTGGCCGAAGCTGTAGACGTAGTTGCTGAACGGGTTGCCGGGCGCCGGGCGCCCCGCCGTCGTCATCCGCAGGATCTTGCCGTTGAGCGAGTTCTTGTCCTGCGCAAGGGCCGGGGTCTGGCCGTCGCCGGTCGACGCGTACAGCAGACCGTCGGGGCCGAACGCGAGCCGCCCGCCGTTGTGGAAGCGGTTCTTCTTGATGCCCTGGAGCAGCACCGTGTAGCCGCTGAGCGAGGTCCCGTCGTACGTCATGCGGGCGATCCGGTTGCCCTCGGACGCGGTGTGCATGAAGTAGACGTAGTGGTTGCTGGACCAGTTGGGGTCGACGGCCACGCCCATCAGGCCGCCCTCGCCGTCCGTGGTCATGGTGTTGGGCACCGAACCCACCTGGGTGCGGGTGCCGGTCGGCGTCACCTTGAACACCTTGAAGCCGTCCCGCTCGGTGACCAGCGCGGTCTTGCCGTCCGGCATCCAGTGCACGCCCCACGGCACGGTCCAGCCGCTGGACAGCGCGGCCGGCGAGCCCGGCACGCCACCGCTGTCGGAGCAGGCCCCGGTGGTGAAGGTGACCGGCGCCGACGGCGTCGAGTAGCCGCCCGCGGTGTCCTTCGCGACCACCGTCAGCGAGAACGGCGCGTCGCAGGCGAGCCCGGTCACCGCCTTCGTGGCGGCCGGGGGAGCGCCGGTGACGGTCGCCACGACCGCGGCGCCGCTGCGGATCTCGTACGCCACCACGCCCTTGTCGTCGCTCGACGCGCCCCAGGTCAGGGTCGCCCCGGTCGAGGTCACCGCCGACACGGTGGGCGTGCCCGGTGTGCTCGGCAGCGGGTCGGTGCTCTGCCCGGTGGTGCAGTCGACCGCCACGCTCGCCGGGGAGGCGTTCCCCGAGGCATCACGGCCGATCACCGTCAGGTTGTACGTGGTCCCCGGCGCGAGCCCGGTGAGCGCCTTGCTCGTGCTGTCGCCGGGCGCCTCGGCCAGCTTGTTGCCGCGCTCGTAGATGTCGTACGCGCTGACCCCGACGTCGTCGGTGGACGCGCCCCAGCTCAGGGTGAGCCCGTTCGGGCCGATGCCGGAGCAGCTCGGCGTCCCCGGGCGGCTCGGCGCGGTGGTGTCGGCGGCCGTGCCGACCCGCAGCCGGTCCAGGTTCGGCCCGCCGTCGGCGCTGGTCGCGGTCGCCCGGACGGTGTTGCTGCCCGCCTTCAGGGCCGCGTTGACGCTCTTCGCGGTCCAGGTGGTCCACGCCCCGGTGGCCGGGAAGGTGACGCCGGACGCGACGACGGTGCCGTTCACGGAGATGTCCATCGGGCGGGTCGCGTCGGTGCCGTTGGCGTACTGGAAGGTCAGCGCGGAGGTCCCGGCGGTGGCCGCGCTCACCGTGAACTCCACGTACGAGCCGACGACGTTGGTGTAGTCGACGAAGCCGGTGCCGGTGTAGCCGGTGTGGTTGGAGGCGACCGCGCCCTGGTTGATGGTCGCGTCCTCGGCCTGGTAGTCGGTGACCGGCGCGGTCAGTTCGACGTCCAGGTAGTCGAGGTTGGGCAGCCCGGCCACGCTGCTCGACGTCAGCCGGATCTTGTTGGCCCCGGCGGTGACCGGCGCGGTCACGGTGGCCGTGGTCCAGTCCGTCCAGGTCCCGGTCGACGGGAACGGCTTGGCCGCCGCCACCACGGTGCCGTTCACGGCGATGTTCGCGGGCCGGTCGGTGGTGGTGCCGTTGGCGTAGCGCAGCGAGAACACCGCCGTGCCCGCGGTCGCCGCGTTCACCGTGAACTCGACATAACTCCCGGCAACGTTGTCGCCGTTGACGAAACCGGTGCCCGAGTAACCGGTGTGGTTGCTCTCGACCGCGGCCTGGGAGAGCGCCGCCGACTCCGCCTCGTGCCGGACCGGCGCCAGGGCGCCCGCGGACACGCCGGCCGACACCGGGGCCGCCGCGGCGCCGGTCCCGGCCAGGGCCGTCGAGCCGAGCGCGGCGACCGTCGCCACGCCGATCAGACCGGTGCCGAGACGTCTGGCCCGGCCCGCCCCACGGCCGTTGCTCCGTATGGATTTCTGCACGTCACACTCGCTTCCACGATGCTCTTCGGGGGATCAGGGGGTTCAGAGGGGTGGGAGAGGTCAAAGAGGTGGGAGGGTCGGCCGGGACGGCCGTGAGGTCACGGATCAGCCCGTGGTCGGGGGAGAGCGAGCAGGCCGGATCGGCCCGCGCCGGATCGCCGGTGAGGGCGAACGCCTGGCAGCGGCAGCCGCCGAAGTCCTCCTCCCGGCGCGCGCAGCTCCGGCACGGCTCGCGCATCCAGTCGGTGCCCCGGTAGCGGCCGAAGGCTGGCGACTCCCGCCAGATCCACTCCAGCGTCCGGTCCCGCACGTTCGGCGGGTCGAGACCCGGCAGCGAGGCGGCGGCCGGGCACGGCAGCACCGTCCCGTCCGGGGTCACCGTCAGCGAGACCTTGCCCCAGCCGCCCATGCACGGCTTGGCCGTGCCGTCGAAGTGGTCGGGCACCACCCAGATCAGCTCCGGCCCGCCGGACGCCCGCAGCCGCTCCCGCCAGGACTCCACCGAGGCGACCGCGCGCGCCAGTTGACCGGCGGTCGGCAGCAGCCGGTCCCGGTTGAGCAGCGCCCAGCCGTGGTACTGGGCGTTGGCCAGCTCGATCCGTTCGACGCCCCAGGCGAGCCCGAGCTCCACGAGCGCGTCGACGGCGTCGAGATTGTCCCGGTGCAGCACCACGTTGAGCCCGAGCGGCAGCCCGGCCGCCCGCACAAGCGCCGCCGCCCGCTCCTTGTCCGCGAACGACCGGCGCCGTCCCGCGATCCGCTCCGACGCGCCGGGATCGGCGTGCTGCACCGACAGCTGCACACTGCGCAGCCCCGCCCCGGCCAGCTCGGCGAGCCGCCGCTCGTCCAGGCCGGTGCCGCTGGTGACCAGCTGGGTGTAGATCCCGGCCCGGTCGGCGGCGGCCGTGATCGCCGCCAGATCGGACCGCAACAGCGGCTCCCCGCCGGACAGATGTGTCTGTACGACGCCGAGCGCGCCCGCCTGCGCGAACACCTCGTACCACTGATCCGTCGTCAGCTCGGCGGCCTTGCGGGTGAGTTCGAGCGGGTTGGAGCAGTAGGAGCAGTGCAGCGGGCAGGCGTGGGTGAGTTCGGCGAGCAGCGCCCACGGCGGCGGCACGGTCATCGCAGCCACCCCCTTTCCCGTAACCGAGCGAGGAATTCCGGCACTTCGGCGGCGACCGGCGCCCCGGGGAAGGACCGGGACAGCTCGTCGACGATCTCGTCGACCGCCCGGCTGCCGTCGCACAGCCGCAGCACCCGGGCCGCCGAGCCCTCCAGGACCACCACCCGCTCCGGCATCAGGAGCAGTTCGGCGTCCCGTACCCGGTCGTGCCGCAGCAGCGTCGAGGCGGGCAGCGCGGGCCGCCAGCTCACCGGGCCTCGCCCTCGGGGCCCGCGGCCCGCCCGGACCCGGCCGCCGTTCCCGCGTGGTCGATCGCGTCGAGCAGCGACCACAGCACATCGCACTTGAAGTGCAGCGCGGCCACCGCCCGGTCCTGGTCCGCCGGGGACACGGCCCAGCCGAGGACCAGCTCCAGGGCCTCCTTGCCGTCGTGCGCGCCCTGGGTGACCCGGGTCCTGAAGTACTGCAGACCCGCCGCCTCGATCCACGGATAGTGCTCCTCGAAGGCGGCGATCCGGGTCACCATCAGGTCGGGCGCGGCGAGTTCGGTCAGCGAGGCGGCGACCGCCTCCAACGGGGTGCGCAGCCGGCAGAAGTTCACATAGCCCTCGACCGCGAGCCGCACCCCGGGCAGCACCTCGCGCCCCGAGAGCAGCGTCTCCCGCTCGATCCCGGCGGCCTCGCCGAGCCGCAGCCACCGTTCGAGCCCGCCCTCGCCCTCCCGCAGCCCGTCGTGGTCCTGGATCCGGCGCAGCCAGGACCTGCGCAGCGCGGGCCCGTCGAGCGCGGCCAGGATCAGCGCGTCCTTGACCGGGATGTGGCGCTGGTAGTGGAAGCGGTTGGTGATCCAGCGGCGCAGCTCCTCCGGGGTGAGCGTGCCCGCGTGCATCCGCCGGTTGAACGGATGCCGGTCGTGGTAGCGGTCGGCGGCGACCGCCCGGAGCCGTTGCTCAAGGGTCACAGCTCGATCTCCATCCCGTCGGAGGCCACCTCCAGACCCTGTTCGGCGAGCAGTCGGTGCTGCGGCGCGGCCGGGTCCACGAGGGGGTTGGTGTTGTTGAGGTGGGTGTAGAGGCAGCGGGCCGAGAGCTTGCCGAGGCGTTCGGCGGTGCCGCCGGGGCCGGTGATCGGCAGATGGCCCATGCCGGTCGCGGTCCGCGCCGAGATGCCGGTCCGCACCGGTTCGTCGTCGTCCCAGAAGGTGCCGTCGACGATCACGCAGTCGGCCCGCTCGGCCGCCCGCTGGAGCTCCTCGGGCCAGCTGCCGAGCGCCGGGGCGTAGAGCAGCGACCCGCCGGTGACCGGGTCCCGTACGGACAGCGCGCTGACCCACGCCCCGGGGCCCGGACCACCGCCCGGGCCGCCGTCCTGATCGCCCTCCGGCAGCATGCCCGGCACGGTGTCCGGCGCGATGTCGAGCCCGGCCGCGTACCGGGGCCGCTTGGCCGACACCGGCACCGCGGCGATCCGCAGCCCGCCGCCGGAACCGCCGGAACCGCCGGAACCGCCGGGCACCGTGGGGCGGGTGGGACTCAGCGGCCGGTGGTCGGGCCCGAGGTCCGTCCAGGTCAGCTCCAGGTACGGGGCGAGCACGGCGCCCAGCCGCAGCCCGGCCGTCAGCGCCCCGCGCACCGGAGCCGTGGCGTGCACCCGCAGGGCGTCCGCCTCCCGGAGCCTGGCCAGGCCGAGCGTGTGGTCGAGTTCGGCGTCGGTGAGCACGACCCCCGCGACCGGGGAGCTGCGCCCGGGGCCCGGGCGCAGCGGCGGGGCGTCCTCCAGCTGGTCGGTGAGGTCGGGCCCGGCGTTGACGACGTACCAGTCGGTGCCGTCCGATGCCCGGACCGCGAGCGACGCGTGCCGCCGCCGCCACCGCGGATCCCGCCGCGCCCCGGAGCACCCGGGGCACGCGCAGTTCCACTGGGGGATCCCGCCGCCGGCCGCGGTGCCGAGCACCCGCAGCAGCACGGCGGCCCCGCTAACGCCGGTTGAGGCTGTACGCGGTGACCTCGAGCGCGGTCTCCACGACGGTGAACTCGGGGGTGACCCAGTGCTCTTCGGCGGGGACGACGGTGCCGCCGGAACCGCCGTTCTGCTGCGGCGATGTGATGTTCTCGGTCATGGGAGAGCCTTGCCTTCCTGTGTGGGGGTTCAGGAGTGCGCGGTGAACTGGGTAGAGCTTCGGGGCTCACGGGACCCCGGTCAATACCCTTCGTTAGGAAAGTTTCCCAATAGTCGATCGGCCGGACTCCCTGGAATCGTGCTCCCGTCCCTCCCCACCACGGAGATGGTCCCATCACGGACACCGCACCCCGCACCGCACCCGGCACCCTTACCGCCCGGTAGCGGCCGGCCGGCCTGCGCGGGCCGCCCGAGGCAGCCGTGATCCCCGCCACAGCCGAGCTGCCCGCCAGCCCCACCGGCGGCCACCCGAGCGGAGCGGCCAGGGCACGCCACGGCCGTCCCGATGCGGCCTCAGGGCCCCGCGGCCCGCGCGGTCCGCGCCGTCCGCGCTGCCCCTCGGCGCGGTGGTCCTGGTCCCCGTCGTGCTCTGCCCGGCTTCGCCTTGGTAGGCCATCGGCCGGACGGGCGACGGCTGTTGACCACGCCGGGCGGTCGACGGGCTTCCCTGGTCACCCCGCCGGGCGCGATGCTGGATGCCCGCACGGGGACGCAGTCCGTGCGGAGCGGGCGGCGGGCGCGGGGAGATCGGGGCGAGTCCGCGGGGCGGGCGGTGCCGGGTGGGGCGGACGGGTGCCGGGTGAACCGGAGAGATCAGGTTCACGCACGTCCGGTGAAACCTTCTCCGGTTGATCGTCGTCCTCACCTGCGGAGCCGTCGGGACGACGAAGACGCTGGGAGTGGGCACGTGATGGGGCTGAAGGGCAAGTACACCGCACACATAGCAGTGGTGGCCTCTGCGGTGGGACTGAGTCTGGCGGCCTGGGGCGCGGCCGCTCTGACCGACACCGAGGCCACCAACCAGGCTGCCGGACCGAGCAGTCAGGGCGCGGTGCGGCCGGGCGCGAGCGGCCAGGACGACAAGGGGCCGGACAAGGTCCCGCCGGTGAAGACGCCCGAGAGCATCGCGCACGCCGCCGAGGCGGGCGGAAAGGCCGTCAACATCACCATCGACGACGGCCCCGACCCGCGCTGGACGCCGAGGATCCTGGAGATCCTCAAGGAGAACGACGTCAAGGCCGTGTTCTGCATGGTGGGCCCCAATGCCAAGCAGCACCCGGACCTGGTCAAGCGGATCGTCGCCGAGGGCCACCGGCTCTGCGACCACACCGTCACCCACGACACCGGCATGGACAAGAAGCCGGTCGCCTACCAGCGCCAGCAGATCATGGACGCCAAGCGGATGATCGAGGAAGCCTCGGGCGGCGCCAAGGTGGAGTACTACCGGGCCCCCGGCGGCGCGTTCACCCCGGCGAGCCGCAAGCTGGCCGCCGAGGCGGGCATGCGCCCGCTCGGCTGGAACGTGGACACCAAGGACTTCGAGCGCCCCGGCGCCGCCGCGATCGTCAGCACCGTGAAGAACGAGCTGTCCAACGGCCCGACGATCCTCTTCCACGACGGCGGCGGCGACCGCTCGCAGACCGTCGCGGCGCTGAAGGAGATCCTCCCCTGGCTGAAGTCCCAGGGACACCCGACCAGTTTCCCGGTCCGCACCACCCCCTGACGCCCTGACGCCCTGCCACCCAGGCACCCCGGTTGCCCCGCCGCGCCCCTGACCCGTCGTCAGGGGCGCGGCGGCCACGGGCCGGTGCCCGTCAGCCGAGCCGGATGTGGTCGACCGCCCAGTACCAGTTGTTGCCCGCGTCGTACATGCGGAACTTCAGCGTCACCGTCCGCGCCCCGGCCGGGACCGGGAACTCCTTGGTGACGGCCGTGTTCTCGGCGTCCGACGAGCCCGGCCCGTACGCGAGCAGCACCTGGTCCGCGCCGGTGTCGAACACCGCGCGGATCTCGGCCTTCTGGTTGCCCTCCTGGCGGTAGTGCGAGTCGACGTCGAACCGCAGCGTCGTCCGGCCCGCCGGGATCGCGACCGCCGGGGAGACCAGCGTCGAGTCGAAGCGGCCCTTCGCCGACGGCGCGCCGGTGTCGTCCCAGTCGTCCGGGTCGGCGACGGCGATGATGCCGAGGCCCCGGGTGAAGTTCGGACGGTCCTGGGCGCCGCCCGACCAGGCGCGCCGGGTGTGGAAGGTCCAGCCCTGGAACATCGGGGTGCCCTGCGGCATGGCGGCCGCGTTGACGACCGACCAGCCCTCGGGCGCGGTCGCCGTCCAGCCGAGCACCTGGCCGCGCCTGACCAGCTTCCCGGCCAGCGACTGGAAGTCCTCCGCGAGCAGGTGACCGCTCATGGCCGGGGCGATCCGGGCCTGGATCTCGCCGTCGGCGAGCCGCAGCCCGTCCGCGGCGCGGCCCCGGGCGTTCGCGAGCAGCCGGGCCGAGCCGTACGCCGGGGCGTCGGCCGGGGCCGTGACGTCCCAGCTCGCGGTGGCCGAGGCGCCGACCGCCAGGGCGCGCGGCGGCACGTCGGCGACGGCCTTCGCGGTCCAGCCCGCGGGCACCGTGAAGGCGACCGCGACATCCGTCAGCGGGACCGGGCCCCGGTTGGTCACGGTCGCGGTGAAGCGGGCGGTGGTGCCGCCCGCGACCACCGGCTCGTCCCCGGCCGCGGTGCCGACCTCGACGGCCAGCGCGTCCGGCAGGCCCATCGCCGGGTCGGTCACGCCCCGGTGGCGGCGGTCGGCGAACCGGCCCGCGAAGCGGCGCAGGAAGCGCGGGTCGTCGGCGGCGCCGACCGCCACGTCGTACCAGCGCTCGGCCGGGACGCGCAGCCGCACGGTGCGCTCGTCGCGCCCGCCGATCCGCACCTCGCGGACCCCGCCGCCGTACGCCAGGTCGCCGACGAGCACCGTGCGCGCACGCCGGCCGCGGTTGGCGATCTCGATCTCCAGGTACGCGCGGTCGTCGTCGCGGTCCTCCTTGAGCCGGGCCTCCAGGGCGTCTTCGGCGTCGCCGCGCAGGTGCCACAGCGAGCCGTTCGGGCCGTGCACCCGGATGTCGTAGGCGTCGCCCTGGAGGGCGCGGGCGCCGTTCAGGTGGCCGCCCGCGCCGACCGTGTAGAAGTCCGGGGTGCTGCCGGGCTCGCCGTACACCTGGAACACCGCGGCCTGCCGGCCCCGGTTGCGCAGGTCGAGCTCGACCCGGCCGTCGCGGACCTTCGCGCGCAGCGACAGCGCGTACGGCACCGGGCGGGCCGGGCGGGTGCCGCGCTGCTGGCGCGGGAAGAACTGCGGCGACGGCACGGCGATCGACGGCCTGCCGACGGCGGCGTCCGCCTTGGCCACGTTGCCGCTGGTGTCGGGGAGTTCGGGCCAGACGATGTCCTCGCCGGAGAAGTCGAACACCGAGGTCAGGTCACCGGCGACGGAGCGGCGCCACGCACTGATGTTGGGCTCGTGCACCCCGAAGCGGCGCTCCAGGAAGCGGATCACCGAGGTGTGGTCGAGGACCGTGGAGTCGACCACACCGCCGCGCGTCCACGGCGACACCACCAGCATCGGCACCCGCAGACCGAGGCCCATCGCGTGCGGCCCCGACACCAGCGTCTCGCCTTCGGGGAGCGTCTTCGACCAGGTCAGCGCGCCGTCACCGGCCCGCACCCGGTAGCGGCCGTCCTGCCCGACCACCCGCATCGCGATGGCTCCGCCGGGCTGCTGCACCCGGACCACGACCTCGCCGTCCACGGACATGGTCGCCTTGCCGCGCTCGGCGGACAGCGGCGGCACCGGCGGCATGCAGTGGTCGAAGAAGCCGCCGTGCTCGTCGTAGTTGAGGATGAACACGGTCTTGGCCCAGACGGCCGGGTTGTCCGCGAGCGCCTCGATCAGCCGCGCGGTGAGGTGCTCGCCGAACGGCGGCGGCCAGCTCGCGTGCTCGGACAGCGCCTCGGGGGCGACGATCCACGACACCTGCGGCAGCCGGTCGGCGGCCACGTCGGCGCGGAACGCCTCGACGAGCGCGTCGCCCATCTTGTGGCCGTCCTTCTGGTCGGCCGCCGCACCGGCCATCGCCATGCCCTTGTCGTACAGCGGCTGCCCCGGCTTGGACTGCATGAACGGACGGAACCAGGCGAGCGCGTTGTCGTCGTAGTTGTCCCGGGCCTGGTACGTCTTCCAGCTGACGCCCGCCTGCTCCAGACGCTCCGCGTACGTCGTCCAGGTGTTGCCGCCCGCGATGACGGTGTTGTTGTAGACGACCGTGTCGTTGACCGTGCCACCGCTGGTGCCGGTCATGAAGTGGTCGCGGTTGGTGTTGGTGTTGCACTGCACCGACGCGTGGTACTGGTCGCAGATCGTGAACGTGGTCGCGAGCGCGTTGTAGAACGGCATGTCGGCGGGCTCGTAGTAGCCGTGGCCGAGCCAGCCGCTGCTGCGCCCGGTGACGTAGCCGTCGACCCGGCCGTCGTTCCAGAGCGGGAAGGAGTCCACGAAGCCGAAGGCCGGGGCGCCCTGGCGGTAGGCGTTGGTGTGGGCGGCGTTCATCGCGAACGGCACGAGGTGGCCCTCGGCGCGCGAGGGGTCCGGCTGGTGGAACACCGAACGGCCGTTGGCGGTACGCACCGCGGCGCGGTCGCCGAGACCGCGAACGCCCGGCAGGGTCCCGAAGTAGTGGTCGAAGGAACGATTCTCCTGCATCAGCACGACGACATGCTGGATGTCTTCCAGTCGTCCGGGACGCGCGGGCGCGGCGAGCGCCTCGCGTACGCTCAGCGGCAGCGCGGACAGGACGGCGGCACCTGCGGCGCCACCGAGCAGCGTCCGGCGGGAGACTTCGGGGGAGGGCGACATACGGGGGAACTCCTTGCTCACGCGTCGGGACCTGCTGTGGTCCAGACCCGTTATGTCTAGGAGATCGTGGCGTCCCCCGACCGGGCAGCCGGTGAACGATAAACGAACACCCTTGCCGCGGGTGGGGTGTTGACCCGTGATAGTGGGATGTGACCGTTTCCGTCCGGTTCATCACCTCTGGGACGCGGGCCGGGAACCCCGGAACGCCGGAGCCCCGCCCCGCCCGGCGTGGACCGGGCGGCGCGGGGCTCCGACGGGGGGGCTCCTGGTGGCGCGTCAGACGGTGCTCCCCGCGGTACGGGCCAGGGCCTCGCGGGCCGCCTCCTCGGCGTCCGCCCGGTCCTCCGGTACGAGCCCGATGCGGGTCCTGCGGTCGAGCAGGTCGGCGACGTCGAGGGCGCCCTCGTGCCGTACCGCCCACAGGAGTTCGGCCCCTGTGACCGGATGGCCGGGCACGACCGGGCGGGCGAGGGCCGGGTCGGCGAGGCCCAGCGCGTGCACGGCCGGGGCCTCGGAGCCGTACCGGAACACCAGCCGGGACGGGACGTCGAGCCCGGCGAGGACCTTCGGGGTCGCGGCGCCGACCAGCGGCAGGGACGCGGTCCTGCACGGTCCGGCGTCGAGTCCGGCGGCGGCCACGGCGGCGTCGACGGCGTCCTGGGCCATCCGCCGGTAGGTGGTCAGCTTGCCGCCGACGACGGTGACGACGCCCTCGGCGGAGGTCAGCACGGCGTGCCGCCGGGAGATGTCGGCCGTCCGGCCCGGCGCGTCCGGGTCCGCGCCGGTGTCGAGGAGCGGGCGCAGTCCGGCGAACGCGCCGACCACGTCGGCGCGGTGCAGCGTGACGTCGAGCGCGGAGCCGAGCACGTCGAGCAGGAAGCCGATGTCGGTCTCGGGAACCTCCGGCACGTCCGGGACGGGTCCTTCGACCGGCTCGTCGGTGAGCCCGACGTACACCCGGCCGTCGCCCTGCGGCAGGACGAGCACGAACCGGTTCGACTCGCCGGGGATCGGGATGTGCAGCCCGGCCGAGAGCCGGCCCAGATCCTCGGACCGCAGCACCAGATGGGTGCCGCGCGAGGGGCGCAGCCGTACGTCGTCGACCAGGCCGCCCGCCCACACCCCGGCGGCGTTGACGATCGTGCGGGCCCGGACGGTCAGTTCCTCGCCGGTGGTCTCGTCGCGCAGCACCGCGCCGTCCCGGTGCAGCGCGAGGGCCCGGACCCGGGTGAGGATCCGGGCGCCGTGCGCGGCCGCCGTCCGGGCGATCGCGGTGACGAGCCGGGCGTCGTCGGAGAGCCGCCCGTCCCAGGACAGCAGCCCGCCGCGCAGCCCGGTCGCGCGCAGCGCGGGCGCCAGATGGCGGGTCTCGACGGCGGACAGGGTGCGCGGCCGGGGCAGCGTGCCGCGCCCGGTGCGGGCCGCGAGCCGCAGCAGGTCGCCCGCCATGAAACCGGCCCGGGCGAGCGCCGCCTGGCCGGTGCCGACCAGCGGGGTGAGCGGCAGCACGAACGGCTGGGCGCGCACCAGGTGGGGCGCGGTGCGTTCCATCAGGATGCCGCGCTCGACGGCACTCTCGTGGGCGACGTCCAGCTGGCCCGAGGCGAGGTAGCGCAGTCCGCCGTGGATCAGCTTGGAGCTCCAGCGGGAGGTGCCGAAGGCCAGGTCGTGGGCGTCGACCGCGACCACGCTGAGACCCCGGGTGGCCGCGTCGAGAGCGGCCCCGGCGCCGGTCGCGCCCAGGCCGACGACCAGCACGTCCACCTCGGAGTCCGCGGCGAGCGCGGCCAGTTCGCGGCTTCGGCGGGCGGCGGAGAGCGAGGAACCGGACGGGGCGGCCGGATCGGCGGGGCCGGTGGCGGGGGTGGCGGGGCTCATGGGGTGAGGGTCCTCTCCAGCAGGATGCGCAGCTCGCCGAGGAAGGCGGCCTCGCTCAGTTCGGGATCGGTCTCTTCGGGTTCGGTCATCGTGCGCAGCGAGAGCGTGAACGACTGCACCACCAGGAGCAGCGAACGGGCCTGCAGATCCGTGCGGAGCGCCCGCACCGAACCGTCCGCGTGGCCCTGGTCGAGCGCCGTGCCGAGCAGGTCGAGCAGGGCGTCCTGGCTGGCGCCGCGCCGGTCGAGCACATAGGGCAGCAGGAGCTCGGGGTCGACGTCGAGGATCTTGTGGAACAGCGGATGGGCGCGGAAGGCGGCGGCACCGGCGGTCAGACCGTCGACGATCCGGTCGCGCACCGGCCGGCCGTCGTCGGTGGCGGGCATGGCCCCGGTCGCCACCGCGATCCACTCACGGGTCATCAGATCGCCGACCAGGCTGCGCACATCGGGCCAGCGCCGGTACAGCGTCATCCGGGAGACGCCCGCGCGGCGGGCGACGTCGGTCAGGGTCGTGCGGCGCACGCCGACGGCGAGCACGCAGTCGCGGGCCGCGTCGAGGACGGGATCCGCGTCCGAGTCGTTGTGACGAATGGGCGTCATGTGTCACAGTGTAACGCCCGTAGGGGTCGAGCGGCAGCGCCGCACCCGAACCAGACCGTGAGGAACCCGAAGTGCGCGAAGAGGGCGGAATGGGCGAGACCGACACGACCGTGGCGGATGCCGAGGCCGGTACGACCCGGGTGACCGGCGGGCCGGGCGCCGAAGGACCGGCCCGGCCCGACACCGACATGCTGTGGAGCGGCTGGGGCGACCCCGCGAAGGCGGCGCCGCTGCCCGAGTCCGTGACCGGCCTGCTGCGCGACCTGCTCGGCGTCACCCCGCGCGAGAGCGGCCCCGCCGGACTGCGGGAACTCGCCGGACTCGTCGCCACCGCCCCGGAATTGACCGGCGCGGCGCGCGAAGCGCTGCGCGGCGCCGTCGGCGCGCCCGACGCCCTGCGCGAGGACGCCGAGAGCCGGATCCGGCACACCGGCGGCAAGTCCACCCCCGACCTGCTGCGCATCCGGGCCGGGGAACTCGGCGGCCTGCCCGCCGCCGTCGTGCTGCCCGGCAGCCACGACGAGGTCCTCGCCGTGCTCCGCGCCTGCGCCGAACACGGCCTCGCCGCCGTCCCGTTCGGCGGCGGCACCTCCGTCGTCGGCGGCCTCGCGCCCACCACCGAACGCCCGGTGGTCGCCCTCGACCTGCGCCGCCTCGACCAGCTCCTCGCCCTCGACGAGGTCTCCCGTACCGCCACCCTCCAGCCCGGACTGCGCGGCCCGCAGGCCGAAGCCCTCCTGAACGCCCGGGGGTTCACCCTCGGCCACTTCCCGCAGTCCTTCGAATGGGCCACCGTCGGCGGCTTCGCCGCCGCCCGCTCCAGCGGCCAGGCGTCCGCCGGATACGGCCGCTTCGACGAGATGGTCCTCGCCCTCACCGTCGCCACCCCCGAGGGCACCCTCGACACCGGCCGCGCCCCGCGCTCCGCCGCCGGCCCCGACCTGCGCCAGCTGATCCTCGGCTCCGAGGGCGCCCTCGGCGTCATCACCTCGGTCACCGTCCGGGTCCGCCCGCTGCCCGCCGCCCGGGTCTACGAGGGCTGGCGCTTCCCCGACTTCACCACCGGCGCCGCCGCCCTGCGCCGCCTCGCCCAGGACGGCCCGCGCCCCACCGTGCTGCGCCTCTCCGACGAGAGCGAGACCTTCATCGGCCTCGCCCAGCCCGACGCCATCGGCAGCGCCGAACTGCCCCAGAACCCCGGCTGCCTGGCCATCGTCGGCCACGAGGGCACCGAGGCGGAGACCGCCGCCCGCCGCGCCGCCGCCCGTGAGGTGCTGCTCGCCTGCGGCGGCGAGTACCTCGGCGAGGAGCCCGGCGACCGCTGGGAGCACGGCCGGTACAACGCGCCCTACCTGCGCGACGCGCTGCTCGACGCGGGCGCCTTCGCCGAGACCCTGGAGACCGCCGCCTTCTGGTCCGCGATCCCCGCCCTCTACACCGGCGTCCGCGACGCCCTGACCGGCACCCTCACCGAGGCCGGCACCCCGCCGCTGGTGATGTGCCACATCTCGCACACGTACGAGAACGGCGCCTCGCTCTACTTCACCGTCGTCGGCGCGCAGGGCAAGGACGCGATCGCCCACTGGGCCCCGGCGAAGGCGGCGGCGAACGACGCGATCCTGGCGGCGGGCGGCACCATCAGCCACCACCACGGCGTCGGCACCGACCACCGCGACTGGTACGCCCAGGAGATCGGCCCGCTCGGCATCCGCACGCTCCAGGCGGTCAAGGCGGAGCTGGACCCGTCCGGCGTCCTCAACCCCGGCGTCCTCGTCCCGGCCCCGGCCGCCGAGTGACTCCCGCAGCATCCCCGCCGTATCCCGGTCGTAGCGCCGTCCGGACCTCGCCCGTTCCGCCGCTCGCGTAGTCCCCGCAGTCCCCGCCGTTCCCGCAGTCCCCGCCGTTCCCGCAGTCCCTGCCGTTCCTGCCGTCCGGAGGACGATCCATGCGCCAGTTCACCGCCGTCGTCAACCCCACCGCGGGCGGCTCCAGCGGGACGGCGGGCCTGCTGCCGCTCGCCCGGCTGCTCCGCGAGGCGGGGGCCCGGCTCGACACCGTCTACAGCCGCAGCCTGGCCCACGCCCAGGAGATCGCCCAGGAGGCGGGCGCCCGCGGCCATGTGGTGCTCGCCGTCGGCGGGGACGGCATGGCCGGCCGGGTCGGCGGCTCGCTCAGCGGTACGGACACGGTCTTCGGCCTGGTCCCGGCGGGCCGCGGCAACGACTTCGCCCGCGCCCTCGGCCTGCCCACCGACCCGGCGGCGCTGGCCGAGATCCTGCTGCACGGGACCCCGCGCCAGGTCGACACCATCGAGGTCGAGTCCGCCGCGCACGGCCGGATCCACGTCCTGGGCAGCGTGTACGCGGGCGTCGACGCGGTCGCCAACCGGCACGCCAACCACTCCACCCTGCTGCGCGGCTCCGCCTCGTACTACGCGGGCGGGCTGCGCGCCGTCCTCGCCTGGCGGCCCGTCGGCTACCGGATCACCGTCGACGGGGTCCGCCACGAACGCACCGGCTACACCGTCGTCGCCGCCAACTCCGGCTTCTACGGCTTCGGCCGCAACATCGCCCCGGGCGCCCGCGTCGACGACGGCCTGCTCGACGTCGTCGTCATCCAGGACGCCCCGAAGCACCTCTTCTTCACCCTCATGAACGAGCTCAAGACCGGCTCCCACGTCCGCCGCCCGCAGGTCGAGATCCTGCGCGGCGCCGAGATCCGCATCGAGGCCGACCGTGCCCTGCCGTACGGCGCCGACGGCGAGGTGGACGCGGCCCTGCCGGTGACGCTGCGGGTGCGCCCGGGGGCACTGAACGTCCTGGCGTGAGGCCCCCCGCCCCCGGGGCCCTCGGGTCCCGGCAGGGGTCAGGACGCCGGCCGCGCCGCCGGGGCGGTGACCCGCTCCACGTACCCGGCGAGGGCGGCCCTGAGCTCCTCGCGGGGTACGGCCTCCCGGCCCGCGAGCAGCTCCACCAGGTCGGCCCGGACCGCCGCGAGCAGCGCGTGGGCGGTGAAGCCGGGTTCCGGCAGGCCCGGCAGCTCGGCCAGGACGGACCGGAGGAGTTCGTGCCAGCGGGCGTAGTGCTCCGCCTGGTACGGGCCGGTGCCGCTGTCCTCCAGGGCGAGCGCGAGCGGCCGGTTGTCGAGCTTGAAGCACAGCACCGCGTCGAGCAGCGCCGCCGCCCGCTCCCGCGCGGGCGCGCCGGGCCCCAGTGGCGGCGGCCCCGAGGTCACCGCCTCCCGCACCGGTTCGAGCCGGGCCTCGTACAGCGCCCTGAGCAGCCCGGCGCGGTCGCCGAACGCGCGGAACAGCGTCCCCTTGCCGACCCCGGCCGCCGCCGCGATGTCGGCCATCGTCAGTTCCTCGGGCCGGTCGGAGCGCGCGAACAGCGCGTCGGCGGCGGCGAGGACGGCCCGCTGGTTGCGGGCGGCGTCCTTGCGGGTCCTGCGGCCGGGCTCGGAGGACGGCCCAGGACTGGTCTCGGATGCCACGTGACTCCTCCAATTGCAAAGCGGACCCGTAGTCCGTATCGTCGTCTCCGTCGAAGCGGACCGTTAGTCCGCATTCTATGAGACGGAGGACGGCCATGTCCGCATCCCCTTCCCTCGCGATGTCGCCCGCCGAGGTGTACCGGCACGGCCTGCGGCTGCTGCTCGCCGAGGACATCCCCGGCTGGGTGTCCCTGTGGGCCGAGCACGGCGCGATGGAATTTCCGTTCGCGCCGCCCGGGTGGCCCGCCCGGCTGGACGGCCGGGACGCGATCGACGCGTACATGCGCCCCTATCCCGAGCAGATCGACCTGCACGACTTCCCCGAGGCCGACCTCCTGATCCACCAGACCGCCGACCCGCGCACGATCGTGGTCGAGATGCGGGGCGTCGGACGGCTGGTCGGCACGGGCGACCCGTTCGACATGCGGTACATCGCCGTCGTCACCGTCGAGGACGGGCTGTTCACCTCGTACCGCGACTACTGGAACCCGCTGGCCGTCACCGCGTCCGGCGCCGACCTCGGAACCGCCCGATGAACGACACCACCGCCCCGGCCACCCTCGTCATCGGTGCCACCGGCACCACCGGGCGCCGCGTCGTCGCCGGGCTCGCCGCCGCCGGACACCCGGCCCGGGCGGCCGGCCGCGGGGCGGCGCCGGTACCGGGCGGCGAGCCGGTGCGCTTCGACTGGTACGCCCCCGAGACCCACGCCGCCGCCCTCGCAGGCGCCGACCGGGTCTATCTGGTCCCGCCGATCGGCGACCCCGACCCGGCCGCCGTCATGCTGCCCTTCCTGCGGCGGGCGCGGGCCGCCGGGGTGCGCCGCGCGGTGCTGCTCAGCGCCTCGTCGATCCCGGCGGGCGGCCCCGCCGTCGGTCAGGTGCACCAGGCGCTGCCGGACCTCTTCGAGGAATGGGCGGTGCTGCGGCCGTCCTGGTTCATGCAGAACTTCACCGGCGACCACCTGCACGCCCAGGCCATCAGGACCGACGGCGTCCTGTCGACCGCCACCGGCACCGGCCGGGTCGGCTTCGTCGACGCCGACGACATCGCGGCCGTCGCCGTGCACGCCCTCACCGACCCCGAGGCCCCGAACACCGACCTGGTCCTGACCGGGCCCGATGCGCTGAGCTACGACGACATCGCCACGGTCGTCACCGAGGTCACCGGCCGCCAGGTCACCCACCGGGCGCTGTCCCACGGGGAGTTGTGCGCCTGGCTCGGCACCGTCATGCCGGGGGAGTTCGCCACCCTGCTCGCCGACATGGAACGCGCCATCGCCGACGGCGCGGAGGACCGCGTCACCGACGCCGTCGAACGGATCACCGGCCGCCCGCCGCGCGCCTTCCACGAGGTCGCGCGCCGCGAACTGGGCTGACCGGCCCGGCAGGGCACTCCTCAGACCGTTTCGTGCGCGCCCAGCAGCTCCCGCAGCCGCGCCGTGTCGATGACGTGCGCCCGGGACGGGAACACCTTCTCGACCAGGACCCGGTCGACCTCCGGGTCGCGGTCGGCGACCCCGTCCGAGAGGACGAACACCCGGTAGTCCCGGTCGGCGGCGTCCATCAGCGTCGACAGGACGACACCGCTGGTGCTCACCCCGGCGAGGACGAGGGTGTCGATGCCCCGCGCGGCCAGCCGCTCGAACAGGTCGGTGGTGGAACCGGCGCCGAACCGCACCTTGCGGATCACGATGTCCCCGTCCTCGGGGGCCACCTCCGGGTGGATCCGGGTGAGGTCGTCCTCGTGGTGCATGCCCTTCATGGCGGCGGCCGCGCTGAAGGTGATGTTGCGGTCGGGGACGGTCGCCCAGTCGTCCTCGGTGAACGCCACCCGCACGTGCCCGATCGTCCCGCCCGCCGCCCGTACGTCCGCGATGGCGCCGCCCACCCGGGCGAGCAGCGCCTCGGGCTCGGGGGCGAGCGGGACGATCGCGTACTGGAAGTCCATCGCGAGCAGCGCGGTCCGCGCGGGGACGAGCGGGGGAAGCGGGGTGGGGCCGGTCATGGGGTCGCTCCTGTCGGAGAAGGGAGGGAGGGGGGCTCGGGGGTACGGGCGGTCAGCGGGCCGGATCGCGGGGGTGGCGCTTCTCCGGGCCGCCGTCGGTCAGATCCACGGCGGCGAGCCGTTCGAGCAGCCCGATCGCCGCCTCGACGTCCGCCCCCGGGTCCTCGGCCACGATCCGGTCGATGGCCCGGGTCAGGAACGCGGCCCGTCCGTCGAGCAGCCGCTCGATCAGCCGCGCCGCCGCCGGGTCGGCGCTCATCAGCTTCTTCCGCCCGTCGCCGGGGTCCGGCGTGCTGTGCACGAGGCCCGCGGCCTTCAGGACGGCGAGGCTCTGCGCGATGGCCTGGGCGCTCACATGCTCGGTCTGCGCGAGCCGCGCCGCGGTGACGGGCCCCTCCCGCACCACCCGCGCGAGCACCGCGAGCTGCGTGGAACTCAGTCCGGTGGTGTGCAGACCCGATTCCGTCCGCAGCCGCGCCTTCAGCCGCATCATGGCGTCGCCCAGCCGCTCCGCGGTGCGGGCGGTGGGGGTGGGGTGCGGTGCGGGACGGGACTTCTCGGTCATGTCACCAGCCTAGAACAAGCCAAGCAACTTTGCCAAGTTACTTGGCTATCTGCCGTGCTCCGGCGTCCCGTGCCGAGCGTGCCGACCGGTACCGGGCGGGGCGGACATCCGGATGCCGCGCCTCCGGGGCCGTATCCGGAAAGGAAATCCGGCCAGCCGGGCGGTCGTGAACACCAGGAAATCCGGACGTCCGGAGAGGATGCCTGAAAACCTCCTTCTGGCCCGGAAGTTGAACGAAATAGCGTCGCTCCGGTACGCAACTCGCCGAAAGCAAAAGGAAAGCCGTGTCCGAAACGCCTCCGTCGTCCGAACGGCACATCGAAATCTCCTGGCCCAGCCTCGGTTGCACCGTCACCGCGGAACTCGACGACCGAAACCCCGAATTGGCCGATTCCCTCTGGGATTCGCTGCCTTATCAGAGCCTCCAGGGCCATGCCCTGATCGCGGGCGAGCACCTTTATCACGTGGCCCCGATCCACTCGCTGCTCCACACCCACGCGAACCAGAAAATCGCGGACCGGCGCGAGGCGCCCGACGGCACCGTGTTCTGTTCCGCGCTCCAGCATCTCGGCATCAAATACGGGGAGTTGACCGAACCCATGCCGGCCGCCCCGGTGGGCCGGATCCGGGACGCGGACCTGCCGACCCTGCGGGGCGTCGGCCAGGCCGTCTGGGAAGCGGTCTATTCGACGAAGAAACAGATCCTGGTGGAGGTCCGCAGGGCCGGTACGTCCGGCGGGCACCGGATACCCCGGCTCGCCGCGACCGAGCCCGAGGCCGAGCGCCTGATCCACGAGGTGCACGTCGAGACCGAGCGGATCTGGCTCGCCGAACCCGCCGAGCTCGGCAATCTGCACCGGGGACTCATCCCCTCCCGCGCCGGCACCCACGGGACCGTCCTGCCCACCCTCCTCTTCGTCAACGGCGAGACCCGCCCGCTGGGCTACGCCGCCTACGGCGGCCTGATCCGCGCCGCCGTCTCCGGCATGCCGATGGACTCGGTGCGCGAGATGGCCCGACTGCTCGTCGCGGTCCCGGCCGAGTTCCTCGACTACTGCGGCCTGGACAAGCTGGGCGACTTCACCCAGCGCTTCCTCGCCTGCCTGGACCGCCTCGACCGGGCCGACTTCCTCGCCGTCACCCGCCACCTCGCCCTCTACATCAACTGCCTGGGCGCCTGGAACCTCCACCTCTTCCCCTGGGACGCGGCCGACCCGCTGCGCCAGCAGCGGCCCGCCGAGACCGGGTCGACCCGATGAACACCCTTCCCGTACGCGCCGAAGCACTCGTCATCGGCGGCGGAGTCATCGGTACCTCCATCGCCGCCCACCTCGCCGAGACCGGCGTCGACACCGTCCTCCTGGAGCGCGGCAGCCTCGGCTCCGGCGCCTCCGGGGCCACCGCCCACGTCGTGCGGACCTACTTCCCCGGCGACGCCCGTACCGGCGCCCTCGCCGTACGCAGCGTGGCCGCCTACCACTCCTTCGCCGAGCGCACCGGAACGCCCCTCGGCCTGCGCCGCGTCGGATTCATGGTGCTGTTCACCGACGAGGCGCAGGTGGCGGAGTTCCGCCGCGACCAGGCCGCGCAGCGCGCCGCGGGCGTCGACGTCGAACTGGTGACCCCGGCCGACGCGGCCCGGCTGAACCCGCTGCTCGACGCGCGCCAGGTGGTGGCCGCGGCCTGGGCGCCCGAGGCGTACTCCTGCGACCCCGTCGCCGTCGTGCGCGGCTACGCCGCAGCGGCCGCCGACGCCGGGGCCGTGCTGCTGCCGGACAGCCCCGTCATCGCCATCGACCCCGACGGGCGGGTGCACACCCCGGCGGGCAGCATCCGCGCCGACACCGTCATCTGCGCGGCCGGACCCTGGGCGGGAGAGGTGGGCGCCCTCGCGGGCGTCGACCTCCCGGTACGCCCGGAACCGACGGAACTCCTCCTCACCGACCCCCTCACCGAACCGCTCCCCGGCGCTCCCGGTGTCCCGAGCACCACGCTGCCGATGACCCTGCACCCGTCCAAGCTGCGGATCCGCGCCTGGCACGACCGGGTGCTCGTCGGCATGGGCCGCCCCGGCCCCGACGAGTCGCGCGAGGACTGGCTCCAGCGGGTCTCGCGGCAGCTCGGCACGGTGTACCCCGCCCTCGCGGGCACCCGGCTGCACCGCGGCTGGGGCGGCTCGATCGACCTGGGCCCGGACGGCACCGCCCTCATCGGCCGTGACCCCGCCCGCCCGTTCCTCTACGCGGCGGGCTTCTCCGGCCAGGGCGTCTGCCAGGCCCCGGCGGCGGGCGAGCTGGTCCGCGACCTCTATCTCGGGAAGTAGCCCCGGAGGCACCTGAGCCCCTGCCGCCACCCCTCACGGGGTGGCGGCAGACGTCATCCGGAGGCGGGGTGGACCGGTTCCGCTTACGGTTCCATACTGAACTGCCGGTTTCTTCCCGCAGGTTGAGCCACCAGCATCGGAGCTGACATGCGCAGGTCCCTCGCCCGTACGGCAGCCGTCGCCGCCGCCGTCCTCGCCACCGGAACCCTCCTCGCCGCCCCCACCGCCACCGCGTCCGCCACCGCCACCAGCACCTTCGACGTCACCTACGGCAACACGTACACCCGCGGCACCATCACCTGGTACAACCGCTCGGTGCGGGTCGCGGGCGAGCACAAGTCCGTCGACGCCGGCTCCTGTCGCGGGACCACGGCCTTCCTGCTCGACTCGGGCAGCGCGGACGTGGGCCACGCCAGCAGCCCCGAGATCGTCTGCGGCGCCAGCGGCGACTTCGGCTTCCCCGTGTCGACCGATCGCGCCGGGGTCAACGTCGTACGCATCTGCCTGGAGGACGGCGCTCCGGAGCCCACCTACTACAAGTGCGTGCGCTACAGCCGCCCTTGACCCGCCTGCCGCCCGTCGGGTGTCGTGCCCGGTGCGTCCCTCACCAGGGCACGACGCCCGCGTCGTCGAAGAAGCGGCCGGTCGGACCGCCGTCGGGCAGGGTCGCCAGCTCGATGGCGATCGCCGCGCCCTGCCCGGGAGTGCGCACGCCCTGGAATTCGTTGAGGTCGGTCGCGACGTAGCCGGGGCAGCCGACGTTGATGAGGATGTCCGTGTCGCGCAGCTCCCGGGCGTACTGGAGGGTGACGGCGTTCAGGAACGTCTTCGACGGCGCGTACGCGACGGCCACCGGGCCCGCCGTCAGCTCCGCGTCGGGGCCCGACTGCCGGGTGAGCGAGCCGACGCTGCTGGACATGTTCACGATCCGCGGCGAGGCGGAGCGCCGCAGCAGCGGCAGCATCGCGTTGGTGACGCGGATGACACCGATCACGTTGGTCTCCACGACCGCTCGGACCGTTCCGGGATCGACGTGGGTGGGGTGCTGCGGCATCGGTCCCGCGATGGCGGCGTTGTTGACGAGCACGTCGAGGCGTCCTGCCCGGTCCTCGATCAGCCGCGCGGCGGCGGCCACGCTCGCGTCGTCCGTCACGTCCAGCGGTACGCCGAAGGCGTCGACACCCGCCGCGCGCAGCCGCTCCACCGCGTCCGCGCGGCGCCCGTCGTCGCGGGCGCCGACACCGACGCTCCAGCCGAGGGCGCCCAGGCCCACGGCGATCTCGTGGCCGATTCCCTTGTTCGCGCCGGTGACCAGCGCAATCGTTCGCTCATGCATGGGCATCATGCTGCCCGCGGTCGTCGGGCGCGGTCCAAGACCGATCGGGTGGCCCGCGATACCGTCAGGGTATGGACGACGTGCGGGGCGGGCGGGACGGGCGGGACGCGCGAGGGACGGAGCGACGGTCGGAGCACGGTGGCCGACTGGAGACCCGGGAGCTGCGCTACTTCGTCGCCGTCGCCGAGGAGTTGCACTTCGGGCGGGCCGCGCAGCGGCTCGGGATCGCGCAGCCGCCCCTGTCGCGGGCGATCCAGCAGCTCGAACGCCGCATCGGGGCCGCGCTGTTCGACCGGACGGGCCGGGTCGTCACGCTGACCGGGGCCGGTGCGGTGCTGCTCACCGAGGGCCGTGCCGCCCTCGACGCGATCGACGCCGCCGAGCGCCGGACCCGCCGCGCCGCCAATGCCATGACCGGCGGCCCCGGGATCGTCCTGGTCACCAAGGCGAACGGCGCCCGCGAGCTGGTGGCACGGCTGCTCGACGCGTACGCCGCGGAACCCGGCGCGGTCCCGGTCGACGTCATCCTGTGCGGCCCGGCCGAGCAGGAACGACTGCTGCGCGAGGGCCGGGCCGACGTGGCGCTGCTGCACCGGCCGTTCGACTCGACGGCCGGGCTGCACACCGAGGAGCTCGGCACCGAGGGCCAGGTGGCGGTTCTGCCCGCCGGTCACCCGCTCACCGCCCGCGCCCATGTCCACCTGGCCGACATCGCCGATCTGCCGGGCCTGCCCCTGCCGCGCTGGCCCGGCCCCGACGGCGGCTACCCGCCGGGACCGGGACCGAAGGTCCGCGACCACGCGCAGTTGCTCCAGCTCATCGCGCTCGGCCGGGCCTGCGCGGTCGCCCCGGAGTCGTCCCGGACCCACCTGCCCGGCGACCTCGCCGCCGTGCCGGTCCTTGACGTGCCCCAGGTCACCACCGTGATCGCCTGGCCACCGCACAGCCGGTCCAGAGCCGTGGCCGACCTGGTCAGGACCGCGACCCGGCTCCCGTGACCGTGCGGGTGGCCCCGTCGCCGGTCAGGCGGGCGTTCCGCTCTCGTGAGCACCGCCCTCCGGTCCGGTGGCGCCGGGCCGCAGGGTGCGGACGATCGCCGAGAAGTCCAGCCCGGCACCGTCCCCGGCGGCGAACTCGGCGTACAGCTCGGCGGCCTTGAGCCCGAGCGGCGCGGCCACGCCACCGGCCCGCAGCGCCGCCGCGGCCAGACCGAGGTCCTTGGCCATCAGCGGCGCGGCGAACCCGGGTTGGTAGTCCCGGTTGGCGGGACTCGTCGGTACGGGGCCGGGCACCGGGCAGTTGACGGTGAGCGCCCAGCACTGACCGGAGGCCGTGGAGGCCACGTCGTACAGCGCCTGATGGTCGAGGCCGAGGCTCTCGGCGAGCACGAACGCCTCGCTGACCCCGATCATCGAGACGGCGAGGATCATGTTGTTGCAGATCTTCGCGGCCTGTCCGGCACCGGCCGTGCCGCAGTGGACGGCCTTCCTGCCCATGGCGTCGAGCAGCGGCCCGGCCGCCGCGAACTCCTCGGCGCCACCGCCCGCCATGAAGGTGAGGGTGCCCGCCTCGGCGCCCACCACACCGCCCGACACCGGGGCGTCGAGCGACCGGTGACCGGCCTCGGCGACGGCCGTGTGCGCGGCCCTGGCGTCGGCGACGTCGATGGTCGAGCAGTCGACGAACAGGGTGCCGGGCCGGGCCGCGGCCAGCACGCCCTGTTCGCGGTAGAGGGCGAGGACATGGCGGCCGGCCGGGAGCATGGTGATGACCACGTCCGCCTCCGTGACGGCCCCGACGGCCGACCCGGCGGGCTCGACCCCGGCGGTGGCCGCCGCGGCGAGCAGACCGGGCACGAGGTCGAAGCCGAGGACGCGGTGCCCGGCCTTCACGAGGTTGGCCGCCATCGGGCCGCCCATGTGGCCGAGCCCGATGAACGCGACGGTGCTGCTGGTCACCACACGACCTCCTGGTCCGAGGGATGCGCGAAGGACCCGGGCCCGCCCGGGAACACGTTCGCGTCGAGCGGGGGGAAGAACCGGTCCACGGCGGCCCGGCCGACCTCCTCCAAGGTGGCCGGGGTCCAGTGCGGGGCGCGGTCCTTGTCGACGACCTGGGCGCGGATGCCCTCGACGAGATCGGGCGAGGCCAGCGCGGCCAGGGAGACCTGGAACTCCTGCTCCAGGACCCGTTCCAGCGGTCCGAGCCGACGGGCCCTGCGCAGCGCTTCCAGGGTGACCTTGACCGCCGTCGGTGACTTGCCCCGCAGGGTGTCGGCCGTGGCCTTCGCGGCGGGCACCCCGGACGCGAGCAGTCGTTCGATGATCTCCTCGACGGTGTCGGCGGCGTAGCAGGTGTCGATCCATGCGCGGGCGGCGGCCAGTTCACCGCCGGGTGCCGCCGTCACATGCCGTTCGAGGACCTCGTGCACGGGCCTGGTGGCCAGCTCGCTCTTCAGGGCGGGGAGCCGGTCGGCGGGGACGTGGTGGTCGGCGAGGCCGGCCAGGAGGGCGTCGGCGGCGCCGACGGGCGTGCCGGTGAGAGCCAGGTGGGTGCCGAGTTCGCCGGGCGCGAGGGCGAGGAGATAGGTGCCGCCGACGTCGGGGACGAAGCCGATGCCGGTCTCCGGCATGGCGACCTTGGAGCGTTCGGTGACGATCCGGACGCTGCCGTGCGCCGATACGCCGACACCGCCGCCCATCACGATGCCGTCCATCAGGGCCACGTACGGCTTCGGATAGCGGGCGATCAGCGCGTTCAGCCGGTACTCGTCCCGCCAGAAACCGACCGAGGCCGTACCGCCCGCCACCGCGTCGGCGTGGATCGCGCGGATGTCACCACCCGCGCACAGACCCCGCTCACCCGCCCCGTCGATCACGACCACCTCGACCGCCGGATCATCCCGCCAGGCGTCCAGCGCCTCGGTCATCCGCAGCACCATGCCATGGGTCAGGGCGTTGAGCGCGCGAGGCCGGTTGAGCGTGAGATACCCGGCGCGGCCCTCCGTACGGAACAGGACGTCGTCGGTCATCGCAGGGTCTCCGTGAGTCCGCGTGCCACGATCACCCGCATGATCTCGTTGGTTCCTTCCAGGATCTGATGCACTCTCAGGTCACGGACGATCTTCTCGATGCCGTACTCGCTGAGGTAGCCGTAGCCGCCGTGCAGCTGGAGCGCCGCGTCGGCCACCGCGTACCCGGTGTCGGTGGCGAACCGCTTGGCCATCGCGCACAGCCGCGGCGCCAGCGGATCGCCCGCGTCCAGGGCCTGGGCCGCCTGTCGCACCAGCGCGCGGGCCGCGGCCAGTTCGGTGGCCATGTCCGCGAGCCGGAACTGCAGAGCCTGGGCGTCGAGCAGCCGCGTGCCGAACGCCTCACGGTCGGCCAGATAGGACAGCGAACGGTCGAGGGCGCTCTGCGCGCCGCCGAGCGAGCAGGCGGCGATGCCGAGCCGGCCCCCGTTGAGACCGCTCATGGCGATCCGGAACCCGTCGCCCTCGGCCCCGAGCCGCCGGTCCGCCGGGATCCGCACCCCGTCCAGGATCACCTGGCGGGTCGGCTGCGCGTTCCACCCCATCTTCCGCTCGTTGGGCCCGAAGGAGACGCCCGGGTCCTCGCGCTCCACGACGAACGCGGAGATCCCGCCCGGGCCCGGCGCCCCGGTGCGCGCCATGACCACGTACCGGTCCGAGACTCCGGCACCGGAGATGAACTGCTTCACCCCGGTCAACACATAGTGGTCGCCCTGCCGTTCGGCCCGGGTGCGCAGCGCGGCCGCGTCCGAGCCGGCGCCGGGCTCGGTCAGGCAGTAGCTGCCGAGCGTCGTGGCGGAACACAGATCGGGCAGCCAGCGGGCGCGCTGCCCGGGGTCGCCGTACCGGTCGATCATCCAGGCGACCATGTTGTGGATCGACAGATATCCGGCGATGGACGGGCAGCCGGTGGCCAGGGTCTCGAAGACGAGGACGCCGTCGGCGCGGCTGAGCCCGGAGCCGCCGTGCTCCTCGTCGACGTACACCCCGGCAAGACCGAGCGCGGCGGCCCGCCGGATCACGTCGACGGGGAAGTGCTTGTCCTGGTCCCAGGCCACGGCGTGCGGGGCCAGCTGCTCCTGGGCGAAGTCGAGGGTGACCTCGGCGAGCGCGAGCTGGTCCTCGGTGAGGGTGCTGGTCACGGCGTCACCCCATCGTCGGCATGGTGAAGGTCGCGCCCTCCTTGACCCCGGAGGGCCAGCGCGAGGTGACGGTCTTCGTGCGGGTGTAGAAGCGGATCGAGTCGGGCCCGTGCTGGTTGAGGTCGCCGAAGCCGGACCGCTTCCAGCCGCCGAAGGTGTGGTACGCCACGGGCACCGGGATCGGCACGTTCACGCCCACCATGCCGGTGTTGACCCGGCGGGTGAACTCCCGTGCGGTGTCGCCGTCCCGGGTGAAGATCGCCACCCCGTTGCCGTACGGGTGCTCGCTCGGCAGCCGCAGCGCCTCCTCGAAGTCGGCGGCCCGGACCACGGAAAGCACCGGCCCGAAGATCTCCTCGCGGTAGATCCGCATCTGCGGGGACACCCGGTCGAACAGCGAGGCGCCGGTGAAGAAGCCGTCCTCGTGCCCTTCGAGGGTGAAGTCCCGGCCGTCGACGACGAGTTCGGCGCCCTCGGTGACGCCGACGTCGACATAGCGGCGCACCCGGTCGAGGGCGTCACGGCTGACCAGCGGGCCGAAGTCGGCCCCGGCGTCGTCGGACCGGCCGATCCGCAGCGTCCCGATCCGCTCCTTGAGGGCCGCGACGAGCCGGTCGGCGGTCTCCTCGCCGACCGGGACGGCGACCGAGACCGCCATGCAGCGCTCGCCCGCCGAGCCGTACCCGGCGCCGATCAGCGCGTCCACCGCCTGGTCCAGGTCGGCGTCGGGCATCACGATCATGTGGTTCTTGGCGCCGCCGAAGCACTGCGCGCGCTTGCCGTGCGCGGCGGCGGTGGCGTAGATGTGCGCGGCGATCGGCGTGGACCCGACGAAGCCGAGGGCCTGCACCCGGGGATCGGTGAGCAGGATGTCGACCGCCTCCTTGCCGCCGTTGACCACGTTCAGGACGCCCGGCGGCAGCCCGGCCTCCAGGAACAGCTCCGCGAGCCGCAGGGGTACGGAGGGATCGCGCTCGGACGGCTTGAGGATGAACGCGTTGCCGCAGGCGAGCGCGGGACCGGCCTGCCAGAGCGGGATCATGGCGGGGAAGTTGAACGGGGTGATGCCCGCGA
Source organism: Streptomyces sp. NPDC090025 (assembly GCF_044748125.1). Lineage (NCBI taxonomy): Bacteria > Bacillati > Actinomycetota > Actinomycetes > Kitasatosporales > Streptomycetaceae > Streptomyces > Streptomyces sp. NPDC090025. The sequence continues at coordinate 299,765 of NZ_JBIVFL010000007.1, read as the reverse complement.
CCACGCCGAGCGGGCTGCGCAGCGAGTGCACGTCGATGCCGGTCCCGGCGTTGTCGGTGAACTCGCCCTTCATCAGGTGCGGGATACCGGCGGCGAACTCCACGACCTCCAGGCCGCGTTGCAGGTCGCCATGGGCGTCGGCGACGGTCTTGCCGTGCTCGGCGGAGAGCAGCCGGGCCAGGTCCTCCCGCTCGCCGTCGACGAGCTGGAGGAACCGCAGCAGCACCCGGGCCCGGCGCTGCGGGTTCCACTGGCCCCAATCGGCCTGTGCTTCCTGGGCGTTGGCGATGGCTGCCGTGGTGTCGGCGTGCCCGGCGAGCGGCACCCGGGCCTGGACGCCGCCGGTGTTCGGGTCGTACACGTCGGCGAACAGCCCGGACGTGCCGGGGGTGTGCTTTCCGCCGATGAAATGGGTGAGTTCACGGACCATGGGATGCCTGCTCTCGTCAGGTTGGATCCGGGGGATGGCACGGCAGCACGCACGGCGGCGCCCGATGGGGGCGCGCCGAGGCGCGGAGTCGTGGGAACTACGAGCGCGCGGAAGTGTGGTGCGCGCGCTCCGCCGGATCACCAGGGTCGTGGGGACAAACCGGTGCCATGCGTGTCTGCTCCATCCTCGTGGACAACACGGAACAGCCGCGGCCGGTATCCTGACTCCCGGATCACCGCGTGCTGCCCGCCTTCCCGACAGACCTCGTCAGTGGCGTGTGGACGGCAGCACACTCCCCGGTCACAGTGGCGGGACCGTGCCGGATTCACACCGGCTTCCCTGCACCGCGGACCTAGTGCCACGAACATATAGTTGGACGTCCTAGTAAGTCCAGAGGGCGCGGCGGCGGCCGGCCGCGCGAGCCCCCCGGTTTCGGACGCGGCTCAACTCCGCTCGGGCACCACCGGATACGGGATGAACGTGCTGCTCTGCTCGTCCACCGCCAGCTCACGACCCAGCGGCGGCACCGCGCGCTGCGGGCAGTCCAGCCGCTCGCACAGCCGGCAGCCCATGCCGATCGGCGTGGCGGCCGAGACATTGCCCAGGTCCAGGCCGTCCGAGTAGACGAGCCGGTGCGCGTGCCGGATCTCGCACCCGAGCCCGATCGCGAAGGTCTTGCCGGGCTCGCCCCAGCCGCCCCGGTGCCGGGTCACCGCGCGGGCCGTCCACAGATGCCGCTGCCCGTCCGGCATGGCGGCGACCTGCACATGGATCCGGCCCGGCGCGGCGAACGCCTCGTACACGTTCCAGAGCGGACAGGTGCCGCCCGCGCGCGAGAAGTGGAAGCCGGTGGCGGACTGCCGCTTCGACATGTTCCCGGCCCGGTCCACCCGGACGAACGAGAACGGCACACCGCGCAGCCGGGGCCGCTGCAAGGTGCTCAGCCGGTGGCAGACCGTCTCGTAGCCGATCCCGAAGCGGTCGGTCAGCCGCTCGATGTCGTAGCGGAACTCCTCGGCCGCCGTGTGGAAGGCGCGGTACGGGAGGATCAGCGCGGCCGCGAAATGGTTCGCGATGCCGATCCGGGCGAGCCGGTGCGCGGGGGAGCCGGGCGCGAAGTCCTCGGCGGCCAGCCGGTCCAGCTCGTCCGCGTGTTCCAGGAACGCCAGCTGGGTGGCCATCCGGAACGCCTGCTGCCCGGGGCGGAGCCGCCCCGACAGGTGCAGCACCCGGGTCGCCGCGTCGAAGCGGTGCAGCCGGTCGGAGTCGGCGGCGACCCGGATCCCGTGCCGGTCGGCGAGGCGCCGCGTCAGCACCCGGACCACCTCGCCGGGCCGGACCCCGAGCTCCCCGGCCAGCTCCTCGGCGGCCAGGTCGGTGTCGTGCAGATAGTTCTGCCGCCGGTAGAAGAACTCCCGGATCTCCTCGTGCGGCGAGCGCGGCGAGCCCGGCGCGGCGGATCCGCCGTCCCGCCCGTCGGCCGCGTCCGCAAGCCGCTCCGCGAGCAACTGGCTCCGGCGGCCCAGGTCGAGCAGCACCGCGGCGACCGCCGGCATCCGGGAGGCGAGCTCGGCCAGATCGGTGGGGGAGACCCGGGCCTCGGCGACCTCGGCCGCCAGCGCCTCCCGCAGATCGGCGACCAGACGGCTGGTGTCGCGCTCCGAGAAGAAACCGGGATCGACGCCGAACGCCTCCGTCAGCCGCAGCAGCACGGGCACGGTCAGCGGGCGGGAGTCGTGCTCCATCTGGTTCAGATAGCTGGGCGAGATGGCCAGGACCCGGGCCAGCTCGGCCTGGCTCATCCGGCGCTCCTCGCGCAGCCGCCGCAGCCGTGCTCCCGCGTACGTCTTGCTCACCCGGGCTCCCCTTCGCGCTCCCTCGGTCCCCTCGGTCCCGACGGGCCTCAGCGTACGCGTGATCGGGGTCTCCGGGACCTTCGCAAACATGGCAATCCGAGGCCGGAAGATTCGCAGAACTTGGCATGGATCCCCCGTTGATGGCACTGCGTGCCGCTGCCAGAGTCTGTGGTGCGGCCCGCCGGACCCCGGCGGTCCAGGTGGCGAAACCGGGCGCGACTCACGCCCTGACGTCGGAGATTCCGGCGGAACCGCCGGACCGCCCGGCGTCGATTGCTCACCCTCCACCCGACAGGGACCGGCGGCCGCAACCTCAAGAAATAGGCACACAGTGCCATACAGTGCCGGGCTCACGTCACGACCGACGGAGACCTTGGCAGACCACGCTACTCATGACGGACGACTCATGGAGACGGTGACGGCCATGGCTGACACGAACACGACGGCGCGCACGACCACCGGCACGACCACCGGCGCCACGGACACGGCGGGCGGGGCGGCGGAGCGGCTGCGGCAGCGGTGGGCCACCGACCCCCGCTGGCAGGGCATCGAGCGCACCTACTCCGCCGAGGACGTGATCCGGCTCTCCGGCAGCGTCCGCGAGGAGCACACCCTGGCCCGGCGCGGCGCCGAACGGCTCTGGCGCCAGCTGCACGAGCTCGACTACGTGCACGCCCTCGGCGCCCTGACCGGCGGCCAGGCCGTGCAGCAGGTGCGCGCCGGACTCCAGGCCATCTACCTGTCGGGCTGGCAGGTCGCCGCCGACGCCAACCAGGCCGGGCACACCTACCCCGACCAGAGCCTCTACCCGGTCAACTCCGTCCCGCAGGTCGTGCGCCGCATCAACAACGCGCTGCTGCGCGCCGACCAGATCGCCGCCGCCGAGGGCGGCACCGACACCACCGACTGGCTCGCGCCGATCGTCGCCGACGCAGAGGCGGGCTTCGGCGGCCCGCTGAACGCCTTCGAACTGACCAAGGCGATGATCGCGGCCGGTGCGGCGGGCATCCACTACGAGGACCAGCTGGCCTCCGAGAAGAAGTGCGGCCACCTCGGCGGCAAGGTCCTCGTCCCCACCGCCCAGCACATCCGCACCCTCAACGCGGCCCGCCTGGCCGCCGACATCGCCGACACCCCCACCCTGATCGTCGCCCGTACGGACGCCCTCGCCGCCACCCTGCTCACCAGCGACATCGACGAGCGGGACGCCGAGTTCGTCACGGGCGAGCGCACCTCCGAGGGCTTCCACCACGTCCGGGGCGGCATGGGCCCGGTGATCGCCCGCGGCCTCGCCTACGCCCCGTACGCCGACCTCATCTGGGTCGAGACCGGCACCCCCGACCTCGCCCAGGCCCGCGAGTTCGCCGAGGCGATCCACGCCCGGTACCCGGACCAGATGCTCGCGTACAACTGCTCGCCCTCGTTCAACTGGAAGGCCGCGCTCGACGACGACCAGATCGCCAAGTTCCAGCGCGAACTCGGCGCGATGGGCTACAAGTTCCAGTTCATCACGCTGGCCGGGTTCCACTCCCTCAACCACGGCATGTTCGACCTGGCCCGCGGCTACGCCGAGCACGGCATGACCGCCTATGTCGACCTGCAGGAGCGGGAGTTCGCCGCCCAGGCGCAGGGCTTCACCGCGGTGCGCCACCAGCGCGAGGTCGGCACCGGCTACTTCGACCTGGTCTCCACCGCCGTCAACCCGGCCTCCTCCACCACGGCGCTCAGCGGCTCCACGGAGGAGGAGCAGTTCCACTAGGGCCTGTCCGGGGCCGCCTCGGCCGCCCCGCCGACACCGGGAGCGGGAGCCGGACGACGGCCATCGTCCGGCCCCCGCCCGCCCCGGCCGCTCTGCCTGTTCCGCCCTGCCCCGCTCCGCCTGTCGGGAGACCCCAGGAGACCCGCATGTCCACGACCGCCACCGCCACCGGCCCCACCGCAAGCCCTGCCGCCGTCACCGAATCGGCCCCGACGGGGGTCCGGGTCCTCGCGGCACCGGGTGACCGGCACGACGAGATCCTCACCCCCGCCGCGCTCGACTTCATCGGCGCGCTCGACGCCGCCTTCGGCCGGCGCCGCGAGGACCTGCTCAAGGAGCGGCGCCGCCGCCAGGACCGGCTGGTCGCCGGCACCCCGCTGGACTTCTCGGTCGCCACCGCCGCCGTCCGGGCCGACCCGCACTGGCGGGTGGCCCCGCCCGCGCCCGGCCTGACCGACCGCCGGGTGGAGATCACCGGCCCGCCGGACCGGCGGATGACCGTCCACGCGCTCAACTCCGGCGCGCGCGTCTGGATGGCGGACTTCGAGGACGCCACCGCCCCCACCTGGGACAACGTGATCGGCGGACAGCTCAACCTGCTCGACGCGATCGAGCGCCGCATCGACTTCACCACCCCCGAGGGCAAGGAGTACCGCCTCGGCACGGACCTCGCCACGATCATGGTCCGGCCCCGGGGCTGGCACCTCCTCGAAGAACACCTGGAGATCGCCGGCCGCCCCGTCCCCGCGTCCCTGGTCGACTTCGGCCTGTACTTCTTCCACTGCGCGCGGCGTCAGATCGCCGCCGGGCACGGCCCGTACTTCTACCTCCCCAAGCTGGAGAACCACTACGAGGCCCGGCTCTGGAACGACGTCTTCCTCCTCGCCCAGGAACTCCTCGGCATCCCGCGCGGCACCGTCCGCGCCACCGTGCTCATCGAGACGGTGACCGCCGCCTGCGAGATGGAGGAGATCCTGTACGAGCTCCGCGAGCACAGCGCCGGACTCAACGCGGGCCGCTGGGACTACCTGTTCAGCCTCATCAGGACCTTCGGCCACCGCACCGACTTCCAGCTGCCGGACCGCGCCAAGGTCACCATGACGGCCCCCTTCATGCGCGCGTACACCGAACTCCTCGTCCGCACCTGCCACAAGCGCGGCGCCCACGCCATCGGCGGCATGGCCGCGCATGTCCCGAGCAAGGACGCCGAGGCCAACGCGGCGGCCCTGGCCACGGTGCGGCTCGACAAGGAACGCGAGGCCGAGGACGGCTTCGACGGCTCCTGGGTCGCCCACCCCGCCCTGGTCCCCGGCTGCCGCGAGGTCTTCGACGCCGTCCTCGGCGACCGCCCGCACCAGCTCGACCGCACCCGCGACGACGTCGAGGTGCGGGCCGCGGACCTCCTCGCGGTCCGCAGGACCAGCGGCCCGCCCACCCCCGAGGGCATCCGCGCCAACGTCGCCGTCGCCCTGCGCTACTTCGACGCCTGGCTGCGCGGGCACGGCGCCGTCGCGCTGTACGGCCTGATGGAGGACGCGGCGACCGCCGAGATCGCCCGCGTGCAGCTGTGGCAGTGGCTGCGTCACCGCAGGACCGACCCGGACACCCTGCGCGGGGTGATCGACCAGGAGTGCGCGGCCCTCGCCACCGAACGGCCCGACGCCCGCGTCGCCGAGGCCCGGGCGATCCTCGAACGAGGCGCGCTGGAACGTGAGTTGCCCGCCTTCTTCACCCCCGACGCCTACACCCGTCACCTCGTCCGCCGACCGGAGGCCCAGGCATGAGCGACACCACGAGCACCGGCACGAGCACCGGCACGGGCACCGGCACCGGCACCGTCATCGGCAGGGTCGGCGTCGTCGGCGGCGGCCAGATGGGCGCGGGCATCGCCGAGGTCTGCGCCCGCGCCGGACTCGACACCGTCGTCTGCGAGACCGACGCCACCGCCGCGCGAGCCGCCCGCGAACGCATCGCCGTCTCCCTCGAACGCGCCGTCCAGCGCGGCAAGCTGGACCGGCTCTCCGCCGAGGACGCCCTCGCCCGCCTGGTGTTCTCCTCGGACCTCGACGACCTCGCCGACCGGCAGCTCGTCATCGAGGCCGTCACCGAGGACGTGGACGTCAAGACCGCCGTCCTCGCCGCGATCGACAAGGCCGTCGCCGACCCCGACGCCATCCTGGCCACCAACACCTCGTCACTGCCGGTGATGCGCCTGGCCATGGCCACCACCCGCGCCGACCGCGTCCTCGGCCTGCACTTCTTCAACCCCGTGCCCGTGCTGCCCCTGGTCGAGGTCGTCTCCTCGCTGCACACCTCCCAGGACACCCTGGCCACGGTGGAGGCATTCGCCCGCGACGCCCTCGGCAAGACCCCGGTCCGCTCCCAGGACCGCGCGGGCTTCGTCGTCAACGCCCTCCTCGTCCCCTACCTGCTGTCCGCCATCCGCATGGCCGAATCCGGCTTCGCGTCCCCGACGGACATCGACACGGCCATGCGGCACGGCTGCGCCCATCCGATGGGTCCCCTCCGCCTCGCCGACCTCATCGGCCTCGACACCGTCGCCGCGATCGCCCACTCGCTCTACGACGAGTTCAAAGAACCCCTCTATGCGCCCCCGCCCCTCCTCACCCGCATGGTCCAGGCGGGCCTCCTGGGCCGCAAGACGGGCCGGGGCTTCTACCCGTACGACCGGCCCTGACCGATTGGACGACCGGACGGCCGGACGACCGGACGGCCGGACAGTCAGGTAAGCCGCGAACCGCCCCCGGAACGGGGGCGGTTCGTTCCCGTCACCGGAGTTCGAGCGGGCCCGCGATCGCCGTCAGTGCGGCCAGATGACGCCGGTAGGCGTCCGCCCCTTCCTCGGTCAGCCGCAGCCAGGTCCGCGGCCGACGCCCGACCTGCCCCTTCTCGACCGCCACCCAGCCCTCCTCCTCCAGGCGCGAGACCTGCTTCGACAGGACCGAGTCGGAGATCTCCACGAGATCCCGCACATAGGCGAACTCCGCCTTCTCCACGGCGGCGAGCGCCGCGACGATCGACAGACGTACCGGCGACGCGAGGAGCGGAGCGAGTTCGTGCCGGGGGTGCGGGCCGTGCCCCGCGTCGGCCGAGGCGTCCGGCGTCACGCGGCACGCCCTTCCCGCCGGGCCGCCACGGCGGCCGGCAGCGCGCACACGACAGCGGCCACGGCGGCGAAGCCGACGCTGCCCATGAAGAGCTGATAGCCGAGCGCGAGGGACAGGACGTAGGCAGCCGTCCACGCCCCGATCACCTTGAGGTGCAGCCCGCCGTGGCCGCGCGGGGTCACCGGCTGCCGCGTGGCGAACAGGGACAGCCCCACGACCACGAGGGCATTGGCCAGCGCGCTGACCAGCGCCCCCGTCGCCCCGCGCCAGAGCAGCACGGCGGGGACCAGGACCAGCTGCCAGGCGGCGAACATCCACAGATAGCCCACGTACCAGCGGCTGCGCGCCCGCGCGGTCGCCTGGATCCGGGCGGACCCCTTCAACGACGCTGCTGCCTCGGCCTGTTCGCTCATGACCACACCCCTCCCGTTGTCGCCGGGGCACCGTTGTTTACGCCTCGGCATCTACTTTCCAATGTAGCAAGTACTTGACGGGATGGAGAGCGGATCGAGGAGGCTATGGAGGTGACGGCGGCCGGGCCCGGACCCCGGTCGCATGGCGCGATAGGTGGGAAACGTGACATTGCAGACATGGGGGTGGCGGTGCAGTCTGGTCCCATGGGCCGACGCACCGCGCTCGTCGTGCTCTTCGACGGAACGGACGCCCTGGACGTCGTGAGCCCGCTGGAGCTGCTCTCCGCCGCCAACGTGTACGCGGCCACCCGCCCCGGAGGCGACCTGGGCAACGCAGGCGACGGAGCCGGGGCCGCCGGGCGGCGCCCCGAGCCCCCGTACCGCGTCCTCACCGCGAGCCCCGGCGGCGCCCCGGTGCGCAGTCCGAGCGGCCTGACCCTGATGCCGGACATCGCCCTGGAGGCCGCTCCCGTACCGCACACCGTGATCGTGCCCGGCCCGTACAGCGGCGAAGGGGCGATCGCGATCGACCCGGACGTCGTGCGCTGGCTGCGCGGGAACGCAGCCCGCTGCCGCCGGGTCGTCGGGCTGTGCACCGGGCCGTTCGTGCTCGCCGCCGCGGGCCTTCTCGCGGGCAAGCGGGTCACCACCCACTGGAGCATGGCGGCGCGGCTGGCGGCGGCCCATCCCGAGGTGCGCGTGGACGCCGACCCCATCTTCATCAGGGACGGCCGGATCGCCACCTCGGCCGGTGGCACCAGCGCCATGGACCTCATGCTCGCCCTCATCGAGGAGGACCTCGGCCACGAGGCGGCGACCACGCTCGCCCGCCACCTCGTCGTCTTTCTGCGCCGCCCCGGCACCCAGCGCCAGTTCAGCACCCATCTGCGCGCCCAGCTCGCCGACCGCCAGTCGCTGCGCGACGTCCAGGACTGGATCGCCACCCACCCCGACACCGACCTCACGATCGGCGCCCTCGCCCGGCGCGCCAACCTCTCAACGCGCCAGTTCACCCGGGCGTTCACCGCCGAGACGGGCACCCCGCCCGGCCGTTACGTCGACCAGACGCGGCTCGAAACGGCCCGGCGGCTCCTGGAGGACTCCAAGGAGAGCGTGGCGGCCGTCGCCCGGGGCAGCGGCTACCCGAGCACCGAGGCGATGCGCCGCGCCTTCCAGCGCGCCCTCGGGATGTCGCCGCTGCAGTACCGCCGCCGGTTCTGAGCCGCGGATCACACCCGGTTAGTGAGGTGCGGGCGCGGTTCCCGCGCGGCGGCGAAGAGCCGGTCGTGGGGGAGTTCGACGCCCACCTCGAAGCCGCCGTCGGGGAGCGGCCCGGCCGTGAACGTACCGCCGCACTCCCTCGTACGGGCCGCCAGACCGTCCAGACCCAGGCCCGAGCCCGGCAAGGAGCCCGGCAAGGAGCCCGGCAGGGAGCCGGGCGGGGAGCCGGGCCCGGGCGCGGACCCGGTCGGCGGACGTGCCGCCCGAGGGGAACCGCTCACCACCCGCAACCGCAGCCCCACCGCGTCCAGTTCGACCCGCACCGACACCGGCGCGGACGGCGCGTGCTTGCGCGCGTTGGTCAGGCTCTCCTGGACCGCGCGGAACACGAGGTGGTCCACCTCCTCGGCGAGCCGGACCTCCAGCGCCCTCGGGTCGACGGACAGCTCGACATCCACGCCGGACTCCTGGACGAGCGACGCGAGCCGGGCGATGCCGGGCGCGGCCGTGCCGCCCGCCGCCGCGTGCGACACCCGCAACTCCAGGAGCAGCCAACGGAGTTCGTCCAGCATCGTGACCGCGAGCCGCCGCAGCAGTACGGCGCTGCTCCGCGTCCCCTCATCGGCGGCCGTCGTCTCCAGCGCACCGGCGTGCAGGGCGATCAGACCCGCCTTGTGGCCGACGACATCGTGCATGTCGCGGGCGAGCCGGGCGCGTTCGCGCGCCACGACGGTCCGTTCGAGACGTCGCGCCGCGTCCTCCTGCTGCGCGAGGCGGCGCCGGGCGACGTACAGGAGTTCCGCGGCGGCGGGCGCGGCGGCGAGCATGGCCAGATGGACGGCGTTGCAGCCGATCCCCGCCCAGCCCTCTCCCCGGAGCGCGACGCCCGCCAGCGGACGGCAGGGGTCCCAGGGGAGCAGCGTCCCGACGCCCAGCAGACCGGCGCTCGGGACCAGGACCCGGGCGGGCGGCCGGTGGTGGAGCAGGGCCCGCAGGCCGAGGTAGACGGCGACGGGCGCGTGGGTGATCGCGAGGACCGGCACGGTGAAGGCGAAGGACCAGAGCGGCAGCCGGCGGTGCACGAGCAGGACGCCCGAGGCGGCCAGCAGCACGGCCTGTTCCCAGGGGGCGTGCCGGTGCACATGCGGCCAGCCTTCGAGCAGGGCCAGCAGCCCCAGGACGGCGCAGAACGTCCAACGGACGGAACTCGGGCTCAACGGCCCCGTGAACAGGCCGAGTCGGCGGGGCGACCGGACCGCCCTCACGGACCCTCCCCGTCCCCCGGCAGCCCGGAGCGCACCGCGACCACGGCCGCCTGCACCCGATTGCCGACCTTGAGCTTGCCGAACACCGAGCTGAGATGTTCCTTGACCGTCGCGGCGGCCAGGAAGAGCTCCGTCCCGATCTCGTGGTTCGACCGCCCCTCGGCGACGAGGGCGAGCACCGACCGCTCCCGCGGCGTCAGCATCGACAGATCCGCGCCCGGGGCCGGGGCGCCGGTCCGCTGACGGTCGTACGGGCCGACCAGGCGGCGCGCCATCGGCGGCGTGAGACAGCCCGCGCCGGTACGGAGCGCCCGCACGGCCTTGACGAGTTCGTCCGGGCTGCTGCTCTTCAGCAGGAAACCCGAGGCGCCGAGCCGGATGCCCTCGGTCACGAACTCGTCCACGTCGAAGGAGGTGAGCAGCGCCGTGTGCGGCGGCGCGGGCAGCGCCCGCAGTGCCCGCAGCACGGTGAGGCCGTCCGCGCCCGGCATCCGGACGTCGAGCAGGACGACGTCGGGCCGGCACTCCTGGGCGGCCTCGACGGCCTCGGTGCCCCCGCAGGACGCCACCACGGTGATGCCGGGCGCGCCGCCCAGGATCGTCGACAGCCCCGTACGGACCAGCTCCTCGTCGTCGACGAGCATCACGCGGATCACACGAACTCCTCAGCCTCGGGCCGTCGTCCCTGTCCGGCCCAGCACATTCGGATCAGTATCGACCGGGCGGGCGGTGGCTCGCGGGCGTCGGAGCGGGCCCGTGAGGGGACCGGGGGCCAGCGGTGAGGGGCCCTCGGAGGGCGTGGCGCGGTCGTGCGAGGTCACGGGAGAGGGCCTGAAAGGTGGGAAGGACGTCCGGCTCAGGACCCGGCGGGACCGCGCCCGGCGACGGCGCCCGGGCCCGGGAACCCCCAGGCCACGGGCGCGCCGCCGCCCACCTGCGGCTGGTCCTCGCAGGCATGGTCGACGCCGTACGTCTCCCAGGCCGGGAACGGGTCCTCGGCCGGTACCGGTACCGGCTCGCCGGGGCCGAGCAGGCAGGCGGAGAGCGCCGCCCGGAGCGCGTCGGCGCGCAGCCCGGTGCCGATGAGGACGAGTTCCTGGCCCTGGGCGGTGTCCGGGCCGACCGCGCCCGACGGCTCGAAGCGGGCCACGGCACCGGCCTGGGACCACAGGCCGGTCACCCGGGGGCGGGTGGCGAGCCGGAAGAAGCCCTTGGAGCGCAGGACCCGGCCGAAGGCGCCGCCGTCGAGGTCCTGGGTGACGAAGGTCCAGAGCCTGCCGGGGTGGAAGGCCGCGTCGGCCCGGAACACCAGGGACGAGATGCCGTACTCCTCGGTCTCCGGTACGTGGTCCCCGTTGAGCTCCTTCACCCAGCCCGGGGCCTGCTGGGCGCGCTCCACGTCGAACAGCCCGGTGCCCAGGACCTGTTCGAGCGCCACCCGGCCCCGTACGGCGGGCACGATCCGGGCCTCCGGGTTGAGCCGGGCGAGCGTGGCGCGCAGCCGTGCGGCCTCGTCCGGGCCGGTCAGATCGAGCTTGTTGAGGACGATGACGTCCGCGAACTCGACCTGGTCGACGAGGAGATCGCTGACGGTCCGCTCGTCGTCCTCGTACGGCGCGATTCCGCGCGCCACCAGCTCGTCCCCGTCGGCGAGTTCGGGCAGGAAGTTCGCCGCGTCGACGACGGTGACCATGGTGTCGAGACGGGCCAGGTCGCCGAGGGTGGCGCCGTCGTCCCGGGCGAAGGAGAAGGTGGCGGCGACCGGCATCGGCTCGGAGATGCCGCTGGACTCGATCAACAGATGGTCGAAGCGGCCTTCGCGGGCGAGCCGGTCCACCTCCTCCAGGAGGTCGTCGCGCAGGGTGCAGCAGATGCACCCGTTGGTCATCTCGACCAGCCGCTCCTCGGTGCGGGACAGCGCCGCGCCGCCCCCGCGCACGAGAGCGGCGTCGATGTTGACCTCGCTCATGTCGTTGACGATCACCGCGACCCGCAGGCCCTCGCGATTGGCCAGGACATGGTTGAGCAGCGTGGTCTTGCCCGCGCCCAGGAAACCGGAGAGCACGGTCACCGGCAGCCGCCGGTCCGCCGGGTCCACGCGCTCAGCCCTCCGGGCGGACGAGGCCGCGCTCGTACGCCTTCACGAGGCGCTGCGGCACCCGGTGGACGACACCGTCGATCGTGACCGGCACGAGCTGGGACGTCTGTGCCTTCCACCGGGCGCGGCGGTGACGGGTGTTGCTGCGGGACGTCTTCCGCTTGGGGACGGCCATGGGGACTCCTCCGTTGAGGTGGGGCAGGGCGGGGCGGATCACGAAGGAGGCTATATGAAAATGGATGCCATGTTCAATTCGAGAGTATGCCGGGACGGAGCGGGGGCGGCTCCGGCGCGGCGAGCGCCCGCGCGACCCTGACCGCGTCGGCCGTCGCCCGTACGTCATGCACCCGCACCCCCCACGCGCCCTGGCGCGCGACGATCGCCGACAGCGCCGCCGTCGCCGCGTCCCGGCCGTGCGCGGGCGGCGGGGTGCCGTCCGCGTCGGCCAGCACGTGCCCGAGGAACCGTTTCCGGGAACCGGCGACCAGCACCGGACGCCCAAGGGCGCACAGCGCCCCGAGCCCCGCCACCAACGCGAGATCGTGCGCCGCGTGCTTGGCGAAACCGAGCCCCGGATCGACCACCAGGCGTTCCGGCGGGATCCCGGCGGCCACCACGGCCTCGACGCGCGCCCCGAGCTCCCCGACGACCTCCGCGACCACGTCGCCGTACACGGCGCGGCGGTTCATGTCGTGGCTGAAGCCGCGCCAGTGCATCACCACGAACGGGACGCCGCAGCCCGCCACGGCCGGGACCATGGCGGGGTCCGCCAGGCCGCCGCTGACGTCGTTGACAAGCACCGCCCCGGCCGCCACCGCCCGCGCCGCGACGGAGGCCCGCATGGTGTCGACGGACACCAGGACCCCCTCGGCGGCCAGATCCCGTACGACGGGGATCACCCGGCGCAGCTCCTCGCCCTCGTCGATCCGCGAGGCACCGGGCCGGGTCGACTCACCGCCCACGTCCACCAGATCCGCCCCCTCGGCCACCAGGTCGAGCCCGTGCTTCACGGCCGTGCTCGCGTCGAACCACCTGCCGCCGTCCGAGAACGAATCAGGGGTGACGTTGACGACCCCCATCACCGCGCACCGGTCCCAGTCCGGCAGCCCCGCGACGGTACGGCGCTTCCCGTGGCCGACGCCGCTCATGACGCCACCGTCCGGCGGGCGCCGGAGCCGAGCGCGTTCGCGGCCGCCCGCGGGGTGGGCGGGGCGATGAGTTCCACCCGGCGGTCGGTCAGGTCGGGGGCCGGTGGGGCGACCCGCCAGTGCGGGTCGTCGCGGACACCCGAGGTGGCGCGGGGGAGGCCGAGCGGCGAGCCCGAGGCGAGCAGGTCGCGGCGGTGCCGGCGCGCGGTGAGGATCCTGCGGCGGCGCTCGGCGAAGGCCGCGTCGAGCCGGGCCAGGAAGGCGAGCGCGGCGGGGGTGAGGATCTCGTCGTGCCGGTCGCCCGGCGGGCCGAGCACCTCGACGCGGTGGGCCGGTGGATGGGTGGGCATGTCGTCCTTCTTCGGGCTTCTGAACGGCTCTCGGCGGGGGCGGCGCGGGCCCCGGCCCCGGGCTCCGCGTCGAGCGCGGCGACCAGCGCCGCGAGGAATCCGGTGGTGTCCCGGAGCGTGTCGCTCACCACCCGCAGCCGGGCGCCGAGATCGCCCAGCTGGCGACGCAGGGCCACCGGATCGGCGTACTCCTTCGGCGTCAGGACCACCATGGGCCGCCCGTCGACCAGGACCTGCCGCGGCCTCGGCCCCTTCGCGCCCTTCCGGGCCTTCGCCACCTGAGACCTCCCGTCGCCGCGCGACCGCGTCGGCCGGGCCGCGCCGCTGGTGTCCGGCAGGGGGTGGTCCGGGCGGGACGCGGCGGGCGTCCCACCCGGACCGGCGGGGGCGTCAGCCCTTGGCGGTCCCGTCCGTCAGCTCCGCCAGCTCCGCGCGGACGTCACGGGCGGCGGCGACGAGGTTCTCCAGGGAGGCGCGGGTCTCGGCCCAACCGCGGGTCTTCAGGCCGCAGTCGGGGTTCACCCACAGCCGCTCGGCCGGGATCGCCGCCAAGCCCTTCCGCAGCAGCCCGGCGGCCTCCTCGGCGCTCGGCACCCGCGGCGAGTGGATGTCCCAGACACCGGGGCCCGCCTCGCGCGGATAGCCGTGCTCGGCCAGCTCGTCCGCCACCTGCATGTGGGAACGCGCGGCCTCCAGGCTGATCACATCGGCGTCCAGGTCGTCGATGGCCTGGACGATGTCACCGAACTCGGCGTAGCACATGTGGGTGTGGATCTGGGTGTCCGGCCGGACCCCGCTGGTCGTGAGCCGGAACGACTCGGTCGCCCAGTCCAGGTACGCGGCGTGCTCGGCGGCCCGCAGCGGCAGGGTCTCGCGCAGCGCGGGCTCGTCGACCTGGATCACCGAAGTGCCCGCCGCCTCAAGATCGTTGACCTCGTCGCGCAGCGCGAGCGCCACCTGCCGGGCGGTCTCGCCGAGCGGCTGGTCGTCGCGGACGAACGACCAGGCGAGCATCGTGACCGGCCCGGTCAGCATGCCCTTCACCGGCCGGTCGGTCTGCGCCTGGGCGTACGAGGTCCAGCGCACGGTCATCGGCTCGGGCCGCGAGATGTCCCCGGCGAGGACCGGCGGGCGGACGTAGCGGGTGCCGTACGACTGGACCCAGCCGTGCTGGGTGGCGAGGTAGCCGGTCAGCTGCTCGGCGAAGTACTGGACCATGTCGTTGCGTTCGGGCTCGCCGTGCACGAGGACGTCGACGCCGGTCTTCTCCTGGAAGGAGATGACCTCGCGGATCTCGTCCTTGATGCGCTCCTCGTACCCGGCGGCGTCGATCCGCCCGGCCCGCAGGTCCGCCCGCGCCACCCGCAGCTCGTCGGTCTGCGGGAACGAGCCGATGGTGGTGGTCGGCAGCACCGGCAGGCCGAGCTGGGCGCGCTGGGCGGCGGCCCGCTCCGGGTACGGCTGGGCGCGGCGGCCGTCGGCGTCGGTGACCGCGGCGGTGCGGGCCCGGACGGCCGGGTCGCGGGTGAGCGGGGAGTTCGCGCGGGAGGCCAGGGCGGCCCGGTTCGCGGCCAGTTCGGCGCCGATGGCGTCGGTGCCCTGCGACAGGCCGCGGGCGAGCACGGCGATCTCCGTGGTCTTCTGCCGGGCGAAGGCCAGCCAGCCGCGGATCTCCGGGTCGATGTCGCGCTCGGCGGCGGCGTCGTACGGGACGTGCAGCAGCGAGCAGGAGGCCGCCACGTCCACCTGGCCGGCGAGACCGAGCAGGGTGCCGAGGGTGGCGAGGGACTTCTGGTGGTCGTTGATCCAGATGTTGCGGCCGTTGACGACACCCGCGACGAGCCGCTTGCCGGGCAGACCGCCGACGGCGGCGAGGTCGTCGAGGTTGGCGGCGCCGCTGTCGGTGAAGTCGAGCGCCAGGCCCTCGACGGGGGAGGCCGCGAGGACCTGGAGGGCCTCGCCCAGCCGGCCGAAGTAGCCGGCGACGAGCAGCTTGGACCGGTCGGTGAGCGCGCCGAGGTCGCGGTAGGCGCGGGCGGCGGCGTTCAGCTCGGCCGGGGTGCGGTCCTGGACCAGGGCGGGCTCGTCGAGCTGGACCCACTCCGCGCCCGCCGCGCGCAGGTCGGCCAGCACCTCCGCGTACACCGGGAGCAGCCGGTCGAGCAGCGTCAGCGGCTCGAAGTCGGCGGCCACGCCCGGCGCGGGCTTGGCGAGCAGCAGATAGGTGATCGGGCCGACGAGGACCGGCCGCGCGGTGAGCCCGAGCGCGAGGGCCTCCGTCAGCTCGGCGACCTGCTTGCCGGAGTCCGCGGCGAACACCGTGTCAGGGCCCAACTCGGGCACCAGGTAGTGGTAGTTGGTGTCGAACCACTTGGTCATCTCCAGCGGCGCCACGTCCTGGGTGCCGCGGGCCATCGCGAAGTAGCCGTCGAGGGTGTCGGCGGCGACGGCCTCGCGGTGCCGGTCGGGGATCGCGCCGAGCATCACGCTGGTGTCGAGCATGTGGTCGTAGTACGAGAAGTCGCCGGTCGGCACCTCGGTGAGCCCGGCGTCGGCCAGCTCCCGCCAGTTCGACCGGCGCAGGTCGGCTGCCGTGGTCCGGAGGGCGTCGGCGCTGACCCGGCCCTTCCAGTACCCCTCGATCGCCTTCTTCAGTTCACGGTTCGCCCCCTGGCGGGGGTAGCCGTACACGGTGGCGCGTACTGCCGCGGCTGCGGGCTCGGCTGTCACGGAACTCTCCTTCGCGAGCTGTGTCCAGGAACATCCCGGCGAGGGAAGCGGACGCGAAGGGAACGACAGAACGTGCGGCCCACGTCCGGGAGACGCCCGGACCTGCCGCTCGCTGTGTACGCCGACCCGCCCACGAGGTCACCGGAATGGCCGCACACGGAATCGTCCGGGCGCGGGCAACGGGCAGGTCTTCGGACTCGCGGGCACGTCCTGCCGGGGCGAACCCGGCGGGCCTTCCTACTGGCCGTCGCTTCCCAGGCCCGGTACGTCGGACCCAGTGCGTATGACGGCGGTCGTTCCCACTCACCGCTGCGGGGCAGTCCCGGATTCCCACCGGGTTCCCTCTTGCGACGCATCCCGCCTGGCGGACGGGGCGAACCAGCTGCCCGGCCAGACTAGGGGCCCGGATCGCCCTGCGGCGAGCTATTCCCACTATTCGGACGCAAGAATGAGACGACATGGGGGAGGGGCCGGCTCCCCGGCGCCACGCTCAGCCGTCGGCGACCACCGGGTACGGCACATGGGTGCGCCGGTCGGGGTCGACGGCGAGACCGCCACCGGCCGGCGGCCGGGCCCGCTGGGCGCAGTCCCGGCGCTCGCAGATCCGGCAGCCCAGGCCGATCGGCGTGGCGGCCGACGGCTCGTGCAGGGCGACGCCCTCCGCGTACACCAGCCGGGACGCGTGCCGCAGCTCGCACCCGAGGGCGACGGCGAACTCGGCGCGCGGCGCGTGATGGCCGAAGCCGCCGCGGGTCACCGTACGGGCGATCCAGAAGTACCGCTTGCCGTCGGGCATCTCGGCGACCTGGGTGAGGATCCGGCCGGGCGCCGAGAACGCCCCGTACACCGTCCACAGCGGGCAGGTGCCGCCGAACCGCGAGAAGTGGAAGTCGGTGGCGGACTGCCGCTTGGAGATGTTGCCCGCGCGGTCGGCCCGCAGGAAGGAGAACGGCACCCCGCGCCGCTCGTGCCGCTGGAGCGTGCTGAGCCGGTGGCAGACCGTCTCGAAACCGACGCCGAACAGCGCCTGGAGCAGTTCGATGTCGTAGCGCACCCGCTCGGCCGCCGTGTGGAACACGGTGTACGGCATGAGCACCGCGCCCGCGAAGTAGTCGGCGAGGCCGATCCGGGCCAGTCCCTCCGCCTGCGGCGACGCGAGCCCGGCGGCGGACACCAGCGCGTCGAGCAGCGGCCCGTGCTCCAGGAACGCCAGCTGGGTGGCCAGTTGGAAGGCGCGCTGTCCCTCGGTGAGCCAGGGCGAGAGCAGCAGCAGGCCGTTGGCCGCGTCGAAACGCCGCGCGTCCGCCGCCCGTTCGGGACCCGCCTGGACCACCGTGACCCCGTGCCGGGCCGCGAGCCGGCCGGTGAGCGCGTCGGCCGCGCGCCCGGCCCGCCCGGCCACGCCGAGCCCCAGCGCCTCGGCGGTCCGCTCGGCCTCCGCCTCCAGAGCGGCGAAATGGTTGTGGTGCGCGTAGAAGAAGTCCCGTACCTCGTCGTGCGGTTCGGCCGGCAGCAGACCCGCCGAGTCCTCCGGCGCGGCCAGCGCGGCGACCTGCTCGGAGGCGCTCCGATAGCGCTGGTGCAGGGCGACCAGGGCGCGGGCCAGCTCGGGATGGTCGCGCGCCACGTCGGCGATCTCCTCCGGCGGGACGGCGACCCCGCACGCCTCGTCGCCGAGCGCGGTGCGCAGATCGGTCGCGAGCCGCTCCTCGCCCGCCTCGGAGAAGAACTCCGGCTCGACGCCGAAGACTTCCGCGATCCGCAACAACACCGGTGCGGTGAGCGGCCGTTGACTGTGTTCAAGCTGATTGAGATAGCTCGTGGACAGCCCCAGGGCCCGGGCCAGCTCCACCTGGTTCATGCCCCGCTCGCGGCGCAGCCTGCGCAGTTTCGCGTGGGCGTAGATCTTCCGTCCGGCCGGCCGTGCCATCGCGCCGGGCTCCTCTCCGCTCGTTCCTCGGCTCACCCTGGGCTGCGAAGGTAGCATCCGCAGATTTCGCAAAATTCGCAGATTCGCAGCCTTCGCATGGAGGGATTCCGCAGGGTGGAGCCGTCGCCCCGGGCCCGCGAGCGGGGAAGACTCACCGGCGGACGCCCCGCTCGCCGCGGACCGTCCGCCGCAGGCCGTACGCCGACCCGCCACCGTGAGGAGCCCCGTGATCGACCACCAGGTACGCGTCCACCCCAGCGCCGACCGGCTGCCGCGCGAGGAACAACTCGCCTGGAAGCTGGCCGCCGTGGCCACCGGCACCCAGGACGCCCCGGACCTCGACCCCGAGGCGTCCGAGATGGTGATCAACCGTGTCATCGACAACGCCTCGGTGGCCGTCGCCGCGCTGCGCCGCCGCCCGGTGGCCGTCGCCCGCGCCCAGGCGAGCGCCCAGGCACGCGGCCGCGGCACGGGCCCGGGCGGACCCGGGGACGCCGGGCGAGCCACCGGTCCGGTCGGCGGAGCCTCGGCCTTCGGCCTGCCCGCCGGGACCCGGCTGTCGCCCGAGTGGGCCGCCTGGGCCAACGGCACCGCCGTCCGTGAACTGGACTTCCACGACACCTACCTGGCCGCCGACTACTCCCACCCCGGCGACAACATCCCGCCGCTGCTCGCCGTCGCCCAGCACACCGGGCGCACCGGCGCCGACCTGCTGCGCGGCATCACCGCCGCGTACGAGATCCACGTCGCCCTGGTCAAGGGCATCTGCCTGCACGCCCACCGGATCGACCACGTCGCCCACCTCGGCGCCGCGACCGCCGCGGGCATCGGGGCCATGCTCCGGCTCGACACCGGGACCGTGTACCAGGCCGTCCAGCAGGCCGTGCACACCACGACCGCGACCCGGCAGTCCCGCAAGGGCGAGATCTCCAGCTGGAAGGCGTTCGCACCGGCCTTCGCCGGCAAGGCCGCGATCGAGGCCGTGGACCGCGCCCTGCGCGGCGAGGGATCCCCCTCGCCGATCTACGAGGGCGAGGACGGCTTCCTCGCCTGGCTCCTGGACGGGCCGGGCGCGTCGTACACGGTGACGCTGCCGGGCCCCGGCGAGGCCCGCCGGGCGATCCTCGACACGTACACCAAGGAGCACTCCGCCGAGTACCAGGCCCAGGCCGTCATCGACCTGGCCCGCGGCCTGCGGGAGAAGGCCGGCCCGACGGGCCGGATCCGTTCGGTCGTCCTGCACACCAGCCACCACACCCACCATGTGATCGGCTCCGGCTCCGGCGACCCGCAGAAGTACGACCCGACCGCCAGCCGCGAGACCCTCGACCACTCGGTGCCGTACATCTTCGCCGTCGCCCTGGAGGACGGCGGCTGGCACCACGAGCGCTCGTACGCCCCCGAGCGCGCCCGGCGGCCCGCCACCGTCGAACTCTGGCGGAAGACCTCCACCGTCGAGGACCCGGCCTGGACCCGCCGCTACCACGACCCGGACCCGGCGCGCCGGGCCTTCGGCGGCCGGGCGGTGCTCACCCTCGACGACGGCACCGTCGTCGAGGACGCGCTCGCCGTCGCCGACGCCCACCCCGCGGGCGCCCGGCCCTTCGACCGGGCGGGCTACACCGCCAAGTTCCGCACCCTCACCGACGGCATCGTCACCCCCGCCGCCCAGGACCGCTTCCTGACCGCCGCGGCCCGGCTCGCCGAGCTGGACACGGCGGGCCTCGCCGAGCTCTTCCCGGCCGTCGACACCGACGCCGTGGCCGCGTACGACGCGACCCTGCCGAAGGGCCTGTTCTGATGCTGCACACCCGCACCACGCCCGCCGAGCGGCGCCGCCGCTTCCGCGAACAGCTCGCCTCCGGGCGGCTGTTGAAGATGCCGGGCGCGATCAACCCGTACTCGGCGCGGCTCATTGAGGAGACCGGCTTCGACGCCGCGTACCTCTCCGGCGCGGTCCTCGCCGCCGACCTCGGACTGCCCGACATCGGCCTCACCACCTCCGTGGAGATCGCGGCCCGGGCCCAGCAGGTCACCCGCGTCACCGATCTGCCGGTCCTCGTCGACGCCGACACCGGCTTCGGCGAGCCGATGAACGCCGCCCGGACCCTGCAGCTCATGGAGGACGCCGGGCTGGCCGGACTCCACCTGGAGGACCAGGTCAACCCCAAACGCTGCGGACACCTCGACGGCAAGACCGTCGTCCCGCGCGCCGACATGGCCCGCCGCGTCCGCGCCGCCGCCGACGCCCGGCGCGACCCGGACTTCCTCCTGATGGCCAGGACCGACGCCCGCGCGGTGGAGGGACTCGACGCGGCGATCGACCGCGCCAAGGCGTACGTCGACGCGGGCGCCGACGCGATCTTCCCCGAAGCGCTCGCCGACGAGGCCGAGTTCGCGGCCTTCCGCAAGGCCGTCGACGTGTCGCTGCTCGCCAACATGACCGAGTTCGGCAAGGGCCCGCTGCTCGACGCGGCGACCCTGGAGGACCTCGGCTACAACATCGCGCTGTACCCCGTCACCCTCTTCCGCCTCGCCATGGGCGCGATCGAGGACGGCCTGCGCACGCTCGCGGCGCGGGGGACCCAGGAATCCCTGCTGCCCCGGATGCAGACCCGCTCACGGCTGTACGAGGTCCTCGGCTACGCGGACTACGCCACCTTCGACGCGGGCGTCCTCGACTTCACCCTCCCGCCCGGCGACTGACCCCCGACGGAGGCCACCACCATGACCGCCACCACCGCGCCCGCATCCGCATCCGCGCCCGCATCCGCACCCGCATCCGCGCCCGGGATCCACCGGGGCCTGGCCGGTGTCGTCGTCGACACCACCTCCATCTCCACCGTGATCGCGGAGACCAACTCCCTCACCTACCGTGGCTATCCCGTCCAGGACCTCGCCGCCCGCCGCAGCTTCGAGGAGGTCGCCCACCTCCTCTGGCACGGCGAACTGCCCGACGCCGCCCAACTCCGGGAATTCCAGGCCCAGGAGCGGGCCCTGCGCCCGCTCGACCGCACCACCGCCGAGGTCCTCGCGCGGCTGCCCGAGACCTGCCACCCGATGGACGTGCTGCGCACCGCCGTCAGCTTCTTCGGCTCAAAGGACCCCACCGAGGACGACGGCAGCGCCGCCGCCAACCGGGCCAAGTCCCTCTCCCTGCTGGCGAAGCTCCCGGTGGTCGTCGCCGCCGACCACCGCCGCAGGCGCGGCCTCCCGCCCGTCCAGCCCGACCCGTCGCTCGGTTACGCCGAGAACTTCTTCCACATGTGCTTCGGCGAGGTCCCCGACCCGGCGGTCGTGCGCTGCTTCGAGATCTCGCTCATCCTGTACGCCGAACACAGCTTCAACGCCTCGACGTTCACCGCCCGTGTGGTCACCTCCACACTCTCCGACCTCTACAGCGCGGTCACCGCCGCGATCGGCGCCCTGAAGGGCCCCCTGCACGGCGGCGCCAACGAGGCCGTGATGCACATGCTCCACGAGATCGGCGACCCCGAGCGGGCGGGCGACTGGCTCGACGACGCCCTCGCCTCCGGCCGTACGGTCATGGGCTTCGGGCACCGCGTCTACAAACACGGAGACTCCCGCGTCCCCATCATGCAGGCGGCCACCGACGAACTCGTCGCCCGCGCCGCGAGCCCGGACGTGACCCGCCTGGCCACCCTCCACACGGCCCTGCGCCACGCCATGCTCGCCCGCAAGGGCCTCCACCCGAACCTCGACTACCCGGCAGGGCTCGCCTACCACCTGATGGGCTTCGACATCCCGGCCTTCACCCCGCTGTTCGTGATGAGCAGGATCACCGGCTGGACCGCCCACATCACCGAACAGCTCGAACACAACGCCCTGATCCGCCCGCTCGGCGCCTACACGGGCCCGGCTCAGCGCCCGCTGCCCGACGGCTCCCGCTCCAGCTCGGTGGCGGCGACGGGGTCGGCGGGCGGCCGCTGAACCACCCCTGGTTCCCCGGCCATAGGTGAACTCGAATCGGGCAACTTTTCGATTGCAACTATCGGTTGCGTTCGCCCTGCATCAATGTTGCAGAGTCGGCCCGCCGGGCCGGCCTATGGAATGGATACGTCCGATCGTCAGAGGGAACCATGGCCTTCACCACGTCGCTGTCCCCGCCGCGAGGCGGCGCCGCGCGTCGAATCCTTGTCCGGGATCTCGCGCTCGTCGTCACCTGCGCCCTGCTCGCTTCCTTAGTCTCCTTGCTGACCGCCACGCAGGCGCAGGCCGCGCCCAGGACCGACCTTCGCTCGGTGACCTGGAACGCCCAGGGCGGAAACAAATGGCAAGCCGTCAGGGACTACATGATGAAGGAAGCCGACATCCTGGCCCTGCAGGAGGTCAACACCCCGCCGGTGCAATTCGTCACCCACGACGAGCTGACCCGGCTGAGCAACACGAGTGACACCTCCACCACGCCCGGCGGACTGCCGAGCCTGAAGTACCGCGTCTTCACGCAGAAATACGGCTCCGGCAGCCGCGGTGAGCCCTCCGGCCAGGTCTTCTGGGTGGACATCCTCGACAAGGGCCTCTGGGGCACCGGCGGCAGCGGGCCCGACGAGGACCCGGACACCCAGAACAACACGCAGAAGTCGATGGCCGTATGGGTCAACAGCAGTGTCGGCGCGAACTTCGACGCGCTCCAGGACATCAAGATCGTCACCCCGCGCGGGGACAACGGCAAGTGGCTGCGCTCGCGTCCGGCGGTCGGCGTGCGCGTCAACGGCACCTGGTACTTCAACATCCACGCCGCCTCCATACGTTCCGGCGCGACGCCCAACCCGCACGCCAAGGCGCTGACCCAGGCGGTCGCCGACGCCGTCGGCAACGAACCCTGGCGGATCATGGGCGACTTCAACTCCGACGCCCAGTCCTTCCGCGCCCAGGTCCGGGGCAACACCTACTACGGGACCCGCAACGGCAAGCCGAACGGCGTCCCCGTACCGACCCAGCAGTCCGGCTACGCCATCGACTTCATGACGTCCAGCGAGGCGCTCACCGACCTCGCCGTCTCCATCAGCAGCAACGGCGGATCGGACCACCGGCCCATCCGCTTCGCGCCCACCGGCATGCGTGAGTGCAGGGCCGACTGGGACAGCCGGACCCTCTACAGCCCCGGCGCCCTGGCGGCCCTGGACGCCCGTACCGCGCAGAGCGCGGCCGCGGCCGGGGAGTCGTGCACCGGCGGCGACGCGGTGGTCTCCATGGGCGACAGCTACATCTCCGGAGAGGGCGGACGCTGGCAGGGCAACGGCGCGCCCGAGCTGTCCTACCGCAGCCGCCAGGGCTCCGCCTTCGGCACCGACCGGGCGGCCTTCGACTGCACCGGCACCGGCAAGGACGAGGTCTGCGAGCACGACCCCAAGCGGGTCTACGGCGAGACGGCGGCGGGCGGCGACATGTGCCACCGCTCCGATCTCGCGCCGATCAAGAGCATCGGCGACGTGCTCGGCATCCCGGCCGAACGCCGCTTCAACATCGCCTGCTCCGGCGCGACCACCACGGACGTCACGGACAACGTCTTCAAGGGCGAAGAGCCACAGGTGAAGCAACTCGCCAAGATCGCCGCCGAGAACAACGTGAAGTACGTGGTGCTGTCGATCGGCGGCAACGACCTCGGTTTCTCCGACATCGGCTTCAACTGCGTCGTCGGCTACGTCGGCAACAAGGCGTGCAGCACCAACGGCCGTTCCGACGTCTACACGAAGACGAGGGGCATCCAGGAGAAGGTCACCAAGGCGATCGTCAAGATCAAGGAGACGCTGAGCGACGCCGGCCAGGAGAACCCGAAGATCATCCTGCAGGCGTACCCCAACCCGGTGTCCTCGGTGGAGAACAACCGCTACCCGTCGAAGGCGTTGAGCTGGGCCCGCATGATGACCGGCGGCTGCGCCCTGCTCGACCCGGACCTCGACTGGCTGCACTACGAGGTCGTCCCGCAACTGAACGAGGCCCTCGCCGACGCCGCGCACGAGCAGAACATCATCTTCCTCAACACCCAGAACGCCTTCGCGGGACACGAACTGTGCGCCAAGGCATCGTCCCAGGCGTCCGAACTGAACGCGCCGGGCAACCCGCCGCAGGCCAAGACCGCCGAATGGGTGCGCTGGATCCCCGGCCTCGCCACCTGGCTCCCGTACGCCCAGGGGGACAAGCAGGAGGCCATCCACCCCAACGCCTTCGGCCAGCAGGCCCTGGGCACCTGCGTGGCCAAGGCCATGGACGCCACCAGCTGGCGCTCGCGTGGCTACTTCACCTGCTCCGGACAGGCCGGTGCCACGCCCGACCAGGTCGAGGTCGCCGACAAGGACGGTGACACCCTGTGGCCGGGCGGCGCGACGGGCCCGGTGAGCATGGACATGCGGCTGCGCAACGCCGCCACCGGAGACCTGATCGACGCCGACTGGGGAGGCGCCGGCGCCTGGGGCAAGGCCACCGCCGCCGACGGCTCCGCCCGCCAGCGGTGGCACGTGGACAACTTCCAGAAGCTGGACGGCGAACTGCTCCCCGGCGTGCCGGTCCGCGCGGTCGCCACCATCAAGTCCGGCGACAACTTCCTGCACATCGACGACAGCCGCAGGTGGGCGAAGCTCGTGCCGGGCGGCGGCGGAAAGCCCGTCTCGTGGGCCGTCGGCCACACGCTGTACGACGGCTCCTCGCAGCTCTACGCGTACGAGAGCAACGGGCAGGGCGCGTACGACATCATCGGCTGCCTCAGCCAGAACCCGGGCCTGATCGGCAAGGACGACCACCAGAGCTGGCTGAGCGTCGAGCACTGCACGTACGACATGAACCAGCAGTGGTGGTTCGAGGCGCCCGGCACCGTGGCGGCGCAGACCCACGCGGACGGCTGGTCCACCTCCGCGACCGGCCAGATCGTGTCGTCCGCCGCGCAGACCTGCGTCAGCGGCGCCCAGGCGGAGCAGGTCCGGCTCGCGGCCTGCGCCGACGGCAAGGACCAGCAGTGGCAGGCCCGCGCCTCGGTGACCGCCCCCGCTTCCCGCGCCGGTGCGGCCCCGGCGGCAGCGGCAGCGGATCCGGCCACCGACCCGCACGGAGCCTTCTTCTTCGTCAACCAGAGCTCCGGGCAGTGCCTGGACTACGACCGCACCAACCTCGAAGTCCTGCAGTGGGAGTGCAACGGCGGGAACAACCAGCAGTGGTACCACTACGGTGACACCCTGCGCTCCGTCTTCAACGACCAGTGCCTGAAGCCGGGGGAGGACGGCGCCCTGGTCACCACCGAGTGCGCCACCGCTCCGGAGGAGTGGGAGGGCGGCATCGCGCCCAAGGACAACGACCGGGTGACCCTCCAGTCCGCCACCGGCCTGGCCATGGACCTCACCGCGGGAGACACCTCGGCGGGAACCAAGATCCTCGGCTGGACCCCCTGCCGCTGCAAGAACAACCAGATCTGGGACCTGCGCGCCGACCCCGGCACCGAGGGCGTCTGGCGCCTCGCCCCGATGGCCCTCGGCACCCGGCACGTCTCCTACGACGCCCAGGACGGGACCGTCACCCTGATGGACGCGGTCGCCGACAACAAGGGCGAGCAGTGGCGCCTCGAACCGGCCGGCGGCGGCTGGTACCGCATCGTCAGCGCCCTCGACGGAACGATGGTGACGGCGATGGCGGAGGGCGAACCGCTGGCCCTCAAGGAGCCGTCGAACTACCTCGGCCAGCTCTGGAGGATCAACCTGAACAACCGCTGACCAGGTTCTGGCGAGGCGGATCCCGGTCGGTCGGCCGGCCGGGATCCGCCCCGCCGGGTCACCCGGTGACCTCGGCCGGCGTCAGCCGACGTCGGTGAAGCGGGTCTGGACGGTGCCGGTGCGCGAGCTCCAGCCGATCGCCCGGACCGGCATCCCGTCACGCGGGTAGCGCGTCGGCCCCGCGTAGTAGCGGAAGTTGCCGGAGTCGAGGATGCTGAGGCCGCCCTCGCTGCCCTCGATCTGGACGGACGTCGCGAAGTACGTGCCGTAGGTGCCGTTCACATGCACGGCGACCGCGCACCAGTCGGCGGACTCCCGGTACAGCTCCACCCGGACGACGCCGGAGGACACGGTCGTCCAGAGCTGGCCTCCGCAGCCGTACGCGGCGTGGGCGGTGCCGGTGCCGGCCAGGCCGGCACCGATCAGGGCGGCGGTGGAGAGCGCGAGGCTGAGGGTACGTCTGAACTTCATCATCGACTCCTGAGTCCGGTGTGGGACGAGTTCGTGCGGTGCTCAGAGTGACGACGTCGGGCGGGGTTCGTCTTGTCCGATCACGACAGGATGCGGATGCGCCAGGTCCGTTTCCCGGTCGCCTCCTGGCCCGGTTTCCGGTCCGCTGCTCCCCGGCCGCGCGGATCACCGCACCGCGAGGCCCCGGGAGAGAGCCCGCGGCAGCCCGCTGCGAATCGCCGTGATCAGCGTGCGGCTCGCGTCGAAGGCGGCCGACATGGCCTGGGTGGGGTTGGTGCCCGCCCGCTGGTGGAGGACGACACCGAGGATCAGGTGGGAGGTGCCCCCGATCTCCTTGGTGGCGGCCCACATGAGGTTGCCGCCGGCCGGGGTGGAGGAGCCGGTCTTCAGGCCGATCACGCCGTCCTGGCCGAGGAGCCGGTTGCTGTTGGCGATCCGCACGCCGACGCCGGGGGCGGTCATGGCGGGAGTGGCGACGATCTGGCGGAAGGTCTCGTTCTTCATGACGGCGCGGGCCAGCTTCAGCTGGTCGGTCGCCGTACTCCGTGTGGTGGGCTCGATGCCCGAGGCGCCGGTGTAGACGGTGCGGTCCATGCCGAGCTTCGCGGCGGCCCGGTTCATCTTCTCGGCGAACTCCTCCTGGCTTCCGGCATCCCAGCGGGCAAGCAGCCGGGCCACGTTGTTGCCGGACGGCAGCATCATGAGCTCCAGGAGCTGGCGCTGGGTGTACGCCCGGTCGGCCACGAGCGGGGCGGTCGATTCGCTCGCGGAGAACGACTCGTCGGCGGCCTGCTGGTCGGCGGTCACCGCCTTGCCCTGCTGTCCCGCCGCCATCGGGTGGTCGGTGAGGATCACGTACGCGGTCATGACCTTGGTGATGCTGGCGATCGGCACCGGTGTCTGGTCGCCTTTGGTCCCGAGGCTTCCGACGCCTTCGACCGCCGCGCTCGCCTGGCCCTCCGTCGGCCACGGCAGGTCCATCGCCCGGCTCAGCGCGGCATCCGGAGCGACGCCCGCGCCGTCCGTGCTGCCCGCGGCGCTGAGGCCGGACGACTCCGCGCCGCCGAGGCCGAGGGTCTGACAACCGGCCGTGCCGCCGATCAGGAGGACGGCGGACAGGTACAGGGCGGCGGGTCGGCGCAGACCGGTTCGGCGAAGAAGAGCGTGGTGACGGCGGGGGCGGTGACGGTGGGTGCTGTCGGACATGGTGGGGTCCCTCCCGGGCGGCTCCGGTGCGTGTCCCGCACCTGAACTCACCTTCGAGGGCCCGTGCTTCCGGCCTCGCGCGCCCCTGTTTCCGCCGCCACGGGGTCGTATTGCGGTTACGTTTCAGCCGGGGGCGCGGCCAGGTCGAGGGTGGCGAGAGCGCCTCCGCCGGGGGCGTCGGCGAACGTCAGCCGCGCGCCGAGGACATCCGCCTGCCCCAGCGCGATGGTGAGGCCGAGGCCGTGGCCGCGTCCCCGCTCGGCGCTCCCCGTACGGAAGCGCTGCGGCCCTTCGGCGAGCAGCGTGGCGGGAAAGCCGGGGCCGTGGTCCCGTACGACGATCCGCGTGCCGGTGACGGTGACCTCGACCGGGGCGGCGCCGTGCCGGTGCGCGTTGGTCACCAGATTGACCACGATCCGCTCCACCCTTCGCGGGTCGGTCTCCACGACCTCGGCGTCCCTGGCCGTGACGGCGGTCCGCGTCCCGGTCCGGCGTACGACGTCGGCGACCAGGTCCCCGAGGGGGACGACGTCGGTCCTGGCCCGTTCGGCGCCGGCGTCGAGCCGGGAGATCTCCAGGAGGTCCTCGACCAGACCGTTCAGCGCCTGGGCCCGGTCGCGTACCAGATCCGCCGCCTCGTCGTCCTGGGGGAGCAGCCCCGCCGCGGTGGACAGGCCCATCAACGGGGTGCGCAGTTCATGGGCGACGTCCGCGGTGAACCGCCGCTCGTTCTCCAGCTTGCGTTGCAGGGCTCCGGCCATCACGTCCATGGCGGCCGACATCTCGGCGATCTCGTCACGGGCCCGGCCGCGGGATCCGATCCGGGCGTCGAGGTCGCCGTCGGCGATGGCCCGGGCGGTGCGCGAACCGTGCCGCAGTCGGCGGTTCATCGGTTCGGTGGCCAGCGCGGCCAGCGGCACGACGACGGCGAGGGCGGCGAGCACGGCCTTGATGATGCTGCGGTCCAGGAGCTGGAGGCTGCGCACCTCGGTGCTCATGTCGGTCCGCGCGACGAGCACCCGGTCGCCCGCGACGGGCTGGGCCGCCCACAGCCAGTACCAGTTGGGAGGCTTCTGGTCGTACCAGGTCGCGAACAGGCCGTTCGGGTCCTTGGCCGCCAGCGCGCGGGCGAGGGGCGCCTCCAGTTTCTGCGGGGAAGTGATCTCGATGTCCGGGGGCGCCGTGCCCGTACGGGTGTACTCGCGTTCCGCGGCGGCCAGCCGGGCGGCGACGCGCTCCTGGCCTGTGCGGTTGCCGCGTTCCGAGATGGCCTGGTGGACGAGTACGCCGATCACCGCGGCGACCGCGCAGCAGGCGGCCGCGGTCAGGGCCGCGATCTTCCAGCGCAGGGCGCGGGGGTTGAGGAGTGCCATGGGCCGGGTTCGGTCTCTCGGGTCGGTCAGTCGCGGACGAGTTTGTAGCCGAAGCCGCGCACGGTCTCGATCCGGCCGGTTCCGATCTTCTTGCGCAGGCGCAGCACGCACAGGTCCACGACCCGGGAGTCGCCCTCCCAGCCGTAGTCCCAGACGTCGCGGAGCAGCCGTCGGCGGTCGAGGACGGTGCCGGGTGCGGCGGCGAGCTCCAGCAGGAGGCGCAGTTCGGTCGGGGTCAGCGGGACCTGTCGGCCGTCCCGGTGCACCTCCAGACCGGCGGTGTCCACGGTCAGGTCGCCGAACACCAGCACGCCGGGGGCCGCCGCACCGGCTCGGCTCGCGCGCCCCTGAGTGTCCGGATGGCGGGCCGGCGGTTTCTCCGCCGCCTCGGGCCGTCCGAAGCTCGCGCGGCGCAGCAGCATGCGGATGCGGGCGACGAGGACGGCGGTGTCGACGGGTTTGACGACGTAGTCGTCGGCGCCCGCCTCCAGGCCCGCGACGACGTCGAGGGCGTCACCGCGGGCGGACATCATCAGGATCGGGACCAGGCTCTCCTCCCGGATGCGCTGGCACAGCCCGATGCCGTCGAGCTCGGGCAGCATGACGTCCAGGATCAGCAGGTCATGGGCGCCGGCCCGGAACGCCTCAAGACCGGCCAGGCCGTCGGCGGCCACGGCGACCTGATAGCCGTAGCGCTCCAGGAAGAGCTGGACGGCACGGCGGATGACGGCGTCGTCCTCGACGACGAGGACGCTGACGGGGCCTGGTGCTCGGACGGCCGACCGGCCACCGTTCTGCTCATGGGCGGGCATATGTTCCGCTTCGTATGTTCTGGTTCATGTGTTCTGGTTCATCGTAGTCAGCGGGCCGGGCGCCGCGGTCACAGCCGCAGCGAGGCCGCGACGGGCAGGTGGTCGCTGCTGGTGGCCGGAAGCGACCAGGCGGAGGCGGGGCTGACGCCCCGGACGAGGATCTGGTCGATCCGCACCAACGGGAACGACGCCGGCCAGGTGAGACCGAACCCCGCGCCCGCCTCGCCGTGCGCGGAACGCAACTGCGAGGTGAGCGGGCCGAGCGCGGTGTCCTCGTACGCTCCGTTGAAGTCGCCCATCACGATGACGCGGGGCAGTTTCTCGGCCCGTACGGCCTCGGCGAGATTCCTGCCCGCCTCGTTGCGGCGGGCGGTGGCGAAGCCGCCGGGGGTCACCCGTACCGACGCGAGATGGGCGGCGAACACGGCGACCGGCCCCTGCGGGGTGTCGACCGTGGCCCGTACCGCACGGGTCCAGGGCATGATCGGCACGGGTTCCACCTGGCGCAGCGGGTAGGTGCTCCACAGCCCGATGCCGAGGTGGACCGAGTGGTACGGGTAGGCGGCGGCCAGTTCCCGCTCGTACACGGGTGTGCTCCTGGCGGACAGCTCCTCCAGGGCGAGGACGTGCGCCCCGGACCGGGCGAGGGCACGCGCGGTGCCCGCCGGGTCGGGGTTCGCCTCGTCCACGTTGTGGGTGACCACGGTCAGGTCTCCACCCGCGGAGCCCTTGTCGGCCAGCACACCGTGGAAGAGCGCGCCCCAGACGACCGCGGGCGCGATCACGGCGACGGCCGCGATCCGGGAGCGCCGGACCGCCGCGAGGGCGAGCAGAACGGGAACGCTCAGCCCGGCCCACGGCAGGAAGGTCTCGAACAGGCTGCCGAGCTGGCCGAACCCGTTGGGGATCCAGGCGTGCAGGGCCATCAGCAGGGCCATCAGCAGGGCCGCGCAGACCGCGAAACCGGCGATCAGCCGTCCACGACGGCCCGCGCGGACACGGGCCTCGCCTGCCCCGGCATCGTCAGGGCGCGGTTCGGCGGGCTCCGTCGGGGCGGCGGGACCGGGACGGTGGGGAGTGCTCAACACGACTAGGACCTCCGGCATCACGTACACCGGGAATCGGGTACGGCCCCAGAGTCGCGTGGCCACGCTTCCGGCCGACGTGACCAGCGATTCGAGCGCCCCACGGCTTTGTTTCAGGTACGTATCGGTGGCGGCAGCCCCGGGGAAACGACCGGCACGGCTCGCCGTACGGAGCTTCCCGCCGCCTTCCCGGCGTTCCGGCCCCCGGGCCGCGGGCGGCTTGCTAGCCTCGATCATGGTGTCGCTCCGCACTCGGCCGGTGACGCAGTGGTGTCACCTCCCGGCTCCGGGGACACGCCGGTTCGGCCATCGAGGCATGGGCGGGGCGTCCCCGTACCGCCCGAAGGACGAACCGTACGCACGTGTGAACCGTACGCAAGGGCGCCCTCCACCGGTGCGGCGCCGGTCCGGTCTCTGATGTGACGGAAGGATCTGAGATGCGCTTCGGAATCTTCATGGCGCCGTTCCACACCGCTCAAGGGCAGAATCCCGTGACCGCCCTCGCGCGGGACGTGGCCACCCTCCAGCAGCTCGACGAGCTCGGCTACGACGAAGCCTGGATCGGTGAACACCACTCCGGCGGATCGGAGTTGATCGCCAGCCCCGAGATCTTCATCGCGCACGTCGCGGCCCGGACCACGCACATCAAGCTGGGGACCGGCGTGCTCTCCCTCCCCTACCACAACCCGCTCTGGGTGGCGGACCGCGCGATCCTGCTCGATCACCTCACCCGGGGCCGGTTCATGCTCGGCCTCGGCCCCGGCTCCCTCCCGACGGACGCGGCGATGATCGGCATCGATCCGGTCTCGCAGCGGGCCGCGCTGGAAGAGGACACCGACGTCCTCATCCAGCTGCTCACCGGGGACGAGCCCGTCACCAGGAAGACCGACCGCTACCAACTGGTCGAAGCCAGGTGCCAGTTACGCCCGTACTCCACGCCCTGCTTCGAAGTCGGCGTCGCGGCGATCGCATCGCCCTCCGGACCCCGGATCGCGGGCAAGCACGGGCTTGCGCTGCTGTCCATCGGCGCGACCCTGACGGGGGACCTCGACCTGCTCGCCGCGCACTGGGACGTGATGGAAGAACGGGCCCGGCAGTTCGGCACCACCCCCGACCGCGCCGCATGGCGACTCGTCGGGCCCGTGCACGTCGCCGAAACGAAGGAACAGGCATACGAGGACGTCGCGTACGGACTCGACGACTGGTGCCGCTACCTGCAGTACGAAGCCGCGGTGCCGCACTTCGAGCCCGGCGGCTCGACGCTGAAGGAACGCATCGACTGGATCAACGAGTCCGGCGTCGGCGTCATCGGAACACCGGACGACGCGATCCGGCACATCCGCCAACTCCAGGAGCAGTCCCGCGGCTTCGGCTGCTACCTCATGATGGCGCACGAATGGGCGAGGCCGGACGCCACCCGGCGGCACTACGAACTCTTCGCGCAGCAGGTCGCCCCGCACTTCCAGGGCAGTCTCGAACGCCTCGACGCCGCACGGGCCCTCGCGGCCGGGCGCAGGAAGGTGCTGTACCAGCGCATGGGCGACGCGCTCGACGAGGCGAGGACCCGTCACGACGCCGAGCGGGCGGCCAGGGCCGACGGCCTCGGTGACGTTCCCGGACGAGGATGAGGTGATCCGGGGCGGCCTCGGAGGCGTCGCGCCCCGAGGCCGCCCATGCCGTCCGCCCATGCCCCACCCCTCCGCCCCGGGCTCCCTTCGGGAAGGGACCGTGGGACGGAGGGGCGGAAGGGGGGGGAGGTCAAGGGAGGGGGTGAGGTGAGGTGGGCTCAGGTCAGGGCTTGGGCAGGGTGCACTCCTGGCGCTTGAGATCCAGGGTGTTGGCGTCCCCGATGCACCCGGCGATCGCCGCGGTCTCGGTGGCGTACCCGCGTCCCTGGTGGACGGTGGTGCCCGTCCCGTCGACCTCGCAGGGGTTGTTCAGTTCGCACTCCTTGCCGTCGCGGTTGCTGGTGCTGTTCACGGCGACGAGCTCCCGGGTCTCGGCGTCGATGACCGGCGAGCCGGAGCTCCCGGGCCGGGTGTCGCATTCCTTCGCGTAACGGATGGCGCGGGTCGAGGTGTAGTCGCCCTCCTTGAGGGTCGGGACCACGGCCTCGGCCTGGCACGACCAGACGCTCTCCAGGAAGCTGGACGCCACCTTGATCTTCTGCCCGGGTACGGGCGAGGACGAGGCCAGCGGGAATGCCTCGACCTTGTACTTCTGCTGGATCTCCGCGTACGTGGAGTCCAGTTGTGCCAGCGTGATGTCGGTTCCCGTCATCGTGGCGTAGAGGACCCGCCCGGTCACCGGGCCGAGTTCGCGGCCTGCCGGGCTCATGACGGTGCCTTCGATGGGGGCGTTCTTGCCGGTGATCACTTCACCCGGCTTCGGCCGTCCCGCAGGGTGGCAGTGCCCGTTCGTGAGGAGGAGCGCCTTGTCCTCGTCACGGGCGGTGCGGGGGCGGACCAGCGAAGCGGAGCAGTACGGGAGTTTCACGGTTCCCGCCATGTTGCCGGCCGGTCCCGGGGGGCCCGTCCGGTCGGCCGGGAAACCGGGGCAGCTGCCCTTCGCGGGTGTGCCGTCCCGGAAGAAGTCGAGCACCTTGGAGCCGCACGCGAGGTCCTTGGACTTCATGGTGGAGTGCTCCGCGTCCATGACGGTCAGCAACGATCCGCCGATCTTCTTGTGCATCATCTTGGCCCATACATAGGGCGTGACGAGTTCGAACTTGTGGCCGGACAGCTGAAGTCGGCTCTTTCCAGGCTTCAAGTCCCACGACCTGCCCGCGGGCCAGCCGGCGCAGTTCGCGACGGGATCGTTGTTGAAGTCGGTGGAGAAGGGGTACTTCGCCTGCCGTTCCTTCCTGATACGGACGAGATCGGCATACGTCCGGCCATCGGTGCTGGCATTGCACATGAAGGCGTCGTGGGTGAAGCCGTAATTGCGCCCCATCTCTCCGAAGCCGAAGGACTTCCGGTCCGCATTCCGGTCCGCGTTCCGCTGCGTGGCGGTCACCTCCGCTCCGCTGTCCCGGACCTCCGCCAACTTCGCGGCTGATCGCTCCCACCGGTCAGGGATGGCTTCCAGGTTGCTGTCCAGGAGGGCGGCGAATTCTTCCCGTCCGACCTTCGCCTGCAGCTTCTTCAAGGCGGATTCGACCCTCTTGGGCGAGGTTCCGAACCCGTAGGTGGAGTCCTTTCCGGCCAGCCACGTGAAGAACCGCCGGTACCCGGCGTCGGTGGCGGCCACCTCTGCCTCGACCGCTGCGCTCTGCCCGACCGGGGACATGATCGAGTCCAGCCACATGCGGTCGACGCGCTTGTCGAACATGGAGCGATAGACCGCGCCCAGCGCCGTCCCGCCGGAGTTTCCGTAGAAGTTGATCTTGTCGAATCCCAGCACCTGCCGGATGCGGTCCATGTCCCGGGCGGCATTCTCCATGCTGATGGAGAGCGCGAGTTCCGGGTCCTTGGCGATGCATGCGCGCTTCGCGTCCGCCCGCATCTCGAACATCTCCTTCTCTGTCTCACCCCCCTTGAACTCAGGCTCATCGCAGGAGATCTGGGCGCTGTAGCCGGTCCCGCGGGTGTCGATACCGATGAAGTCCCATGTCTCGTTCAGGGGCCCCAGGCGGCTGCCGAGGAGTTCATGGGCGGACGGGGTGCCGGCCAGTCCGGGTCCTCCGGGGTTGCCGAAGAGAGCACCGGTGCGCTTTCCGGTGGCCTTGACCCGGCTCACCGCGATGTCGATTTTTCTGCCCTCGGGCTTGGAATAGTCCACGGGGACGGGGATGAGCACGCATTCGCTGCGGTCGTCGTTGCGATTCCAGTCCGAAACGGCGTCCCGGCAGAGCTCCCACCGCACGCCTTCCGGGGCCGGGGCGGACGCGGCGTCGGCGGGAACGGCTGCCAGGGTGATCAGCGAGGCGACAACGCTGATTCCGGCCGCGATCGATGGGACGGTCAAATACCGCAAGATGATCTGCACCTCTTCGGTGGGAAACGGCGACGTGGTGGTACGGATGCGGTCCGGCGGGCGCCTCGTGGCGACGACACCCGGGACGGGCCGAACCGGACGGCAGGAGGCGTGTCCTCCTGCGCCGCTGCTGGACAAAGACTCGTCCGCGAACGCTGCCGTCGTCCGTCGGTCATGTTTCAGCCGCCACGCGGTTGCGTTTTACCGGTCGAGGCCGGGAGCGGCGATCGCGTCGGTCGCCGTCGGTCGCCGTCGGTCGTCGGTGAACTCGGGGCGGACACCGAGACGCTGAGGAACTGGATCCGGGCCGCCGATGGGCGCCGCCCGGGCGCCCACCCCACCCCACCCCACACCGCCCGCCGCCTCGCGAGCCGGTGGCTTTGCGGGCATGTCTTCGTCTGCTGGTGCTGCACACCACTCAGCGGCACAGTGCCGTGTCGACGGCGGCCTGTGCGTGCTGTTCGGTGGCGCTGTCGGCCGGCATGGCGGTCAGTGCGATGTTGACGGCACGGCCGTCCTCCGTGACACCTCCCGAGGTGAAGGATCCCGGAATGGTTCCGCCGTGGCCCCAGTAGACGCCGCCGCACGGCAACGGCGTGCTGGTCAGGCCCAGTCCGTAACCGACACCGGGGGCGCCCGTGGGGACGGTGGTGCGCATCTGGGCGAGCTGGGCCGGGGGCAGGAGTCTGCCGCCGAGGAGTGCGGTGTAGAAGCGGTTGAGGTCGCTGTTGGTGGTGATCACCGCACCCGCGGCCCAGCCCCAGGACGGGTCGAGTTCGGTGACATCGCGCCAGGGCGAGTCGGCTGTGTCCCGGTGGTAGCCCCTGGCGTGGGGCTCGCGGATGGTCATGTCTCCGGGGGTGGGGAAGTAGGTGTGGCGCAGTCCGATGCGGTCGACGACGCGCCGGTTGATCTCCTCGCCCAGCGGGCGGCCGGTGACCTTCTGGATGATCAGGCCCGCGACCAGGTAGTTCGTGTTGTTGTACTCCCACTTCGCGCCCGGGGAGAAGTGGGCCTTCTGTGCGAGGGCGCTGTCGAGGAGCTCGCGCGGCTCGTAGTACCTCTGCGGGTCCTTGAGGACCGCGCCCTTGTCCAGGTATTCGGGCAGGCCGCTGGTGTGCTGGAGGAGTTGGCGGATGGTGATGCGGCGTCCGTCGACGCCTTCGCCGCGCAGCAGACCGGGCAGGTAGGTGTCGACGGGGGCGTCCAGGGCGAGCTTCTTCTCGGCGACCAGCTGCAGCGCGACCACGGCGGTGAAGGCCTTGGTATTGCTGGCCGCCCGTACCTGCCCGTCCTTGGGTACCTTCGCGCCGGTCCTGAGGTCACCGACACCCGCCGTGTAGTGACGCGTCCGGCCCTCGCGGTCCACGACGCTCGCCGACGCGGCGGGCATCTTGTCGTCGACCACCAAGGTGTTCAGGCTCTTCTGAACGGGGTCCGGCTTGGCGGCGGAGGCCGCGGACGGGAACAGCGCACCGGCGGTCATGACGGCCCCGGTGAGCACGGTCATGGCGATCAAGGTCTTACGTCGGCCGCCTCGCGAAAGCGCGGGACGGAACCTCGGCGAGACACCTGCGTGCATGGAACAACTCCTGTCGGTAGGGGAACAACATCAGTGGGTCAGTGAGAGGTGGCCGTGGTGCGACGGGCCCGCCGCTGGCTCGGCCTGGTCCTTGACGGTCGAGGCGCATGAAGGAACGGCTTCCCCGCTCGTGCGCCCGTCCGAAGACGGGCGCACCCGGGACGCGCGGCCGCCTACTCGATCCGGGGCGAGCCGCGACGCCGTACCAGCCGCCGTGCCGGCAGCATGACCGCCGACATGCCCGCCAGGCCGACCACGCCCAGGATGGCGACACAGACGGCGGGGGAGACGGACAGCGCGGGCAGCCCGGTCACCGCGAGGGCGAAGGTCAACAGGGTCAGGGCCGCCACCAGTGTGCCGACGATCGTGCCCGTCCCGAGGACGAGCAGCGTCTCCAGGCGCAACATGGACAGGACCTGGCGGCGCGTCGCGCCGATCAGACGGAGCAGGGCCAGCTCGCGTCGGCGCGACGCGGTGGCGACGGCCAGCGTGGTCACCACGCCGATCAAGGTGAACAGGGCGATGGCCGCGACCGCCATCAGGCCCGGAAGCCCCTGCACGCGCGCCTGCTCGGTCAGCGCCGCGCCGTACTCGGCGGCGGACGTGGCGTGTACCCCGGGGAGACGCTGGGTCACCGGCCGGAGGTCGGCGTCCCCGCTCACCAGCAGGTAGTCGT
The DNA here is from genome assembly GCF_044748125.1 of Streptomyces sp. NPDC090025. Lineage (NCBI taxonomy): Bacteria > Bacillati > Actinomycetota > Actinomycetes > Kitasatosporales > Streptomycetaceae > Streptomyces > Streptomyces sp. NPDC090025. Next base: position 262,536 of record NZ_JBIVFL010000007.1, on the reverse strand, counting down.
CATGACCGCCGTCGGTGACGTGCGCCGCGACCAGATCGTGCGGCAGCAGGACGTCGCCGAAGCCCATCCCACGGTCGTAGACGGCGACCACCCGGGGGTGGATCGGAGTGCCGTCGCCGAGCCAGAAGGACATGGTCGTGCCGAGGTCGTCGCTGTCGCCGACGTTCGAGCTGACCGCGACGGTGTCGGTGTCGCGCAGTGCCGCCAGCGAGCCCGAGGTGACGCCCGGATCCAGGTTCGACCACGCGCCCTTGAGGCCCTGCGCGGGCAGTGACTGGAGCTGGTCGCCGACCGATTTCACGACGGTGGTGCGCTTGACGGCCGTCACCGCGTCCGCCCCGGGCGTCCGTCGTACCTCCTCGTACGCCGCGCTCGGCACGCCCGGACCGTCCGCGACGAGCACGTGGTCCGCGAGCAGACCGACGGCCGCCTGGGTGCGGGTGGCGTTGACGGCCGTGGTCTGGACGAAGAGCTGCCCGGCCCCGAAGGAGAGCGCCAGCGCGATCGGTGTGATCACCGACGCCAGCCGGACGGCGGCGACGGAGGCGGTCTCCGCGGCGAGTCGGCCCGGCACCGGGAGGAGCAGCCGCAGCGGAGGGCTCAGGACGCGGATCCCGGCCCGCGCGATCCAGGGACCCAGCAGCGCGGCGGCCCAGATCAGGGTGAGCGCCAGTCCGCCCATGGCCGCCCTGGCGATCTGCCCGCCGAAGGCGAGCGCCGTGGAGGCCGCGCCCAGCCCGACGGCCAGGAAGAAGAGCCCGGTGACCATCCGCCAGCGCGGCAGCCGCGCCGGCTCCGTCGCCGCCTCGCCCAGGGCCTCGACCGGCCGGACGCGGGAGACGCGCCGGGCCGCGAGCCAGGCGGAGCCGACCGCGGTGAGCACGGTGAGCAGCATGGTGCCGGCGACGGGCAGCGGGCTCAGTACGAGCGACAGCTCTCGCGGGAGGACACCGTGATCGGCCATGAACCGGTGCAGGACCGCGCCGAGCCCGAGCGATCCCAGGCCGCCCAGGAGTGCGGCGGGCACGGCGACCTTCAGGATGCCGCGGACGATCAGCCGCCGCACCTGCCGGGGGGTGGCGCCGATGGCGCGCATCACCGCGAGTTCGCGGGTCCGGTCCCGTACGGAGATGTCCAGCAGCCCGGTCAGGATCAGCAGCACGACCAGCAGGGCGATGCCGCCGATGGACGCGCTCACCCCGATCAGGTCGAGCCGCGCCGCCGCCACCCCCGGGTTCTCGACGTCCCCGCGTGCGGCACCGGTCGCGACCAGCAGACCCGGGGCCGCCGCGCCGAGCGCCTCGGGGGACGTGCCCTTTTCGCCGAGGACCACCAGCGCGTCGGCGTGTCCGGGATGGCCGGTGAGCGTCCGCGCCGTCCTGTCGTCGAACCACGCGCTCGCGCGGACGGCGCCGTCCGCCCCCGGACCAGCCGACACCAGGCCGCTGACCCGGTACGGCTCCGGTGCCCGGCCTCCCGCCTGGAGCCGGACGGTGTCCCCGACCTCCAGGCCGCTCCCGGCCGGCACCGCCACCTCGTTCGGTGCCTGCGGGGCACGCCCCGACCGCAGTTCGAACGGGCCGAGCAGGGTCGACTCCCATCCGTGACCGGTGAGTCCGGTGCCGTCGGCGGCGACGACGGGTACGGACACGTCCGCGACGACCCGTACGACCCCCGGAACCTCCTTCAGCCGTTCGGCCGGGGCGATCGGTACCCGCGCCCGTTCCAGCAGCGGCCTGACCTCCGTACGCTCGGACTCACCGGAGTCCACGGTCATCTCGACCCGCTGGCTCGCGGCGACGACGGCCACGGCCGGGGCGTAGCGGTCGACCGCACCGTGCGCCCGCAGCGCCGATTCGAGGAGGACACCGAACGCGCCCGTCAGCGCGGCGGCGAAGAGCAGCGCCGCCGCCACGCCTGCGGCGATCCCGCGCCTCACAGCGAGTCCCAGCGGGCCAGGACGGCTGCCGCGGACGGAGCGGTCAGTTCGTCGACGATCCGGCCCCCACCGAGGAAGACGACGCTGTCGGCCCACGCGGCCGCCACAGGATCGTGGGTGACGAGGACGACGGTCCGTCCCATCTCGTCGACCGCCTCCCGCAGCAGCTTCAGGACGTGCCCGGCCGACCTGGGGTCGAGCGCGGCCGTCGGCTCGTCGGCGAAGACGATCTCGGGGCGCGTCACCAGTGCCCGGGCGACCGCCACACGCTGCTGCTGGCCACCCGACAGCCGCGCCGGGAGGTGCCCGAGCAGGCCCGCCATCCCGACCCGGTGGACGATCTCCCCCAGCCACTGCCGGTCGGCCTTCCGGCCGCCGAGGGACAGCGGGAGGGTGATGTTGCGCTCGACGTCCATCGACGGCATCAGGTTGTAGCCCTGGAAGACGAAACCGATCCGCTCCCGGCGCAGCCGGGTCAGCTCGGCTTCGCGAAGCCCGCCCATGTCCACACCGCCCAGCCGGACCGACCCGTTCGTCGGCCGGTCGAGACCGGACGCGCAGTGCAGGAACGTGCTCTTGCCCGAGCCGGACGGGCCCATGATCGCGGTGAAGCTGCCGGTACGAAACCCCCAGCTCACCTGCTCCAGCGCGGTCACCTCGCCGTACGACTTGGAAACCTGGTCCAGGGACACGGCGTACGGTGTCTCCCCGCTCGTCGTCATCCGTCGCATGATGTGTGGCCCTTCGATGCCCTCGGTCGGTCAAGATCAGGCTTCGAAACTAGGCTCGGGAGAGGGGAGGCCGGCAGCGGTCACGCCCCCGCACCGGAGGTGTAGCCCGCTCCACCAAGATGGTGGAGCGGGGCAGGTAGGGCAGGGAATCAATCGTGGCGTACCGTCGTGATCCATGGACCTGAAGGCACGCGCACGTCACAGCCTGCGTTCCACGCGGTATCTCCTCGGCGGCCTCGCGACCGCCCTGGCGTCCCTGGCCGGCTGCGTGCTGTTGCCGCTCGTCTGCGTCGCGCTGATCGTCGCGCCGGTACTGCCCTGGGCGATCCGCCCCCTGCGGTCCCTCGCCGACGCCGAGCGCCGCCGCGCGGAACGACGCCTCGGCCGTCCGGTGCGACGCCCGTACCCCACACTCCAGGGCAGCGCCCGCCGGCAGACCCTCCAACTGCTGCGATCCTCCGGGACCGGCAAGGACGTGGCGTGGATGCTGCTCCACGGCGTGGTCGGCCTGATCTTGCCCGTCCTCGTCCTCGGCGCCCTGTTCAGCCTCCTGCTCAGCCTCTCGATCCCGATGTGGTGGTGGACCGTCCCCAGCGGCACCCTCACCCTCCTCGCCGCCCCCCTGACGACCTGGCTGCAGGCGGTCGTCCTGTCGGCGGTCTGCGTCTGGATCTTCGCCCTCCTCTTCCTCTGGCTGGCCCCCGCCGCCGCCCGGTGGGAGACCCGCATCGCGGAGGTGCTGCTGGGGAACTGGACCGGTGCCGAACGCCGGATCGAGGAGCTGACCGCCTCCCGGGCCGGGGCGCTCCAGGCACACGAATCGGAACTCCGCAGGATCGAGCGGGACTTGCACGACGGCACCCAGGCGCAGCTCGTCGCGGTCGCCATGCGTCTCGGCCTGGCCGACCGCAAATTCGACAAGGACCCCGCGAGCGCCAGGAAACTCATGCTCGACGCCAGGACGACAGTGGACGAGGCACTCGTGCAGCTGCGTACGGTGATCCGCGGCATCCACCCGCCGATCCTCTCCGACCGCGGGCTGAACGGCGCCATCCGATCACTCGCCGCGGGACGTACGATCCCGGTCGCCCTCGACCTTCCCGAGCCCGCCCGCCGGCCGCCGGCCGCCGTCGAGGCCGCCGCCTACTTCGTGGTCGCCGAGGCCCTCACCAACATCGCCCGGCACAGCGAAGCGCGGCAGGCGCGGGTGTCCCTCCGGTACGACCGGACCGGGCTGCACGTCCTCGTCCAGGACGACGGGCGTGGCGGCGCGGTGCCGGGATCGGGCGAGGGAAGCGGACTCGACGGCGTACGCCAGCGCGTCGCCGCCCTGGACGGTACGACGAGGATCGACAGCCCTGTCGGTTCCGGAACGACGATTGAGGTGGTACTGCCGTGCGGATCGTGATCGCGGAGGACAACGTCCTGCTCCGCGAGGGCCTGGTTCTGTTGCTGGAGGACGTCGGCCACGAGATCGTCGCCGTCGTGGGGAGCGGGCCCGAGGTGGTGCCCACGCTGCTCGAACACCGGCCCGACGCGGCCGTGCTCGACGTCCGACTGCCCCCCGGATTCCGCGACGAGGGCCTCAGAGCGGCCATCGAGGCCCGCAGACTGATGCCGGGTCTGCCCATCCTCGTCCTGTCCCAGTACGTCGAGGAGAGCTACGCCACCGAACTGCTGGGCCAGGGCGCCTCAGGCGTCGGCTATCTGCTGAAGGACCGGGTCTCCCACATCGAGGAGTTCCAGCAGGCCCTGGAGCGGGTCGCCGCCGGGGGCACCGCGCTCGACCCCGACGTGGTCTCCCAGCTCATGACCCGCCACGACCCCCTGGACGCGCTGTCCCCGCGGGAACGCGAGGTCCTCAGCCTCATGGCCCAGGGCCTCGACAACCCGACGATCGCGACCACCCTGTTCATCACCGAGCGCTCGGTCAGCAAGCACATCGGCAACATCCTCGCCAAGCTGAACCTTCCCCCCAGCGACAGCGGCCACCGCCGGGTCCTGGCGGTCCTCGCCTACCTGAAGGCATGAACCCCGGCACGGACCACGACGGCGGTCGCCGACCCCACCCCGCAGGTGTAGCGGGCTACACCTGCGGTTCGGGAGCAGGACCCGATGTGCCGGGAAGGGGCCGGCGGCGAGAGTGGACGACGAAGCGACCCGCTCTCGCCGCCCCGCAGAGGGGCGTCGGGGAGACACCCAGGAGGAACCCCCATGAAGCCCGCACTCTGGCTGCTGCTCGCCCTCTCCACCGCCGCCGCGGTGTACGTCAGCACGTTCGCCGACTACACCGGCACCACCAGGGTCATGGCCTCGGTGGGCTCGGGCGTCGTCTTCGTCGGCTCGGCACTCGGCCTGTGGCTGACCGGCAGCAAGGAGTGATCCGCACCAGCCGGTAACGGGTGAAGAGGCTGTCCGGAACGATCCGGACAGCCTCTTCCGCTCGACCCGGTGCTCTAGGGCGTGTGTCGAAAGTCCCGCCTGCCCGGCGGCGCCCGGCACGCACGCTCGCCGCGTTGTCGGGCTCGCCCCGATACGTCCAGTATCGGGGCGACCCTCCGCCTTGCGATCGCACGCACCGGACACCGCCGGGCCTGCCCTTCGGGCAGCCGGCGCTACTTTCGACACACGCCCTAGAAGAAGCCGAGCTTCTTCGGCGAGTACGACACCAGCATGTTCTTCGTCTGCTGGTGGTACAGCAGTTGCATCCGCGCTGACCAGGCCAAATGATGGTTGGCGAGGCTTTCTGGCAGGGGGTTGGTCCGGAAGCGGTCCGGATCTTGGTGCGACTTTCCCTGGGGCGGGGGGCGACGGGGCGCGCCGGGAGCGATCGGGCGTAGGGGACGCTCAGCGGCGGCCCTCCGTGCGCGGTGTGAATGCGTCGGAAACCGTTGCGGAGATGGCTGAGCTCATCCACCGCGGTGCCCCGATGCACCTCAAGTTCGGCCGCAGCAGGGCCGCCGGCATCTACCCGTACGGCGGCCGGATGCGGCGACCACGCTCTCGCCACGGCTCGCGAGCGAGTCCGCCAAGGCCGCCTGGTCCTCGATCCGCCGGCCCGCCGCGACGGCGACACCGGCATGTCCCCGACCGGCTCCCGCCACCCCAGGGACCTCCGCCGCCTCTCCGTCGCTGACGAGGGCTGGCCGCGCCCTGGCCCGTACGTCGGAGCGGGCTGCCCGCGCGCCCGCCGCCGCTCCCCGCAACTGGTCGCGCGGCTCGCCCGAGAGCTTCGACGCCTCGCCAGGCAACCGACCACCTACCCGCCTCGTCATCAGAGCCAGACAAGCCAGTGATCACTCCGAGCCAACCTGCGATCCGCCCCACGACGTCATCGGGGCGCCGTCGTTGATCCACCCGCCCACCCGTACCCTGGCCGAAAAGAGCGAACATGCCCCGTGGAGAGCGTCCGTTGGAGGACAGGGACGATGCCCTGACCCGGTTCGCGTCGGGTCTGCGGCAGTTGCGGCGGACAGCCGGCAGCCCCCCGTACCGGAAGTTGGCCGCCCTGGCCAACTACTCCTCCACGACGCTCGCCGACGCGGCGGGCGGGCACAAGCTCCCGAGCCTCGACGTGACCCTGGCCTACGTCCGAGCCTGCCACGGCGACGCCGTGGAATGGGAGGCCCGCTGGCGCGACGCCGCGGCCGAGATCGCCGCCGACCCGGCACCCGCCGAACCGTCCGCGGTGGACGACGGGTCCTGCCCGTATGCCGGACTCAGCGCTTTCCAGCCCGAGGACGCCGACCGGTACTTCGGGAGGGAACGCCTCACCGAAGAGATCGTCTCCCGCGTGCGTACCAGCCGGTTCCTCGCCGTGTTCGGCGCATCGGGATCAGGCAAGTCCTCACTCCTGCGCGCCGGTCTCCTGGGCAGCGGCTCCTCCGGCCGGAGCGCACCGGAGCCGTGGCCATGGCCGGCTCTTCTCCTCACCCCCGGGGCTCACCCGCTGGAGGAGTGCGCCACTCATCTGGCCAAGCTGAGCAACCGTTCCGCCACCGAGGTGCACACCGAGCTGCGGGACAACCCCCGCGCCCTGCACCTGAACGTGCTCCAGGCGCTCCACGAGCACCCGGCCGAAGCGGACCTCCTGATCGTGGTCGATCAGTTCGAAGAAGCCTTCACCCAGTGCGCGGGGGAGCGGGAGCGGAGCGGTTTCATCACCCAACTTCTCACCGCCGTGCAGGCGGCCAACAGCCGCACACGCGTTGTCCTGGGAGTGCGGGCCGACTTCTACTCCCGCTGCTCGGAGCAGCCGGCCCTCGTCGAAGCCCTGCGCGACGCGCAACTCCTCATCGGGCCGATGAACACCGAGGAGTTACGACGCGCCATCAGTCTGCCCGCCACCCGCTCCGGCGCCACCGTCGAAGGCGCCCTGCTCGCCCGCGTCATCGCCGACGCCGCAGGCCAGACGGGCGTACTCCCTCTCGTCTCCCACGCGCTGCGCGAAACCTGGCACCGGCGGCGCGGAACCACCCTCACCGTGGCGGGCTACGAAGCGGTCGGCGGTATCACACACGCGCTGGCCCGCACCGCCGACCACGTCTACGATCAGCTCGCCGAGCCGCAACGCGAGCTCGTCCGGGGCCTCTTCCTGCGCTTGGTCGCTCCGGGCAGCGACGGCGACCGGGACACCAAGCGACGTGTCCCGCGCGCCGACCTGGGTGCCCACGCCGCCATGAACAGCGTGCTGGAGACCCTGGCCCAAGCCCGGCTCATCACCATGGACGCCACCACCGTCGAGATCACCCACGAAGCGCTGTTGGACGCCTGGCCGCGCCTGCGCCGCTGGATCGACGAGGACAGGGCGGGCCTGCTCACCTACCAGGACCTGGCCATTGCCGCGACGACCTGGCACCGGGACGGTCGTGACCCGAGCGGGCACTACCGGGGGAACCGGCTCGCCAACGCGCTCGAATGGACCCGCAGACACCAGAACGGCGTGCAACTGGACAAGCACGTGACGGAGTTCCTCGACGCGTCCGGCCGCCACGAACGGCGTGCCAGGAGAACCGGACGGGCTGCCGTCGCCGCACTCTGCGTACTGACCGTGCTTGCCGCGACCATTGCCGTCGTCGCCGATCGACAACGCGCCGACGCCCTGCGCCAACGTGACACCACCATCGCCGCGGGGCTGACCACCCAGGCCCAGCAGATGCGGGAGGCCGACCCCGCCCTGGCCGCCCAACTCGACCTCGCCGCTTACCGCATTCGCGCATCGCCACAAGCCGCGACGGCTCTGGTGAACACCGGGAACGCTCCTCTCCCCGTCACGGTCGCCACCAACGCCGGTTATTCCGGTGTGCTGAGCTTCAGCCCCGACGGCCACACCCTCGCCACCGCCGACAGCAACGGCGACACGGCCCAGCTCTGGCAGGTCGGCGGCTCCGGCCGTCCGACCCAGGTGGTGGGGCACACCAGCTCCATCAGCTCGGCGACATTCAGCCCCGACGGTCGTACCCTCGTCACCGCCAGCACGGACTTCACCGCCCGGCTCTGGAACATCAAGGACCCGACACGTCCCACCGCACTCGCGCGGCCTCTCCACCACGGAGGCGGAAGGGCCGTCGACGCGACGGCCTTCAGCCCCGACGGCCGTATCCTGGCGACCGCTGCCACGGATCGCATCCAGTTGTGGAACGTCCGAGATCCCGCGCATCCCGCGCTCTTCTCACCCTTGCCCACCCACGAGTGGTGCGTCTCCTTGACGTTCCGTCCTGATGGCCGCACCCTCGCCACCGCGGGTTGGGACCAGACGGTGCGGCTGTGGAACACCGCTGATCCCGCGCATCCCACGCCGCTCGGGCCG